>HF996044.1:23491-43124 GCA_000432515.1 Bacteroides sp. CAG:545
AGCAGGAACGCGGCAGATTCATTGAGACAAATGATCCGCCCCATATTGACATTGGACAAACCTTCTTCTGAAATCACATTCTCTCCGCAGATTTCGCGAAGGACAAAACCATTCTTTATCTTCATTTCTTATTAGTATCAGTATCTTCACAAAATTAGTTAATTTTCATTAAATTCGCGGAATTGTTCTGCAGAAGTTCGTAAAATGGATAGATTTGTAATAGAAAACGACTTGTTTTTCAACAATGTGACCGGTCTGCTCAAGGAGGGACACACGGTGACCATTCCTGTAAAGGGATGGAGCATGCTGCCTTTCATAAGACCGGAAAAGGATACCGTAACTCTCTGTGGTGCAGCATCATATACTCCTGAGGGAAAAGAGGAGGTTTCACCGGCCGCAGGCGACATTGTCCTGTTCCGGTACCATGGCAGGTTCATCATGCACCGTATCCTCGAGGTGCGTCCTGACGGCATCTACAGAATCCAGGGTGACGGCGTACCCAAAAACGAGGAAACATGCCGTTATCAGGATATATGCGGAAAGGTAATCACCATAAACCGCAACGGCACCGTCCCGATAGACCCGTATTCCAAGAAGATGATGCGCCGGCTTTCTTTCTGGAACATCTTCAAGCCATTCAGACGTTACTTCTCATACGCATACAGGTTATCGGAAAAGCTCTCCCGATAACCTGCACACCATTATTTATTAATACTGTATTTATTCCTTTACAAGGCACTCGTCCAGGTCTTTGCAGATCTGTTCCTTGTCCATGTGTTGGCCGATGAAGACTATCTTCTGCATGCGGTCGCCGTAGTGGGCATCCCAGTCCTTCATTATGGTAGGATCTTGTCTCATCATACGGATAAGGTCCTCCTCCGGTGCCGTGGCATACCATTGGCCCGCCTCCCTGAGCATTATCTGCTTTCCTGCCTGCTCGAAAAGGCATGACATATCGGTATTGTCGGAGAAATAGCAGAGTCCCTTGGCACGGATCACGCTCTTCGGAAGTTTCTTGTTGACGAACCAGTCGAACTTGTTCAGGTCAAATGCCGGCCTTCTGAAATAGACAAATGTTCCGATTCCATATTCTTCGACTTCACCGCCTTCGTGGTCGTGATCATGGTGATGGTGGTGATGTTCCTCGTGATGTTCGTGGTCTTCGTGCTCTTCATCATGGTCGTGATGGTGTTCCTCATGTTCCTCGTGATCTTCGTGATGATAATCATGCTCCTCTTCGTGCTCCTCGTGGTGATGCTCCTCGTCATGGACATCGCTTTCCAGACCGCGGATCCAGCCCGCTCCCGACTCTGTCTGACGATAGTCGAACATATTGGTATCGAGCAGTTTCTCCAGATCCACATCCGCATAGTCGCACTCGATTATCTGCGCCTTAGTCTGAATCTCACGGATAATGTGCTTGATCTTGTCCAATGCCTCAGGGCTCACTTCAGACGCCTTGTTCAGAAGAATGACATTACAGAACTCAATCTGCTGAATGATAAGGTTTTCGATATCGTCCTCCTCCAGATTCTTGCGTTCAAGGCTCTCTCCGCAGCCGAACTCGTCAGCCATCCTTAGCGCGTCCACCACGGTAACCAGGCAGTCCAGTCTCGGAGTTCCGAACTCCGTATAGACTCCGCCGATCGATTTCATTGAACAGATAGTCTGGGCGATAGGCTCAGGTTCGCAGATTCCGCTCGCCTCGATGACAATGTAGTCGAACTTGTCCATTTTCATGATCTCGACTATCTGGTTCATCAAGTCAGTCTTGAGCGTACAGCAGATGCAGCCGTTCTGCAACGCCACGAGACTGTCGTCGCTCTGTCCGACCACACCGCCCTGCTGGATCAATGTAGCATCTATATTGACCTCTCCGATATCGTTTACGATAACAGCGAAACGGATTCCCTTTTTGTTTGAAAGAATGCGGTTTACCAATGTGGTTTTTCCGCTTCCAAGATATCCTGTAAGAAGCAGGATAGGCATCTCCTTATTGTTCATTTCAAGAATTGTTTATATCGGATGTCCTGTCCTCTGGACATTCCGCGGCATCAGTCTTCAAAAAACAGTCCAAACAGAAACACTGACACATTGTCAGAGAGCCTTTTGGATACATTATTCAGAAAATACGTATATTTGCGAGTTCAGAAACTGACTAATTATGAGAAGTGAGGAAATACTGGGCGCCATAGGCGCGAATTACCTTGACGGCCAGATATCCCGGATCTGGGTGGACAGCAAGTTCTGCATCCTGGACAATATGGAATACGACTCCACCGGCGAATACGACGGCTCATCACGCCTTCGCTTCCCTCTCAAAACATCATTGACCGTCTGCGTCTTCTGCAAATCCGGAAAATTTTCCGTGCGCATCCAGCAGAAAGACTACCTGCTGGAGAGCGGCAGTATCCTGGTCATCTTCGGCGGTCAGATTCTGGAACAGGTAAACATTATCGAAGCGTGCCGCGTGATCATCGTAGGCATTGACTCTGAATATATTATGACCGAAATGAGGAGCACGCACGGTCGGAGTCTGAGGCAGTGGGTACTCCATAATCAGGAACCGGCGCTAGCAAGCATTGACGAGGAGGAGGCAGAGAATTACGAGAAGCTCTGCCAGTCCCTCAAATTCATTGTCAAGAACTCTGACGAAAGCACTTCCGACGGCATTCTTTCCGGCTTCACCTACATTTTCGCGAGCCTGCTGCTGAAGTGGCGCAAGCGTTCGGTCGCGGCCGGCGGAACAAATTCCGACAAAGTCAATGCAGAGGCCACGGACAGCCATGCGCTCGGCTACTCCAGAGAAAAAGAGGTCCTTTACAGATTCCAGGAGGACATCCATAATTTTTCCAGAAAAGACAGGACTGTAGGCTTCTATGCCAGACGACAGTTCATTTCCGAAAAGCATTTCTCAAGACTGGTAAAGAAAGCGAGCGGCAAAAAACCGCTTGACCTGATCCGCGAATATGTACTGCTGGATGCCAAGAGTCTCCTGCTTTCCGGAAAATACTCCATAAAGGAAGTGTCCGACACTCTCGGTTTCCAGAACCATTCATTCTTCACAAGGTTTTTCAGACTGTCCACGGGCAAGACTCCGGGAGAGTTCATGAGAGACGAATAATTCTCAGCACAATGCAGACAAGACATATAGACAGAGAACGATATTTCAATGAACTTGCAAGCACTTCCCGCGAGTTCTATATCGACTATCTCAAGAGGTTCAAAAACATTGACAGCAACACCAAAATTCTGGAAATAGGCTGCGGCGAAGGCGGAAACCTGCTTCCTTTCGCGGAATCTGGCTGCACGGTGGCCGGACTGGACCTGGCTTCGGGCAAAATCGAAAATGCGGGAAAATTTTTCGCTTCGCGCAATGTAAAGGGCGAGTTTGCCTGTGCCAATTTCCTGACAGACAACCCATTCGCCGAGGACGGCGGGTTCGACATCATACTTATTCACGATGTCATCGAGCATATCGAACCGGATGGAAAGGAAGCATTTTTCCTCAGGTGCAAGAATTACCTGAAACCGGACGGAATAGTATTTTTCGGCTTCCCGGCCTGGCAGATGCCGTTCGGAGGCCACCAGCAGATTTGCAGAAGCAAAGTCTGCTCCATGGTTCCGTTCATGCACGTGCTGCCCGCCCCGGTTTACAAGGCGTGGCTGAAGATGTTCGGCGAAGAGCCTGCCAAGATAGATGAACTTCTGAGCATCAAGCGTTCACGTATGACGCCGGAGCTTTTCGAAAAGTTATGCAACAAGACCGGATATGTGGTCAATGACAGGATTTTCTGGTTCATCTCCCCTCATTACAAGGCGAAGTTCGGACTGTGCCCGAGACGTCTCTGCTCCCTGCTGGCGCATATTCCGTATGTGCGCAACTGGTTCACCACCTCCTGTTTCTATATCATCAAGCCCAAGTAGCGCGACGCTGGAGTCCAAAGAATTCAGCGCAGCAGACCGAGCAGGCTTGATAGGATAGTCGCCACCGCATCCTTGTCCGGAACAGGGATTCTGAGTTCCGACTTGCCGGTTTCCGCATCCGTATGGACAATCGCATCAAGAAGTTCAGCCGTCTTTTCCGGAGATTTCAACACCGCCGAAAGGTCCGAAAGCAGATCGGAACCGCGCTTCAGCAACTCTGAACAGTCCGTTTCACGATCTTCCGCGGCAGGGCTCTCCTCCGGGGCATTGGCCATTTCATTGTCAGCATCTTCCGGCCCGACAGGCATGACAGCGGAAAGGTTGTCCGGAGAATCCGTCCCTTCACCCACATAATCCGCCACGGCCTTCAGGATATTGTTCATCCTGCTGTCGTCCAGCACCACGGTATCATCCCCATTGTCGAGAATTCCCTCGAACAGCGAAGCCTTGACTTCCAATGTCGCCAGCATCCTCTCCTCGAACGAATCCTGAGATATCATATTGAGTACCTGGATATTACGGCGCTGTCCGATACGGTGCACACGTCCTACGCGCTGCTCCAGAACCGAAGGATTCCACGGCAGATCAAGATTTATCACCCTCGATGCAATCTGCAGATTCAGTCCCGTACTTCCAGTATCCGTGGATATGAACACTCTGCAGGACGGCTCGTTCCAGAACTTCTCCACCAGAGCGTTTCTTTTCTCGGAAGGCACTTTGCCGTTCAATGACGCGTAACCCACGCCCAACTTTTCCAGCTCCGTGGCAATCAGCCTTGTCATTCTCTCCCACTGGCTGAATATCACGATCTTGTCATCCCCGCTCTCCACCACCTCCTGCACTATATTCATAGTCTCCTCAACCTTGGTATCGAATCTGGTCTCCTGGTCGAGAATATATGTGGAATCGCAGACCATGCGCATCTGCGAGAGAAGCAGCATCAGACGTTTTCTGTCCACATCGCTCAGGAAATGGCTTCTGCGCCATTTGGACACTATCTGAGCCACTCCAGCCTTGAGTTCATCGTGAATTTCACGCTGTCGGGAAGTCATCGGCACGAACAGATTCTGCTGAGTCCGCTCCGGAAGCTGAAGTTCTATATCCGCCTTCCTGCGCCGTACCAGTCTCTTTGCGAGCCTCTCGCCCACAAGATTCAAATTCTTGTAGGACAATATCTTGCCGCCTTCGTCCTTCACCGTAGTCTCGTCAATGAACTTGTAATACGGCCCCAGGCAATACTGGTCCACGAACTCCATCACCGAGTAAAGCTCCACAAGCTTGTTTTCCAACGGAGTTCCGGACAGCACTATGGTATAGTCCGATTTTATCTTGCGCGCTGCCCTCGAAATCTGCGTGTTCCAGTTTTTCAGTCGCTGCACCTCATCCATGATCAGACATTCCGCATAAGCATTGCCGAAAGTGCGGATATCATTGCTCATCGTATTGTAAGAGACAATCCTGTAGAACGACTGGCTCCGATACAGTTCCCTGCGCTTGTCCTGCGGCCCTTCGACGATTACCGCCACCGAATCCGTGAACTTCTCGATTTCCTTTTTCCATTGGTATTTCAATGATGCCGGGCACAGCACCAACACGGATGAAATCAGTCCCGCCTTACGCATAAGTTCAGCACAGCCGATGGCCTGGACCGTCTTGCCGAGTCCCATTTCGTCTGCGATAATGGACTTGCCCTTCGAGAATGCGAAACGGATGCCCTCTTTCTGGTAAGGATACAATGTCGTCTTAAGCAGCGAATCCATATTCTTGTCCGCCATCGAAGAGAGATACCGCTCACGATATTGGGCATCCTTGATCTCTGAGAGATAATCAGTTACATCCGGATAACAGCGGAATTCCGGCTCGATTTCCTTCGCTTTCGCGATAAAGACAGGCATTCGGGTCAATGTCCCGGGCAGAGCCTTGCCGTCTTCCGTAAACCATTCTGCCGCAAGCACTTTCATTTCCGCCCAATGCGAGCTTCCTATCCGCAGGCACACTTCCCTGCCGTCCTTGTAGGAGACATACAGAGATGAATATGGAGGATTGACCACCGCAGCATTCTTATGATGCGACTCAAGCCACTTGCGCACGGCCTCCACATGCTTGCAGGTGCCGAGCCGGTTGGTCTTGAAATCCATGCAGGAGCAGTAGTTCCATTTGCTGTCAACGCCCCTGTACACGACCTTGTAGCAGTTTTTGGTCTTGGGATTTCTGACATCAAACACGCCATAGGCGGCCTCATCCGCATCAGGCGTTATAGACAGCGGCTCCCTCTCCACAAATTGTCTCCGCAATTCCTTCTGCCATTCCTCCGCAGTCATTGACTCCGGCTTCACCACATTTGACAATTTCTTTTCCATCTTCTTCACATTTTACTAAATAAAAAACAGCGGCGGAATCCTCTCCCACCACTGTCAAATATAGCAATAACTTCGTTACCTTACAATAACTTTTTCACGACATTGAACCAGGAATAAGGCATATACCTGAACGGAAGGTCTATGCACGTCGGCGTGGAAATCACGGCCCTGTAATGGGTGAAAGCATCGAAACTGAGCTTGTTGTGATAGCTGCCCATACCGGACATCCCGACACCTCCGAAAGGAACATTCTCATTGGCAATATGCATGATCGTGTCATTGATGCAAGTTCCGCCGGCAGATGTGGCGCGGATTACCTTGTAACCCTGTTTTCCGAAATAATAGAGCGCCAGCGGCTTCTCCCGCGAGCTCACGAACTCCGTCACCTCATCGATATCCGAGAATGTCTGCACAGGGAATATCGGACCGAAGATCTCTTCCTGCATCACCGGAGAATCCGCACTGACATTATCCAGAACAGTCGGCTCGAAATATCTTTCAGACCTGTCCCTGCGGCCGCCGAATACGATGTCGCCATCTTTCAGATAACTCTCTATGCGCTCGAAAGCCTTGTCATTCACTATTCTCACGAAATGCCCGGACTTCTGCGGGTCATCTCCCAGAAGAGCATTGAACTCAGTCTTGAGTGCAGAGAGGAAGCTGTCCTTGATATCTTTATGAAGCATAAGATAGTCCGGGGCAATGCAGGTCTGTCCGGCATTGAGGCTCTTGCCCCAGGCCACCCTTTTCGCAGCAGTCCTGATGTCAGCATCCTTGTCAATGATACAAGGGCTCTTGCCTCCGAGTTCGAGTACTACCGGCGTCAGATTCTTGGCCGCAGATGCCATCACCAGACGTCCCAGAGACGGGCTTCCGGTAAAGAATATCATATCCCAGCGCTGTTCCAACAGTAATCCGTTCACATCTCTATGTCCCTGTGTCACAGCCACATACTCTTCAGGGAAAGTATCACAGATCATATCTTCGATTACTTTCGAGACTGTAGGAACATATGGTGAAGGCTTCAGCACTGCGGTACAGCCTGCGGATATCGCGCCCACGAGCGGGGTAAGCAGAAGCTGCACGGGATAGTTCCACGGTGAGATTATCAGTGCCGTACCCAAAGGTTCGCTCACGATTCTGCTTGACGACGGGAACAGCTTCAGCGGTGTACATTTGCGCTGAGGTCTGGTCCACTTCCCTATCTTGCGGATATGTGTGCGGATTTCGCCGAGCAGAATGCTGATTTCCGTAAGATACGCTTCCTCGTAAGACTTGTGCAGGTCTGTCCAGAGCGCATCGCACAGCGGTTTTTCCCATTTGAGCACTGCCTGCTCGAACTCTTTCAATGCCGCCTTGCGGGCTTTCACGTCCAGGGTCGCCCCGCTATGGAAATATTTGCGTTGTTTTTCACGGATTTCAACAATCCTCTCTGCTGATGTAGATTCCATTGTCAATGTCATTTTCCCCAAATATAACTTATTTTCTGCGACCTGTGAAATGGTCCATCACCGAATACACGCCGAAAACTTTTCCGAAGATGAAATCAAAGAGGAAATTGGGCAGCAGGCCCTGCCATATGCGGATGAAATGATATGCGAACGGAATGCCTCTGAATGACTTGCCGACTTCTACAGCACGGATGATTTTCGCGGCTGTCTTTTCAGGATCCAGTATCGGGAACACCTTGGAGTTCACTCCGTCGAACATTCCTGTATTGATGAAGTAAGGTGCGACAGATGTCACTCTCACGTGGCTGCGGGCCTGTTTCAGTTCCACTCTCATGGATTCGGTCCAGCCGATCACTGCCCATTTGCTGGCGCAATAGACTGAGAGTTTAGGCACACCGAGCATTCCTGCCGCCGAGGCGATATTGCAGATATGCCCTCTGTCCCTGCGGAGCATGTCCGGAAGCACAGCCAGCGCCACATACATCGGCGCATTGGCATTGATATCCATAGTCAGGTCAATGTCCTGTACAGTCTGTTTGTCGAAGGTATTGTTTCCGCGCACGATTCCGGCACAGTTGACAAGGATGTCCACCTCCCCGACTTCGCTTTTCACTTTTTCATATGCCGACTTGATGGCCTGAGGGTCCGACACGTTCACTATATAGCTGTGAATCTGGCCTTTACTGACACCGGCTTCCGCAGGTTTGACGTCAGAAAGTTCCGCCTCAGTCTTGTCAATGTTCGCCTGATTTATATCCCAGACAATAAGGTTAGATGCCCCTTTCTCCAGGCAGATACGTCCCATAATTCTGCCGATTCCCGACGCCCCGCCGGTGATCAGCACGTTAGTTCCTTTTATATGCATTTTCTCTATTATTATCGCCGTCCCCCACAAGGAATGCGAACAATTCCGAAGTGCAAAATTATAATCTTCTCCCCTGAAACAATTAACATCACCTCAACAATACCACTTTTAGAACATTGATACTCCCAAATTGCACAACTCCGGCTGAGTCACAAGTGAAGAACAACATCAATGATTGGGTGACGGGGGCAGAAAGGGCCGGATCTGCACACGTGAATTCAGCGACGGGGGCAGAAACCCACGATTTGCCCCCGTGAGAAGCAATGTGAAGGGCGACGGGGGCAGAAAGGCCGGATTTGCACACGTCGCTTGACGTCCCCGTTTTACATCGACAGTCAGGCTGTCACGGCGGACGTGGCCAGCCCACGGCCTCGGGAAGTGGGAGGTGCCTGCCGGATACAAGTTCTCGCGGCTGCGAGGACGCAGGAGACGGTAGGAGGGCCGAACGGAGCAACGCGGAGTGAGTTCCGCCGTGGCTGCCTGACTGTCGGGATTCAACTGGTGGGTCAAGTCATATTCCTCCTTTTACAGCAGACATCCATCATTCGTCTTTTCACAAAAAACACTACATTTGTGTACTACAGAATTACAAAACAGCTGATAAATGAAAAAGTTTGACAGAAACGTGTGTATCACCGTGGCTATATTCCTGCTGCTGGCGGTGGTCTATTTCATTCCGAAACCGGTCCTGCGCTCGGTATTGCCGGAACTTGTGGTGAAATATAGAATCATAGGCCCGCTGCTGACATTATCATTGGCAGGAATTTTTCTCGCTCCGCGTCAGATAACATTGGCCATGATCTTCTCGATGTGCGGAGACTATATGGGCGCTTCCGGCAATTTTATCGGGCAGATGTCTTTCTTCGCTGCGGCCCACGTGATGCTGATCACATTTTTCGTCAAGAGGTTTCTCTCCCTGCCTGCAGACCTGCGGACATGCAGATACCAGGAATGTGTACCTGACGGGGCAGAAGCCGGAAAGGGAGTACGTGCAAAAACATTGACAGTAATCTGCGCAGTGACGATAGCCGCGGCATTGGTGATCTTCGCATTGACAAGCATCATTCCGCACGCGCCGGCCGGCGTCACCCGCATCGGATGCGCCATCTACGCAGTTCTGATCAGTTCAATGCTGGCCATGTCGGCACTGCAGCGGCAATGGACATTCGCGGCAGGTGCTGCGCTGTTCCTGCTCTCGGATATGATTCTGTCATGGAACAAGTTCGTCTCGCCAGTGTCATACAGCAACATCCTGATAATGACCACCTACTACTCCGGACAGCTACTGATCTGGCTCTCCGCAGCACGGGTCTGCAGGGAAAGACGCTGACACGCATTGTCCGGACATCCCGTGCGCGTTACTGCCTGGACAAGGCCAGACGCTTGATGAGGTCTGTTTCGTCTGAAGAATATGGCGTACCGTCTTTTCTGAGAATGTCATGGAACCAGAGCTCCGGCTCAGGTGTTTCACAAGGATGTGTAATGGTTTCCCATGAGAAAATGGTGTTTGATTTGCCTGAGACGAAGCCCCAGTTGATCGCACCCACTCCGGCTTCCTTCAGCATCGGCAAGATGGTCTGGAACGTACTGCCCTCAGTCCTGGCCATATATTCAGTGCAGACCATCGGTCTCGAATAACGGCTCAGCGTATCGACCATCTCCTTGTGACTCTCCAGAGGAGCATAAGTGTGATACGTGATTATATCCGAGTTCGCCAGCTGCCATGCATTCATTTCGTGCAGACGGCTGTTCCAGACACCGGCAGTAAGCGGCTGTGACGGATTCACCTTACGTGCCCAGCTGAACACATCCTTGAGCAGTGGGAAAGAGCGCTCCCAGTAACGGTCCGGATCCTGTCCGCCGCCCGGCTCATTGTAGAGATCCCAGGCAAAAATCCTGCTGTCATCCTTGAATGTCGAGACAATGTCTGTGACATAAGCCTCCAGCACATTGACAATCGCCGTCGTATCCTGCGCATAGAGGCAGCCGCTGCCGCATGGTCCGAAATACTCGATGCCGGGGTCTTTGCACCATACAGAATTATGCTGCCCCGGAACAGGCTCCGGCTGTGTCCCTGGTGCGTAACTCTCACACCAGCAGTCATCCAGGAACACGAACATCGTGGATATTCCGTGGGACGAGGCAATGTCCAGGAACTTGGAAATCCGGGACTTGAAGCCCTCCTTGTCACTCTGCCAGAGCACATGATGGAGAAACACACGTAAAGTATTGAAGCCCAGCTCCTGAGCCCAGCCGAGTTCCCTGTCAATGGAATCTGGAGAGAAAGTATCTTCCTGCCACATTTCCAACTGGTTGCCTGCATATGCCGGAATGTAATCACATCCCACAGGCCAATCCCGTTCAGAATACCATTTCCAGGCTTTCTCCTCACTCCATCTCGAATCCCTAGAACTTGAAGCACAACTGCAGACAGCAGCAACCGCGAACAAAACCGCGAACAAACGTTTGATTATCATAAGTTTCAATATTTTGCCATATTATGGTTTCACTTGATTATCATCAAAAACCCTTCAAATATAGGACATCTTTTTCAAATCTGATACGGATTCATTATACAGATGCTTGCTTATTATGCAAGTTGCTTTTTGACCAATTCATAATACTTTCCCTTCTTAAGCATTAAATCTTCGTGAATGCCTTTCTCAGCCACACCACCTTTATCTAAAACTATTATTTGATCCGCATTCATTATTGTACTTAATCGATGTGCAACAACAATTACAGTTTTTCCTAAAAACATCTCAGAAAGATTATTCATTATATCCTGTTCATTATTAGCATCTAATGAATTAGTTGCCTCATCTAAAATCAAAACCGGAACATCTCTATAGACCGCTCTGGCTATTAGAATCCTTTGACGCTGCCCCATACTTAATTTGTGTCCGTCCCCACCTATTTCCGTGTTATATCCCAATGAAAGAGATTCAATCCAGTTACTAATTTTTGCTATTGTAGCAGATTTCACCACCTTTTTCATATCTGGCACATCATCAACAATAGCAATATTTTTAGCTATCGTTTCCGAAAAAATATAACCCTCTTGCATAACTGAACTACAAAGTTTTCTCCAGTTTACAATACCATATTGCGACAATGGTATCCCATTAATTAATACACTGCCACCAGTTGGTTCATATAAACCTTGAAGAATTTTTAACAATGTTGTTTTTCCGCTACCAGAAGCTCCCGTAATCGCAGTCACTTTTCCAGCGGGGATTGTAAAATTCAAATTGTCTAGAACTTTAATTTTGCTTGATTCATTATATTGAAAAGAAAGATTTACTAATCGTATGTTAACAGAATTTTGGTTTATCTTAGGGACATCTTGTTTCACAGTTTGTTCTTCATTTCTAAGTTGTTTTACTTCATTAATTCGCTCACACGAAATCAACACGTCTTGAGTTTCTTGAATAAAGGATATTATTCTCGACATAGGCGCATTAAGTTGACCGATTATGTATTGTAAAGACATCATCATTCCTAATGTCATATCACCTTTAATAACTGACATTGCTGCAAAGTACGAGATTATGATGTTTTTGCTTTGTTCAATAAACGCACCACTTAGTTCTTGGATATTACTCAATTTAAGTAGTTTTAAGTTTATGTTAAACAACCTTTGTTGTATATGTTCCCATTCTCGTTTCTTTCTCTCAGCACATCCAAAAAGTTTAATATCCTGAACTCCATCAACGATCTGTAGGACATTATTATGATCAGCCGCATACTCTTGAAACCGTTGAAAGTCTAGCGTTTTTCTCTTCTTCAAGAATAATGTCATACAAATAAAATATAGTAAACTACCGATAATAAAAACGGCGAACACATAAAAATCAAACTTCATCGAAATAGCACTGTAGACACATAGCGACACTATCGCCAAAAGCACACTCAAAAACGAATCAGTCAGAAAAAACTGAATCCTATCATAGTCTCTTATTCTTTGAATAATATCCCCAAAAGATTTTAATTCAAAAAAAGACATTGGTAATTTCATAAGTTTAGATAGAAAATCTGAAATAAAAGAGATACCAACACGGGAACTAATAAACAATGTTAATCTGCTCCTAATAATATTATTGACCGTGTATCCTATTACTAGTGCAAATTGACCAGCCAATAATCCGCCAACCAATGTTATATTTTGTGATAGAATACCATTATCTACGACCTCTTGAGTTATTTTAGGCAAGAAATAGCTAATAATACCTGAAAAGGCCATTGCCAATAGCAACACCCAATATAATGACCTAAATGGCCTGAGGAATAGGCTGATTGGTTTTAAAGAAACACGCTCATCATTGTCTCTCCCACATTGAAAATGATCAGACGGCCTCAACATTAATGCTATACCTTCTGCGCTTCCACTTTCTTCCCATTTTGTTCTAAATGTCTGTTCATCATAAGTCACAAAACCTATTGCAGGGTCAGCCACACATACGTTAATCTTCTTTCTAACAGAAGATAGTTTGTACGCCACTATAAAATGTTTCTGATTCCAGTGGACTATTGCAGGTAGAGTAACGTTACTCTTAAACTGTTCCCAGGAGACTCTAACACCTACCGCATCTAATCCTATTCTCTTAGCTGCATTATGTACGCCTAACAAGGATACTCCGTCATATTGAATATGGCAATAGTCTCTAAGGGTCTGAAGAGGAACATCTTTACCATAATAACTTGAAATCATCTTTAGACAGGCTGGACCACAATCCATCGAATCAAACTGTCGACAAAAAGGGAAACGTCTCATACTAATACTGCTCGGAATCACGTGCAAACCTGTCTGCTGCACGTTTTTGTTTGTTACTGCCCTTTCCGAAATTATAAGACAATGTAAGTGTAATCCTCCGTCCCAATGACCTCGACAACACAGTCTGATAATATTCTGCACTTGCAGAATGCGTAAAATTTACGCTCTGATTCAGCAAATCATTTACTGTCAATGCAATAGAAAACATCTTAAATCTTTTACCGACAGCTACAGACCAGTCATATAGTTCGCGGTCATAATTATCTCCGTAGCCACGATAAATCTTATACTCACAATCCGTATCAATCGAAAAGCCGTACGGAAATTCATACGAGAAAGCCGGAGTAGCGTACAGGACAAAAACGTCTTTATTCGCTTTTTTCACAAGAGAATATCTCGAACCATAATAGTTTGCCCCGATTTTAAGATTTACAGACAAGGCCCCTGTCCTATAGAGAGCATAAACAAAAGCATTTGCATCTATAATGTTTGTTCTGCTTTCTTTGAATCCGCTTTCTCCGTTATAAAATTTCTCACCAGACGCACCACCATAGATTTTTGACAAGAACAATGCATAGTCAAAACTCGTATCACCTAACCCGTCAAGTTCCATAAGCGACTGATATCCACTCTGCAGTTTATACTGCCCAGTACCGGAAGTCTGGAAGAACAATTGCTTTTTCTTGTCCAGATATGACCATATTGTATAATTGAGATAAATGTTTGCAGATGGTTTCTTGGAATTGACAGGAAACGAATTCCGCACACCGGACTTGTCAAACCAGTTCGCATAGACAACTGGATTTTTTTGTATCGATGACAATAAAGTAAAAGCACATGTTATCTTATCTGCACGTCGCGTATAAGAAAAATTAAATTCATTAGCATAAGGCTGATGAAGAAATATATTCCCGGTCTGCATATCTGACGGGGTCAATTTCACAACTGCCGGAAACACTTGCATACTGGATATAGGTATCGCATCAGCTCCGACATAGAATTGCAAGTATTGAGATTGCGAGTGAAATTGAATATGTACATATGGCGACACATTGGTAACAAAACGATTCTCCATTCTTTGGCTTGAAATAACCTGCCAAAGAGAATTTGTAGTTTTCAGGTGCTCAACTGAAGCTCCCACATGGAGGGAAATCTTATTTCGATACTTTATAAGCAAATTCTCCGTCAGTCTATAGTTATTTATATTGCTATCAGAAGACAAGTCGTCACGAACGATTTCCGTAAGCTTTTCTCTAGCTAACGTTTTGTTTCCTGAAAAATCATATCTGAACGTTTCAGAGAAATACAATGACCATTTTGTTGCAATCGGTTCCGTATATGCAAATCTGGCAGATACCATAAATGCACGATAACGCATATCATATTTCAACCTTTCCAAGACATCAGACTTCGCATAATGCATATCCGAGATGCGGTCCAGAAAATCTCTTGACTCAGATAAATCATATTTAGAATAAATGTTTATCGCACGACCTGCTTTGCCCAGTCTTTTCACATCAAAAGACAGTCTGCCATTTGTCTTCAGATCATCTGAAGTTCCAGACCGATCGTCACTCATTGAGTAATAATCTGTCTTTCCTGAACTCACGTTACCCAACTTGCTTTTCGAAACGGAAAACTCCGGTTTCAACTCAAAGTCAATAATGTCCGAATTCTTATTATGGACATCTATAAATGCCGCAATCTTGCCTTGATTTGACTTTGAAGATGTCTTTGACAATTTATCTAAAGAAGAACCGACATTATAGTAGGATAAATTAGAACTGTTATCCGACCGCATTCTACCGTAAGAGCCTATTACAGAAACATTTGCATCTATTTTTTTCAGCCGGTCCGTTGACCAGCTTACACCGGCCTTTGTACCGTAGCCATTACCCACAGTCATATTATTGGCATCAGCAAGAATCGTCATCTGATCCTTCTTGCCATATATGCTCGAGAATACTTTTGCCAAATAAACACTTTTCACAGCGGAATCTTCACTATCAGGAGATTTATCCCAAGCCGCGCCACCTCCAAGATTCATATTCCCGAATGCTCCTTTAGAAAATTCAGCATCCAATACGACATCCATAACACGCTCATCTGTAGTTGCAGTTCTCATTCCACTACTCTCTGATTCCTTGGAAGCCCTATCTATCACTTTGATTTTATCAATGATCTTTGCCGGCAAATTTTTAAGAGCTACTGACATATCGCCAAAAAAGAATGTTCTGCCATTTACAGTGATCTCAGTTACCTGCTTTCCATTTACCGTAACCGAACCATTATTAATTTCAATTCCCGGCATCGTCTTTAGCAGTTCTTCCAACATAGCATCGTTGCCGACCTTAAAAGCAGTAGCATTATAAATAATCGTGTCTTTTACTTGTCTAATAGGGTCCGCCAACCCCGTAATGGTGGCAGCGTCTATAAAATCCTTACTTTCAGATAGTTTTATTTCTTTAGGAACGGCGTTATCTGAATTTATGGCATACTCTTGTCTAAAAGAGTTGTATCCGAGAATTTCAACATTAAGCCAATAACGTCCCTTCATGACATTAGAGAACTGAACTTCTCCGTTTTTGGCCGAAATAGTAAAATGAGTAATTATCGTATCACCATGAGGAATAAGGTAGGCTGAGGCGAACTCTATCGGAGCAAGTGTTGTGCTGTCAATGACAGAAAACTTTATATCGTGATTCTTTTGCTCAAAGGTGCTTTCGCGATAAGTAGTTACGATCGTTTGTGCGTCAGCTGTTCTGAAAACCAGTAATAGAAACGCTGTAACGCACAATATGTACAGAAAGTTATATTTCATAATCCCCATATAGTCAGATAGTTAGTAAAATATCACGAAAACACCTGTCTGCAATCACCCTATATCCGTATAGGCGGTTTCGTAGGATTTGAAGTGTCGTGATTTATGTCTCTGTTCGAATCGGCATCTTTTTCCGCACCACTACCACTACAAAAACAACCACACACTACCGGTTCAGAACCTCCTCGTACAAGACTTAATTCAATGTCGTTTAAGGTACGCTCCTCGATTTCCGTAATTTTTAGTTTCATGGCAAATCGTTGTTAAAATTAGTTAAACAAAAATAATTATAATTCTGCAGAATTATCAAGACAGATTGTTTGTGCATTTAAAAGGCGTTCATAGGGAGTAGGACTTGGACAGAGCCACCTACACACACATTTTAGACAGGTTTCATATTTCCTTATCTGTCGCCATGCAAAATTTTGGACCATCTCTTCGGCAATTAGATCCTGTAGGTTATCCGAAATAACTCCTATCTTATTATGATGAATCATATCCGAGCACACTTCTCCATTAGGTAACACATATATCTTTCCCCAATTAAAAGTATTTATATGTTGATGTGTATATATCAACTGTTTAGTTGCTTTATTTTTCAGTATTTCCTGCTTTGTTGTGAAAATAGTGTTTTTAATGAATTCTGCATTATCATCCACGATGTATATTGGTTCCATTTTTATACCAGGAATGGCTACACTTATTTCTTCATACTTTTCCAATGCTGTTTCGGAATTTATTAAAAACACGTAAGACACATCTGACAGACATTCTGATTCATTAAAGTCGGTAGGGGAATCTACTATGACCTTAACGTTAAAGCCTTTGATTATAAACAACTCAAGCAATCTTTCATCCAAAACTTCCTTTCTAACATATAAAGTGATTAGCGATGTAATACATTCCGATAAATGTAAAAAACTATAAGTTGCAAATTGTTTTAAATCCGAAATAGCAATATTGAATCGTGTACTATTGTTTATAGCGTGAACTTCATTAATAAATGCTACTATGGAGTCTACATTCAACGCAACTCTCGAGTCTATCGGATAAGGCATCTGCTTATACAAATCACATTTTTTGCTTTTTCCTCCAGAATAGATCGTAACAGAATTTATGTAAGATGAAAGGTTAAACCAATTGGTTATTATATATTTCCTTTTATCCTCTGGAATGCGTTCCACTGAGGTATTTATCAGAGGTATTTTAGGGAGTTGAAAATCAACAACACCCTCTGGAACGACACGGCCAAAGCCTTCTCTGCTTAACGCTAACGCTAAGGGCATTATCTCTCTATCAATTTTACGTACACTAAAGTTTTCAATCGCAAGAACACTTTTGATAAATGCACGAATTTGGCTGTTTCCCAATTTAACCACCTTATAATTGGAACTGACGCAGTTATAAAAAAGCGCTTGTCGACTATCTTCCCACAAGAATGTATTTTTATCTAAAACAAAATTCATAAACAATATGCATCATCAATTATTCTTTTATACAATTCAGGATGGTTTCTTATGTAGTCCTTACATGAGTTCTTCCACTTTGACAGTTTTTCTGATGTCAAATAAGAGTCACACTCTAACACACCTGATAAATTTCTTTTAACATAATATACACATTTATTACAAATATTCTTTCCTGCACACGTACTACATTGAGAAGCAACTCCATGAATTAGAGCATTAAAACTGTTAGCAACCTTTCTATAATCTAAATCTACGGAATCGTTATTGACAACACCCAAGTAGTTTTCTTGACCGATTCTTTCACATGATAAAATTTTCCCGCGAACTGTAACAAACATCTTTCGTCCAAATGGAGTACAAGAACCAGCACATGGCATAAATTTCAATGACTGTGGACGAAGCAAATCAATATAATCATAATAATAATCTCCTTCAAGCTTTATGTAGTCATATAGCTCTCTAACAATTGGTGAATTCATAAACAGCAGTGAAGTAATTCTTTCAGAATCGGCTGCGGATTCTATACTATCACTGAAATTCTTATACATAACTCTGTAAGTATCAATCTTACAATCATCCAATCCTCTGGGATTTATCTCCGAAATTGATGGAGTTTTACCATATTCTTTTTGAAAAAATGAAATAAGATTCGAAACATCATTCAGATTACTTAGCACAGAATTAAAATCAACAAACTTTTTAAAATAGTCTGGATATTTAGTTTGAAGCAGTTTAACATTTGCAAATACACGATTGAACGATGAACTTCCATCATGTAACACTCGATGACCATTTTCAGAAAAATCACCATCTAAACTAACGAGCAGATGGAATTGCTTATCGACCAAATAATCCATATATTGATCTAACAACATGCCATTTGTTGTCATATTATACCGATAATGCAGATTCCGATTGCTTACTTCTAAATATTCTACGACATCCCTTATTAGGGAAAAATTAAGCAGCGGCTCTCCCCCATAAAATGAAATAGTTCTCATTTTACTTTTACGCGATAAAGGATTAGAATCCCATATTTCGAACAAATATTCTAATAACACGCGTACCTTATCGAATGATAGTTGTAATCCAACTCTATCATCATGATCAACAAACAAATCTCTATACACACAATAATGACAGGCTAAGTTGCACTTATCCGTAACTTCAAAGCAGATATTATTTAATTTGACTATGTTCTTGTATACAATCTCTGGGGTCACCCATTCCGATTCTTTGAAATCTACTTTTCTCATCTTTAAGTTGAATATTATTTCTCCAAACTAACGATTTATCTTTGTTTTGTTTCAAATTCGAAGTTAGCAACAACTAGTTTAACATCAAAATAATTAGTTTAATATTAGATTCCATAACCAATTCATTTACAGCGCTCTATCAGAAAATATTTTTCTTCCATACCAACTCAGTTTAACCAATTTGCACAACTTATACCATATCCAACAACGGCAAATCTTTGGAAATATCATTTTTTCTATATAAAATTGTAAGAAACATTACTAATATGAAAGCAACTAACATATTTTTGGCTATATGTTTATTTCTTCTCAGCGCGTGCCGATTTGAAAAGGAAGAATCAATTGACAAAAAGATAGAACAGGCGGAAACACTGATTGAAATAGATCCCGTGCAAAGTGTATTTATTCTTAATTCCATAAAGTCTGAATTAAACACTAACAAAGAAAAAGCAAAATTTGCCATTGTCATGTCTATGGCAATGGAAAGAACTGGCAGTATATCTATTTCAGATTCCCTCATTCAAAATGCTGTAACCTATTATGAAGGCTCCGGTTCCGCCGATGAGATTACCACAGCATGCTATTATGCATATTTAACATATTATAAAAACTACGATTATGAAAAGGCGCTACTCTATCTGATAATGGCCGAACACTATTCAACTGATGCTCATAATCCAATAATCTTATGTAAAATATACGACGCTCTT
>HF996044.1:43162-46743 GCA_000432515.1 Bacteroides sp. CAG:545
GACGCTCTTACCATTATCTATTATAAGCAAAATGATTATCAACTTTGTTTAGAATACGCAAGAAAAGCCAAAACACAGTATAAAAGAATGAACGATTTTGATGGACATATCAAATCTGCTATGAGAATAGCAACATGCTTTGCTCTAACAAATAAATATGATTCGGCCAAATATTATTTGAATAGCGTCCAGCCATATGTTGGTCGTTTAAATTCCTTCAACGCAAGTTTATACTATATAAACAAATTGATTCTGAATAGACATGCCGGACTTGATTCCCGACAAGATATTGATATTTACATTAATACTTGTCTAGACAAAGACATTTCTTGGATGCAGATTGCAGAATGTCATATACAGGATTCACGGTTTGACAATGCCAAGGAGGCACTCATGAAATATAGGGATCATCATCCAGACTATAAACTCAACCCAAAATATCAATTATTAGTTTCAGTGCTGATGGATTCATTAAAAACGTATAAAAATAGTTTAAACGCATATCGTATTTCCTGCGAATTAACTGATTCGTCAGTAGAAGTCAAATCGTTACAAGAGGCAGATCTTATCAAAGAGCAATTTAGAAACAAAATGGAAAAAGAAAAAGGACATGATATATTCATCCTTATGCTATCATTACTCGTCATATTGACAATAGGGATAATCGCAATGGCGACTATCTTTTACTTTACCTCATGTAATATAAAGAGAACTTAAATAAAACAAATGACTTAACTAATTTCCTCAAAAGTCGCAGATTAACGATAGAACACGACGAGTTAGCATTAACTACTGACTATAATCTCCTTAACTCAATATTTGTCAGTTGGATAAGTACAGATGGGCATATAGATTTAAAAACTGCAAAAGAAATTGATGACGTTATAGGAGACTCACAAAATTTTATGCGTACGAGTTACGATAGATTTTGTTCTGTGTACCCAGCCTTTATCAGCAGGTTACGAAGTTTCAATCTTACAGACAATGAAATATCTGTGAGTTGTTTATACGCGATGGGAATGAATGGAAAATGCATTAGCATGTTTACCAAAAGGAATGGTCACTACAACATATCATCCGGAATTCGCAAAAAACTTGGACTTCCTGAACATGGAACTAACCTAGGGCCTTTTTTAAGGAACCTACTTAAAAGCACCACCATGCCTCCTTGTAATGCCTGATTTTTATTCAAGCACGAATTTTGCTATAAGATGCCTTTCATTAATAACTCAAAAGAAACACGCATTACTGCCATGTTCAGAATCGGGAGAAACACAAAAACTGAATAAATGCCTATGCAAAAGTTACTTTCCATTATCCTGACTATCAATTGTTTCTGTCAACTCATCGCATCAGCACAGTCGCCCAAGTTAATGAAAGATAGAAACGCCACCATTGAAGAAGCAAGGTATCTCAAGAGTATATACAAGACTGAGGATGCTATAGAATTGTTATCAGGGCTTATAAGTCCTGGACAGATTGACGAAGAAGTACAAAATGAACTTGCAGACTGTTACATCCAAGCAGGAGATCTTGATGCAGCAGCCAGCACATATTCCACACTGCTGATGATGAAGCCGGAAAGCATTTTATACAGAATCAAGCTGATGCTCACGACTTACCGGTCCAAAGATTACAAATCAAGCTCTGAACTTGGACTCTCCATAATCAAAAGGGATACGATTCCCGCAATAGTTTCACTCACAGCAGATTCATTCAACATGATGGAAATGCCTGATTCTGCACTGATCTACTATAACATGTATATTGGAATGAACCCTGCGAACCCTTCTGTGGTCAGCAAGGCAGCCAAAATACATCTTGAGCGGAAGGAATATGTGAAGGTACTCGATATGGCAGAAGACTATCTTCAGATTGATTCCACGAATATGGGTATAAGAGGCTTGAAAGGGCTTGCATATTTTCTGATGGAGGATTTCAACAGTTCCGAAGATGTATTCCAGAAAATGAAAGATGACGGGAATGACAGTTACAGTGTTCACCTGTACTTGGGACAGAACCAATGGCGCAACAAAGAGTATATACCTGCAATAAGGGAGCTGGAAGCAGCTTGGCAATTAGATTCCAGTGACGTAAATCTTGCATACAGCATCGGCTCCGTCATGAGCGAATGTGGCCAGGGAATAAACAAAGCAAAGCCTTGGTTTGACCGGGCACTGAAAATCATTACTCCCTCCCCGGACCTGCTCGGCAAGATTCAGAGAGAATATGCCTTGGGGTATATGAGGTCCAATCAATTCGATATTGCTCTTGATTATTATCTGAAATCGTGGGAAACGGACAAGAGCAAGTATTCGGTTCTGAGCAACATCGCCTATTGCTACGAGCGGCTCAAGAACTGGAAGAAAGCTGAGGAATACTGTCTTATGTATCTCTCGTACGGGAAACCTGGCTCGGGCGGCTACAAATATGTAGAAGACAGCCTCGAATATATCCGCCAGCAGATGTTTATGGAAGAATAATACATCAGTGTATTTCGATTATGCTGTCCCAGTCGGTGGAGAAGAGGCGTGAGGCGTGCTCGCGGCGGATGCCGTCGGCGTAGTGGCCGGGACGCTGGGTGGCCACACGGAGCACGTTCTGGCCGGAAGAGACATTGACATTGTCCATGACTTGGGAGAGGAGATCCTGCTTTTCCTTCTTGGCAGAGTCCGTTTCGAAGAGCTTCAGCTGGCGCTCGCCAAGAGTCCGTTTCGAAGGGCGTCAGCTGGCGCTCGTCACGGTTCACGATATCGAAAACAACTACGCCGGCCTTCTTGTATTCAAATTCTGGTTTCCAGATGAGATTCAATGCCTTGAGTGCGGCCGAGACCACCTCCTGAGTGCTGCTTGCCGGCATATCCAGACGAATCGTGGCGTCAGGAAAATCCTGTGGCTTGTCCTCACGGAAACGGTTCGTATAAAGAAAAGTGTTTATGCAGTAGGCAGCAGTACCGTCGTGACGAAGCTTCTCCGCACATTTGGCAGCGAAATCGGACACACGCGCACTAAGTTCCTGAATATCAGTAATCGTTTCGGCAAATGAACGGGAAGTGCAGATGGACTGCCTGGCCTCATCACGTTTCTCCTCCACGCTTTCCTTACCATTGAGTTCATTCCAGACACGCAGACCGCCCAGGCCCAAATTCTTATACACCCAGTCCTGCGGCATTGACACATAATCAAAAGCCGTGGTCAGTCCCATCGCCAGCAGCCTCGGCGCCACCCTGCGGCCAATTCCCCAGACATCCCCTATCGGCGTGAGTTTCAGCGCCTTGACACGCTGCTCCTCAGTCACGATCCTGCAAACGCCCTTGTAGCCCGGATATTTCTTGGCAAAATGATTCGCCACCTTTGCCAATGTCTTGGTGGACGCTATACCGATGCTGACAGGGATTCCCACCCACTTGCGGATACGCCGTACAAGCTCCGGACACAGGACTTCCAATTTTTTCTTGTCAATGCCGTCAACACACAGGTAGGCCTCGTCGATGGAATAGATTTCGATTTTCGGGACCGCTGCAGCAAGTATGGACATCACCCGCGAAGACAAATCGCCGTAGAGCGAGTAATTGGAAGAG
>HF996044.1:46756-47931 GCA_000432515.1 Bacteroides sp. CAG:545
CCGTAGAACAAGTAATTGGAAGAGCGGACAATGAGATTTCCGCTTTCGACCTTGTCCCGGATCTTGAAGAACGGGGTACCCATCTTGATACCCATCGCCTTGCTCTCATTGCTTCGGGCCACCACGCATCCGTCATTGTTGGACAAAACCACAACGGGCTTCCCTTCCAGTTCCGGTTGGAAAGCCCTTTCGCACGAAACGAAAAAATTGTTGCAATCGACTAATGCATAAGTTCTCAAATCCGGAAAACTGTCTAAAGCGATTCTTAAGCGCCCAATAGCTTCTCAAGACAATCCGTCACATTGCGCTCGATATCTGAAGCCGAATACTCGCGTCTTTCGAACTTGGTGCCGGTTATCTTTTCATAAAGTTCAATGTATCTTTCCTCAATGTGGGACACCACCTCCGGAGTCATTTCAGGAACTTTCTGTCCCTCAAGACCCTGGAATCCATTGGCCATCAGCCACTCACGCACGAACTCCTTGGAGAGTTGCTTCTGCTTCTCGCCCTTGCGGAGCCTTTCCTCGTAGCCGTCGGCATAGTAATAACGTGAAGAATCCGGAGTATGGACCTCGTCCATCAGATATATCTTTCCGTCAAGCTTGCCGAACTCATATTTGGTATCCACCAGAACCAGACCCATCTTGGCAGCAATTTCCTGGCCTCTCTTGAATATGGCCCTGGTATATTTCTCTATCTGGATGTAATCTTCCTCCGGCACGATTCCCTGAGCGATGATTTCCTCGCGGGTAATGTCCTCATCATGTCCCTCGGAAGCCTTTGCGGAAGGAGTGATGATCGGTTCCGGGAAAGCCTTGCCTTCCACCATTCCGTCAGGAAGCTGAACCCCGCAGAGCGTTCTCTTCCCTGCCTGATACTCTCTCCAGGCATGACCGGCAAGACAACCGCGGATGACCATCTCCACACGATACGGCTCGCACTTGTAACCGACAGTCACCATAGGGTCAGGGGAAGCGATCTTCCAGTTCGGAACAATGTCAGAAGTCGCGTCAAGAAACTTGGCGGCTATCTGGTTCAAGACCTGTCCTTTATAGGGAATACCCTCAGGAAGGACCACGTCAAATGCGGAAATGCGGTCTGAAACCACCATCACAAGGTACTTGCCGTCAATGTCATACACGTCGCGTACTTTACCTACATACTTGCCGACCTGG
>HF996044.1:47945-61492 GCA_000432515.1 Bacteroides sp. CAG:545
TCGCGTACTTTCCCTACATACTTGCCGACCTGGCCGGGAAAACTGAAGTCGGTTTTTACAATTGCGTCCATTGTCAATATAAGTGTTTTATTAAGTCTCCAAATTTAGTCATTATTTCCGAGATGCAACCCATTCAGGATAAGAAAGCTTGGCTTCCAGACTCTGGATCATCGCAGCCCTGCCTCGCACATATCCGGAAGGTGCTCCTGCATTGCGCTTCAGCGGATTGGGCAGACAGGCGGCGATCAGGCACGACTCCTGTCTGGTAAGTTTCGAGGCATTCTTGCGGAAGTGACATTCAGCGGCAGCCTGGGCCCCATAGATGCCCCGCCCCATTTCAGCCACATTGAGATAGACCTCCATTATACGCCTCTTGCCCCAGATATTTTCAATGAGCACAGTAAAATATGCCTCCAGGCCTTTTCTGACGAAGTTGCGGGAAGGTAGCAGGAACACATTCTTGGCTGTCTGCTGCGAAATCGTGCTCGCCCCACGCAGTTTTTTTCCACGTTCATGGTCGTCTATCGCCTTGTTTATCTGCTTCCAGTCAAATCCGTTGTGGGTATCGAAAAGATTGTCTTCACTCGCTATCACGGCCCTGGCCAGCTCCGGCGAGATCCTGTCGTAACTCACCCAGGTCTTGCGGGTATGGAACGACTTGTCATTCCGGTACTGCACCGAGCGCTGTATCATAAGCGGTGTGACATAGACAGGTACCCATTTCAGCATAAGCACCCACAGCACAGTTATCACGACGAAGGCCACAGGAAGTTTTATGAACAAAAACCTCCATAACCTCCCCCAGAATGTATGTTTCCTATTTTTCATCCTTGCCTTCCACTTTCAGCCTGTACTTTCTGCTGCCGAGATTAACGTGATACAGAGAGCCCTGCTGCCCCGACAT
Organism: Bacteroides sp. CAG:545; assembly: GCA_000432515.1. GTDB lineage: Bacteria > Bacteroidota > Bacteroidia > Bacteroidales > UBA932 > Cryptobacteroides. The sequence goes on from HF996044.1 coordinate 48,850, forward strand.
ATCGGAGGCCAATGCCTTGCGCTCCCAAGTCTTTTCATTGACCGAAAACAGCACACTCCCGCGCAGTCCCTCTTCCCTGAAACCGAGCCTGTCATAGACCTCTCCGTCAGTCCACTCAAGGTCCGCGTAACTCATGACGTCGTCAGGCCCGACGTCTCTCACGAAAGCCTTGAGCAGTTTTCCCATACCGCCCACGACACGGACATCCGGCAATGATGCATAACGCACCCATTCATAGGACCTTACGACGCCTTCCTGCTTCTGCCATGTCCGGGCAGACGAGAAAGTGGCCACAGCCACAAGGAGCGTTCCTCCGAGAAAGAGTCCGTATCTGTATCGTGACGCAGCGTCCGAATACGTATGCCATTTCTTCAGGAATTCAGCCGCCTCGGGTCCGGTAATCCTGCGGGCGGAAGTGTTTCTGGCAAAGATTGACCTGAACCGGCCTATCTGGGCGAGCAGACGCGGTCTCATCATCTCAGGCCTTGCCCGCCACATATCCTCAGGAAGTATCACGACCTTAGTTTCGGGAAATGACGTCATCAGAAAATCAAGCGACAGGCGCACCAATGCATTGACACGGAAAGCCTCTTCGGCGGATCTGCTTCTCACCGGAACCGGCAGGACCAATGCTCTGTTTCCGCAGGCCAATGCCGTGAGCCCCTGAGGCGTCTCCAAGCGGGCCACCTCAGACCATTCTGACAGAAATGCATTGACTTCCTCGACTAATTCCATACCGCAAAATTAGAAAAATAATAGTAACTTCGCAGAAGAATTTTACCCAATGGACATCGACGTAGAAAAAAATGGTCTGCCCCCGATGGCGGAAGACGGCATTCACGCAGGTTTTCCTTCTCCGGCACAGGACTACATGAACAAATGCATTGACCTGAATGCCGAACTCGTAAGGCATCCGGCCGCGACATTCTATGGCCGCGTGGTGGGTGACTCGATGATTGACGCAGGAGTGGAAGAAGGCGATATCCTCGTGATAGACAAGGCGTTGAATGCGCAGGAAGGCGACATGGCGGTCTGCTTCATCGACGGGGAATTCACATTGAAATACATATCTTTCTCCGATCCCGAGAAGGTGGGCGAAGGCAAGAGCGTCAATGCCCCGAAACCCGGCGTTTCCTACCGTATCCTCCAGCAGGTCAACGAGATGTGGCTGCTTCCGGCAAACAAGTCATACAAGCCGATTCACGTTACAGAAAGCAACGACTTCACGGTCTGGGGAGTCGTCACATACATCATAAAGAAAATCCACAACCGACAGAAACACGTCTAGTCCTCTTTCGAAAGCAATCTGTCCACGGCCGATTTCACCTCATCATAGCCATAGCCGCGCCCGAGCGCAAACCTGAGCAGCTTCACCCGTCGCTGAGGATCTGAAGAAAGAGTGCGCAGTTTCGCGGCCAGAACAGAATCCAGCTTATTTGCAGCCGCATCAGTGTCAATGTCTTCCAGCGCTTCTGCAATCGTCTGCCTGTCAATGCCTTTGCCCGTCAATGCAAAGGATATTTTCTGCACTCCCCAGCCTGACAGTGAAGACTTTTCACGTGCAAACGCGGATGCGTAACGCAAATCGTCCACGAACTTGTCCGCCACCAGCGAAGCGACAATCCTTTCCGCCGCTTCCTCATCCCCATCCAGCGCTTTAAGTGCCTTGGCGCGCATATCCCGGCTGCAGCATTCACTCCGCGAGCACCTTGCCTGAAGCGTATTCAATACCCTCAGATATTTCCCCTCATCCATCGCCTTGCAGATTTTAGAAATACAGACCGATATTCAGATACATTCCTGTCTTGTAATGCCTTGAAGCCCAATGCAGATCAAGTTCGACAGGACCGATTATGGAATCGTACGAGTACTTGAGGCCGGCGCCTACCACACCGTAGGTCTTGTCCACATCTCCGAAATCAGAAAGGTCGGACACTGACACGGCGTAGTTCAGCATGGCCGTAAGATAGTTGTTCTTGAACAGTTTGAAGCGGAAGTCAGTGCGGGCAATCGCCAGGAAATTTGACATTGCAGTAGCGTAATTGATTCCGGCGAATGTCATCTGCTGGTCCAGATATCTGCCAGGTATCGCTCCGCCCATAACATTAAGATATGGCAGAGACGGATTTCCACCGAACACATATCGTGCTGAAAATGACGGTATTACAGCCAACGAACCGCGCGTCTGGCCTACAGTCTTGAAATCAAGAGTCAGAGCATGGAATGGAGTGATGTGCCGTTTCAAGCCCTTGAACACATACTCGTATCCTAAGCCGAAAGTAAAGCCGCTGGTCGGGAAATACCCGTCATTGAACGTATCCGCACGCAAATTTCCATAGATGGAGAGGAAACTGTTGGTAAGGTTTCCGAAGTCGTAATCACCATTGACCTTGTCGGTCATCGCGGAGTTCAACTTGAAATAGTTGTTCCTGAGTCCGGCACGCACGTCGAACTTGCGCAAGCGGATATTGGAAAGATACAGTTCTTCCCGAATATTGAAATACGCCACCTTGTAGTCGCTCGTGCCAAGTTTGAACTGGTTTCTGTCAGTCCATTTCAGTGATGCGTCGAAATTGATGGTAGGGCCTCTGGAGCCTGCCAGGTAGAAATGTGCCTTGGCATAAGGGTTCGTGCCCACCTTTGCAGTAAAGTCGAATGCAGGGCCTTGAAGTTTGTGGACACTGAGTCCGAAATTCAGCAACACGGACACGATTTCCTCTGTATCGAAACGCCCTCCGATACCGAACTGGTGAATCGGACCGCGTTTGCAATTGATTATCAAATCATAAGGCTCTTCGCTTCCGAGCAGTTCATAAGTGACATAGTCGAAACCGTCGGTTCCGTAAATCGTCGCCACAGCGTCCTCTATGGCGTCTTTGCTGATGGCCACATTCGGATTGATGCCTATTTTCCGCTGAAGATACTTGGACTCCTTGTCGGTGACGCCATGAATCTCCACTCTGGAAATCCTCACCGGCTCAGTATTTATATCTATGGCCTTGCGGTTCCTCAGCTCAGTCTTTCCCGGGCCGATAATCCGCTTAAGGCTGTCCAACGCAACTTTCTGAGCAGCAGCCGCTTCCCTTCCACGCTGAATAATCGTGGCAACGCTCTTGTCGTCAAAGCTCATCATATTGAACTCGTCCAGTCTCGGACGTATCGTCACATCCGGAATGGAGACATTGCTTTCATAGGACTGGCGGCCGAGCATGTCCACGCCCTGGGAGATGATGTCACCGAGGTTGTTCAACTGGGTATAGTCCCTGAAGCCGGAGGACAGGTCCACGCCGATGATGATGTCCGCACCCATTTCCTTGGCAATGTCGGTCGGATAGTTGTCCCTCATACCTCCGTCCACGAGCACCATTCCGTCCACTTTCACCGGAGCGAACACTCCCGGAATGGACATCGTCGAACGCAATGCCGTGTTCAACTTGCCGTCATACCAGATCTTAGGCTTGGCTGTCACCATCTCGGTCGCCACACAGACGAACGGAATCGGCAAGTCCATGAAGTCCATATTGTCCTGGTAACCGACTGTCAATGAACTGAATATATTGTTCACATTCTGTCCGAACGCAAATCCTGACGGCAGACTGCCCAGAAGATTGTCCCTCACCTGCCTTGTCGCGTCTTCATTGTCGTTGGCACCGAAATGCATCTTCTTGTATTTCTTTTCCGCGCCGGCATATTGGATATCCTGTTCCAGCTTGTTCGCATACGTTTTCTTCGAGTAATAGAACGGGAACGACAGGAGAATCTTCTCCTTGTATTTCGTTGTATTGTAGGATATGTACTTTCGTGGAATCCTGTCGGTAAGCGCCACGTCCCAGTCAAACGAGCGCACGAGCGAATCCATCTGCTCAGGTGAATAGCCGAGCGAATACAACGAACCTATAAGTCCGCCCATACTCGTACCCAAAACCACGTCCACAGGAATCTGCAGCGAGTCCAGATACTCGATCACGCCGATATGAGAAACACCTTTGGCCCCGCCTCCGCTGAGGACCAGCGCCACAGTCGGACGCTTTTCCCTTATCTTCGACAGGTACGCCTGCAGATCCTTCATTGACAGGGAATCCTTTTCAGGATCCACTCCGATGCCCGGCTGGGCATAAGCCTCCTGTGCCAACATCGTGATTGACAGCAGGATACTGACCAATGTCAGCAGATATCCAGTAGCAGTGTTCTTCATAATCTTCAGCTTTATCAAGTTTTGTGACGGCCTGCAAGCATTCCGCAGGCAGCGAAAATATCTTCACCTCTTGATGCCCTGACAGTGGCAGTGATACCGGCCTTGTTCAGCCTGTCACGGAATACTGTCATCACCCCGTCCGACGATGACTGATACGGAAAATCAGGTATCTTGTGGAAACGGATGAGGTTCACCCTACATTCGAGTCCGGACAACAGCCTTATGATGGCATCACAATGACGTTTGTCATCATTGAACCCGTCGAACATCGTGTATTCGAAACTTACGCGCCTCTGTCCCGTGAAGTCATACTGTCTTATCAGGCCAATCACTTCTTTTATGTCATATGAACGCTGGACCGGCATCAGTTCCCCACGCTCATCCGGAAACGCATCATGCATACTGATGGCAAGATGGCAGCGTGTCTCATCCAGATAGCGCTTAAGCGTAGGCAAAACACCTATAGATGAGAGAGTTATACGCTTTGGACTCCATCCGAAGCCCCAGTCTGCTGTCAGCACATCTATCGCCCTCTTCACATTGTCATAGTTGTCCAGCGGCTCGCCCATTCCCATGAACACGGTTCCGGTAAGCTGCTCAGCCTCATCCACCGATACGAACTGCGAGAGTATGTCGGCCGCGGAAAGGTTCCCGTGGAAGCCCTGTCTGCCGGTCATGCAGAACTTGCAGCCCATCTTGCAGCCTGCCTGAGAGGAGACGCACAATGTCCTCCTGTCCAGTTCAGGAATCATCACCGCTTCAATGCTGCTGGACTCTACCGTCCCCGCATTCTCAGTCTCTATCCGGTTCAATCCTCCCAGCAGGGAGCAGGTTACGGGGAAAAGGTACTTCTTGGTGCCGTCCACTGACTCCATGCACTCTGAATATGCCACGGCACCTGTTTCATAAGATTCCGCAAGACGTTCCCTGCCTGCCTTCGAGAGATTCGTCATCTCGTCAATGCTCTTCACCTTCTTCTTGTAAAGCCACTGCGCTATCTGTCCGCCCGCATAAGACGGCAGACCGCATTTGACTGCAATTTCCTTCAACTCCTCCGGAGTCTTGCCTAAAAGCTTGTATTTTATATCTTTCCCGTTCATCATAAAATTCATTGTTCCACAAGTCAATGTGGGCATCTACAAATTTAGTTAATTTTTCATTTCCGTTTGCGTTGATTTTTCTATCTTTGTAGAGAATGCGGGCGAATCCGCATTATAGAACAAAAATTTATACATTATGGCTAAAGAAGCAGTAAAAGATGCAGGCGCTCAGGTTGATTCCGGGAAACTGAAAGCGTTGCAGGCGACAATCGACAAGATTGAGAAAGACTATGGGAAAGGCACCATCATGAAGTTGGGAGAGCAGCCACAATGGGATGAACATCAGGTAATACCGAGCGGTTCCATCGCTCTTGACCATGCCTTGGGAATCGGAGGTTATCCGAAAGGCAGGATCATTGAAATCTACGGTCCAGAATCCAGCGGAAAAACCACATTGGCCATCCACGCGATAGCTCAGGCACAGAAGGCAGGCGGTATCGCCGCGATGATCGATGCTGAGCACGCATTCGACCGTTCATACGCAAAGGCTCTGGGAGTGGACCTCGAGACACTTCTCATTTCACAGCCGGACAATGGCGAGCAGGCTCTCGAAATCGCCGACAACCTCATCAGGTCAGGCGCCATCGACATAATCGTTATCGACTCAGTAGCAGCTCTTACGCCTAAGGCGGAAATCGAGGGCGAGATGGGTGACAACAAGGTCGGCCTCCAGGCAAGACTTATGAGCCAGGCGCTCAGAAAGCTGACTGCAAACATCAGCAAGACAAACACTTGCTGCATTTTCATCAACCAGCTCCGCGAGAAGATCGGCGTCATGTTCGGTAACCCTGAGACCACCACCGGCGGTAATGCTCTGAAGTTCTACGCATCTGTCAGAATCGACGTGCGCCGTACCACCCAGATCAAGGACGGCGAGGAGGCTCTCGGAAACCGCACCAAAGTAAAGGTCGTGAAGAACAAGATGGCTCCACCTTTCAAGAAAGCGGAGTTCGACATCGTCTATGGTGAGGGCATCTCACATACCGGCGAAATCGTGGACCTCGGTGTCGAATACGGCATTATAGGAAAGAGCGGTTCATGGTTCAGCTACGGCGACCAGAAACTTGCTCAGGGACGTGAAGCCACCAAGCAGCTTATCGCTGACAATGCCGAGCTCAGTGAAGAAATCGAGGGCAAGATCCGCGAAGCTCTGAAACACGTTTCAGACTAGTTTCCAGCAACGTTTTTGAATACTTGCTCAATACGGCAGCGCGACAGTCTGGCTGCAGCTGCGTTATCCAATATCCCCGCATTCCGAAGACCTTCCACGGTCCAGAGTTCGCGGGGATTATTGTCCCTGTACAGCACTATCGCATTGGCAGTATTCCAGTTACGGATATAAGGGTGCAGTTTCAATGAATCCGCCGGCATGGTCCACAGGCGGAAAGGCCTGGACTCCCCTACTGTTATGAGGTCGCTGAATCTACCGTATTTTTCATTGTCCAGATGATAGATTTCCATCAGCTGTTCCTTGCAGGAATAGCCGCCTAACCGAGACCTGTACTCCACCATCTTCGCCGCGAAATATCCGCCGATTCCCGGGAGCGCGTCGAATTCCGCCGAATCCGCCCTGTTTATGTCCAGAAGAGGTATGTCAATGTATTTTTCCAGTCTGCGATATACGGAATCTGCCACCACATAGGATTTGGCAAAATCTTCTTTCCGTCTGAACCTGCCGCCTTTTTTCCTGTAATTGTCGATGGATTCCGCCTGCTTGAGAGAGAAGCCGAGACGCCTCAAATCATTGACAGACACGACATTGGGATTGAACCTGAAATTTTCATAAGTGCGTGGGGCGATGGCGGCGGCAACTGCAGCGGCTGCTTCCGGCCGGACACCTTGCTTCCGTGCTATGACGGTCTTTTTGCCAGGGACCTGCTGCCGGGCGTTTCCTGCCGATACGGATTTCTCTGGCAGCCGCCGCACGTCGGATTTTCCTGACACCGGAACGTCACTGACGACGGCCTGACCTGAAGCAGCAAAAGCCTCATCCACAGCCATATAGACAGTATCGGGCACAGTTTCGTCCGACAGAATCTTGAGCACAGCAGCCCTATGTACGAAAAGCGCTGTCTGATAGCCGACAACAAGAAATGCCAGCGCGATGGCGCCGGTCACGAAAGAGGGAGAGAGTTTACGTCCCTTTTTATTGTCATTCATCTATTTTAGAACCACCTGCCACGATGTTTCTAATCCTCAGCGTCGTCCTCTCTACGCTTGGTTTTCTGGCACCCGGCCACCACTATCACGATTTCACCTTTCGGTTCGTGTTCGCGGAACCAGGCTGCAACTTCCTCAAGAGTACCCCTGCGATGTTCCTCATGCAGTTTGGAAATCTCTCTGGCCACGGAACATTCCCTGTCAGGGCCGAAATAACCGGCAAACTGCTCCAATGTCTTCACAAGCCGGTAAGGAGACTCGTAGAACACCATTGTCCTCGGCTCTGTGGCCAATGTCGTCAGCAATGTCTGACGGCCTTTCTTTACAGGCAGGAAGCCCTCGAAGCAGAACCTGTCGCAAGGCAGGCCGGATGACACGACTGCCGGGATGCAGGCTGTCGCCCCAGGAAGAGTCTGTATTTCAATGCCTTCCGCAGCACAAGTACGCACGAGCAGAAAGCCCGGGTCTGATATTCCCGGTGTTCCCGCGTCGCTTATCAGCGCGACATTGAGCCCGGCCAATATCCTGTCCTTTATGACGGAAGCAGTCTGGTGTTCATTGAATTTGTGATGGGACTGCAGTTTTCCGTGAATGTCATAGTGTTTCAGAAGCACAGAACTTGTCCTCGTGTCCTCCGCGAGAATAAGGTCGGCTTCCTTCAGGACTTTCACTGCCCTGTAAGTCATATCTTCAAGATTCCCGACGGGTGTCGGGACTATATACAGTTTGCCTTGGGTTTCCATCGGTTACCTGATTTTTCTTCTTACGGACATCATGAACCTGTAAACAAGTTCCGAATCCATATCCCACTCCGGGAAGTTTTCCTTAAGATACTGCACAGCCTTTTCGAGCGTGGTCAGGGCATTGATCTTATTGATGACATCCTGGAACAGCATCGAATCGTCGCGGAACAGCGTGCTGATAAACATCACCCTGTCATTGAGCGAAATGGCGCTGCGGACGTCCTTCACTTCCGGGCCCGGCATATCTTTTCTCCAGGCTTCGTTTCCGTATTTCTGGTCCGCTATCACCTTATGTCCAGAATACTGCCTGTGCTCTGACGGCGCTTTAGTCTTTCTTGCCTTAGGCTCCTCTTCTTCTGCCATTTCGCCGAATAATGAGAATCCGTCCTCCTCCGGAAGATCTTCCGGTTCAGGTTCAGGCTCAGTTCCTGCTACCTGTTCAGGCTCTGCTTCAGTCTCAGGTCCAGCTTGTGTTCCCTGTCCGGAAACAGCTTCCGGCAGGTCTTCAGGCTCCTGTTCCACCTCCGGCTCAGATTCCGGAAGGTCTTCAGTCTCCGGTTCCGCCTCAGGCTCAGCTTCGGACTCCGCCTCAGGAATGTCGTCCGGAACGCTTTCCCCGACATTCTCTCCGGCATTGTCAGCAAACACGTCCGCAGGCATGTCGTCAGCACCCGCCTCAGGCACATTCTCAGCCGGAATGTCTTCCGGAACTGCATCCGCTATATCATACAGATAGTCAGCTGTCCCCAAGTCCAGCGGCTCAGCAGGTTCCAAATCCAGTTCATTGCGGAGCTGCTCCACTTTTTTTTCGATCTCACCGACTCTGGCCTTCAGGGCGGAAAGCTCCGCGTCAAGTTCTGCCAATATTTCTTTCGGGCTCTTGTCCATAAGGTTTCAAGATTATTGGAAGTCGTTTTATCATTTGAAAACAACTTCTTTCATTTGAGTATTGCACAAATGTACATTTAAATTACTAAATTCGCAATCCATTTCAACCAATGATTATGTATCCAGAAACACCAAACAAGCCCGGCTGCATCGAAGTCATCTGCGGCTCAATGTTCTCCGGCAAGACAGAAGAACTCATAAGACGACTGAAAAGAGCTCAGTTCGCAAACCAGAAAATAGAAATCTTCAAACCGGCGATCGACAAGCGCTATTCTGATGTTGACGTGGTTTCCCACGACCTGCACAGCATTCCGTGCACCCCGATCAAGGAGGCCTCAAAGATGCTGGACGCCGCTGAAGACACCCAGGTAATCGGTGTGGATGAAGCGCAGTTCTTCGACGAAAGCCTCATACAGGTCGCTCAGGAGCTGGCCGACAAGGGAAAACGAGTTATAATAGCAGGTCTTGACACAGACTACATGGGCAAGCCTTTCGGCCCTATTCCGGAACTTATGGCCATAGCTGAAGACGTGCAGAAAGTCCATGCCATCTGCGTAAAATGCGGAAACCTGGCAAACCACTCACACAGGCTCACCAAGAGCCACAAACTCGTGGTGCTCGGAGAGAAAGACGTCTATGAGCCTCTCTGCCGTCAGTGTTTCAATGAAGCATTGGCACAAGAAAAAAACAACGCCGAATAACAGCTTTTCTATCTGACCAGGCCGGTATCCACGTTCCAGGACAATGTCTTGTAGAATTCGTTCTGAGTGGCATTGCCGTCTGACGGAAGATACATGCTCAAGCCGCAGAAAGTTTTGATAGTGAAATCCAGAAGGAAGTTGACGGATGCATTTTTATAGAGAATGCATCCGTTCATTGCATTTCTGAAGTCCTCCAGGTCGCTTTCCGGAATACGGGCCTTCACAAGAATGTCCTCGAGGTCATAGAACCAATGTTTGCTGAAACGGAAATATCCCTGCACGTCATCCGGCCACACGGACATGATTTCAGACTGATGCTCTGAAAACAGTTTTCTGCAGGCTTCAGCGAGAGGTGACAATCTGGTGCAGTCAACCATTGAAATGGTCAGAGAGCGGCGCCATTCCACCGACTGGGAAGAATAGAGCTCCCATGAATCAGAACAGATTCCCAGCAAGTCAGGCTCACTGCTGAGCAACAGCCTCTTGGCCACCGTGTGGTAATCGCAGAGTCCGTCCGCAAGCACCTCAGCCTGAGAGAATACCAGCTTGTCGCATTTGTTTCTCAGCGCATAGGCCACTTCCACTCCGCCCATCAGGCAAGCATCGATAATCATATAGTCCAACTTCATCGGTATCGCAGCAGCGAAGTCCTCGATGTTCATTTCATATGCTTCGCTGGAATTGATGTTGTCAGCACCTATGCTCTTGACCTTGATCTGGTCATCGCCGTGAAACTCCCTATAGGGCACTGGAACCAAGTCATAGTTCAGACCTTCTGAAGGTGACAATGCCGTAGCGATATTGGTGATCGTACCTGAAGAATAATAGCCGGAAGGCAGCCAGCCGGTGCCATGCGAAGAGAAAATCATCCCGTAATCAGCATTGGGATAAAGTTCCTTGACAGACGTAAGCACTTCATTGACAGCCTTTACGGAAGCCGCAACCATTTCCTTCGGCCAAGTCTTCAGCGTATCGCGTAAAACATTGCCATAAGCGTCTCTCGAAAGTCGGATCAGATAGGAAGGCGCGGGGTCTGTATATCGTCTGGATTCGGTAAGCCTGCGCGAATAGACCAGAACAGATGCGGCAGCGGAATTGCGGAGCGGCAGGTAACCTGAAGCCATGTCGTCCACATCCGCCTCCAGTTGGCTGCACAGGCTGTTGAACCCGGCCGAATAAAGCAGCAGCACCTTGCATTTGGCAGGAACCTCTGTTCTTCTGGTGCCGGCATCTTTTATTACCGGCTCGTCATATTTGGTACAGGAGGCGACAGCCAGGACAATGAAAAGCACTGTCCCGAGCAGTTTTCCCGCTATGTTTTTCGCGTGAATCATAACCCTACAAATATAAGTATTTTACATGAAAATAAAAATTTGCCTCAGATTAAGAGCAGATTTTCGAGGTTACTTCATAGGATGATGTTCGATGATGTTCTTCTGCCAGGTTTCACTGTCAATGTGGGTGTATATCTCAGTAGTCAATACGCTTTCATGTCCCAACATTTCCTGGACTGCCCTCAGGTCGGCACCGCCTTCTATCAGGTGGGTCGCAAACGAATGGCGGAACGTATGCGGAGAGATCTCCTTATGGATACCGGCTGCCATAGCCTGTTTCTTCACCATATTGAAAACCGAAATTCTGCTGATTGCCGCACCTGACTTGTTCAGGAACAGGGTATCGGCAAACTTCGGAGAAGACGGTTCGGGACGCACCAGCAGGTAGTTGTTCACGGCCATCACGGCAGGCTCGTCCATAGGGACCACCCTTTCCTTGTTTCCCTTTCCCACTACCCTTACGAAGCCTTCCTCCAGAAACACATCAGAAATCTTGAGCGCGGACGCTTCAGACACACGGAGTCCGGAGCCGTACAGCATTTCCAGTATCACCCTGTCCCTCAACCCGTTCCATTTGGTAAGGTCCACCGAATCCATGATTGCCTCGACCTCTTCGACAGACAGGACAGAAGGAAGATACCGTCCTATTTTCGGTGAACTGATGCCGTCACACGGATTTTCCTCGATCTCGCCTTCCATCACCAGCCAGCCGAAAAATGACCTCAACGAGCTCAACATCCTCGCCTGGGTGCGCTTGGAGACAGGTTCGTCACTGTTGGCGCGGCTTTCCACATAGCCAGTCAGTTCCTCTTTCGTTATGCTGAGCGGACTCAAGTCCTGCACTTCCCTGACCTTGCATATTGACAAGAACATTTCGCGGACGTCCGAGCAATACGCCTCATAAGAATTCGAGGACATATTCCGCTCGACACGGAGATATGTCCTGAATCCTTTGAGATATTCTTCTGATGTGCTGTAGCGCATGGTTACAATGTAGAGTACTTATGGCAGTACTGGAGCATCTGACCGAGATAGTCGTCAGGGTATTCCACCTTGTAATCCACGATCACGCCGTCCTTTTCCACCGGCACGATCTCAGGATTGACAAAACCGCCGTAAGGCTTGAGCCCGAGAGCCGCATACCTGTCCCTTACCTCCTTGTGAAGTTCCGGGTCAATGTCCATCGCATATTTCTGAATCAGTTCCTTGCCGGCCTGGTAGTCACCCTCTGACTTGATACGCTGTATTTCAGCGAGAAGTTTTCCGAAGAGGGCACGGAGAGCCTCGAAATCATTGACCACAAAATAGGTCTTGCCGTTCTTCACTTTCTTCTCGATGACATTGTCCTGAAGTCCCTGCTCATAGCACCATGCAGCGATCAGCTGTCTGTTCTGCATATGCGCCTCGGTAATCTGGCGGCCAAGTTCGATTCTGTTCGTCTGGACCATCAGACCGTTGCGTATGTAGTTGGAATACTGGGCCTTATAAGCCTCAGGATCAGAAAGAATACCGAGTTCAACCA
>HF996044.1:61518-80496 GCA_000432515.1 Bacteroides sp. CAG:545
GCCGAGTTCAACCAGCTTAGGGTCTGCAATGTAGTAAAGTCCGAACAGGTCAGCCCTTGCCTCTTCCAATGCAGATGCATACTCGCCCATCGCTGTTCCTGACACGCCAGGAAGCAACTGTCCTGAGCCGTGTCCGAGGCATTCGTGCAGGTCAGTGTGGATTTCATCATCGTAAGAACCGTATTTCTTCTGCATTGCCTTTTCCTCCTCGGAATAAGCGAACTCCTCAAGCACTGATTTCGGGGACTCATTGGCCGCCGCATCATAAGCGTGGGTGATATTGGCAATGGTCACTGATTTGGAGCCGTATTCCTTGCGGATCCAGTCTGCATTAGGAAGATTGATGCCGATAGGGGTGGCAGGATAGCATCCGCCGCCGAGACAGGTAGCGTCTATCACCTTGGCACTCACGCCCTTGACACTCTTTTTCTTGAAACGCGGATCAATCGGCGCATTGTCCTCAAACCACTGGGCATTGGCACTGAGCAGTTCGGTGCGCGCTGAAGCGGCGGAGTCCTTCACATTGACCAAAGCCTCCCAATAAGCCTTGCGGCCGAGCGGGTCATTGTAATCCTCGACGAAACCGTTCGTGAAATCGACTGTGCCGAGAGTATCAGTTACCCAAGTGATGTTGTATTTGTCCCAAAGTTTGAGGTCACCGGTCCTGTAATACTCCTGAAGTTCGGAAATCTCCTTCTTCTGGGTATCGTTCTCAGCCACAGCCTTGGCCTTCTCGAGTTCCTCGCAGATCTTCTCGATTGCCGGACCGTAGATGCCGCCGACTTTCCATTTCTCTTCACGGATCACACCGTCCGCACCCTTTACCACCTTGGTATTCAAGCCATAAGAAATCGGCTCAGGATCGTTCGGGTCAATGATGCCCGCATAATATTTTTCAACTTCGTCTCTGGTGACACCTTCATAGAAATTCACTGAAGAAAGTGCCACGATATCGCCATCGGCCGAGGAAGAACGTCTCTGTGCATAAAGTTCAGGCGAATAGATGACCGGCAGCAATGCCTCGCATTTGTCCGTATCGCCCACTGACTCCATCAATGCACGGAAATACTCCTGGCTGCACTGCGGGAAGAACTTGTCCTCAGCATAATGATGATGGATGCCGCTGCTGAAGAATACGCGTTTCGCATAGACGAGGAACTGATTGTATTCCTTGCAGGTACGGTCGCCCTTGTAATTTTCAATGATGTTCTGCAGCACCTTTCTCACTGCGAGATTGTCCTTGCAGTTCTGGTCCCAGTAAATGTCCCATCCGAATTTTGCAGCCTCGCTCAGGTGATAGACATACTCTTTCTGTTTCAACGTCAATTTTTCCCACCCGGGAATCTGATACCGCATGATCTTGATATCAGCAAACTCATCCACGAGGTACTTGAAATCGCCTTTCTTCTTGTTATTGCAGTCCGCGCAGGACGCCACAGCAGCAACTGATGCCAATGTCAACAACATTTTTCCTATATTTTTCATAACTATCAAATATTTCGATGGTCAATCCTTGCAAAAATAAGCTTTTAGCATTACATTTGCAATCCATTTCGTTCGGAGAGGAGCGAATTGCCACTTTAGCTCAGTTGGTAGAGCAGCGCATTCGTAATGCGCAGGTCGAGGGTTCGAACCCCTTGAGTGGCTCAAAAAAAATCAGACGGAAGATTTTCCGCCTGATTTTTTTGTTATGTGGAGGATTTTCGAGGATAGATTTCTTATATTACTCCTGAACCAATCATCTCATCCCTGTCATACCACACGGCGAACTGCCCCGGCGTGATGCCCCTCTGCGGTGTTTCGAAGAGAATGAACAGACCAGACGGCCTCTTGACCAGCAACGCATCCTGCAACGGCTGGCGATAACGGATACGCACTCTGTACCGGCGTATTTCTCCATCCTTCATCCGCAAGTCCTCCCGGATCCAATGGATCTCTTCAGGCGCGACCATCAGGCAACTGCGCGAAAGGCCCTTGTGCCGGTGTCCCTCCCCTACATATATTATATTGTTTTCAATGTCAGTGGAAATCACGAAAAGCGAGTCTTTATGGCCTCCGATGTTCAGGCCCTTGCGCTGACCGATGGTATAGAACTGGGCTCCCTCGTGACGGCCTACTACAGCACCGTAAGGATTTGATTTATAACGGGTTTTCTTGACATGACGCTTACCGGAGCGGTATGTCTCAGTCTCAAATTTTATCGACTCATACGTAACCGGACGGGACAGGCGCAGAAGGTCCTCATCTGACAATGCACCGATACTGTCATAAGAATAGACAGACTCCGCATGGCAGCCTCCCTCATAATCCCCGGCCTGAGAATGTGCAGCCTTGTCATCTGATATATAATCAGTTATCATCTCCGCATCACCCGCCAAGCGGTTCTTCAGAATGGAAGACATAGTATCTCTGAGGAAACAGTACTGCGGAGAATCTTCGTAGAATGCGTCATACACTTCGACCACGTCACCTTCCACAGACTTGAGCTTCTGCTGGAGAAATACCGGAAGGTCCACTTTTCCCACGAAGCAGATACCCTGGGAGTCCTTTTTCTCTGCTGAAGGCAAATCCGCTTCCGCAGCGAGCCGTCGCACTTCCGGCTTGCAGATGTCACCTATCGGGAACAATGCCTTGGAAAGCTGGTCTTCAGTAAGCTGACACAGGAAATAGCTCTGGTCCTTGTTCGGATCCGAACCGGCCAAGATGCGCCACACAGGCTTGCCGTCATTGACAATCTGGTTCCCTTCAGCGTCGAGCGCAGGTTCCTTACGGCAATAATGCCCGGTGGCCACCATATCCGCGCCCATTTTCTGAGCGGCCTTCAGGAATGCGTCGAACTTTATCTCCCTGTTGCAGAGCACGTCAGGATTCGGCGTTCTTCCCTTGGAGTATTCATCGAACATATAGTCCACCACACGCTGACGGTATTCATTGCTCAAGTCAATGAAATAGAACGGGATACCTATTTTCCTCGCGACCATTTCGGCCACGAATTTGTCTTCTTCCCATTCGCAGTCACCGTGCAATGTCCCTTCCGTGTCGTGCCAGTTCTGCATGAACATCGCAAAGACATCGTAACCCTGCTGTTTGAGCAACAGAGCGGCCACACTGGAGTCCACACCTCCGGATAATCCTACACAAACTTTCATAAATTTCTCCTCTTTTCGGGCTAAAGAAACAGGTCAATAGCGCCTTGACAGCCGCAAAGATACCTAAATCAGAGAAAAATTACTATATTTGAAACGTTTGGCAGTCATTGATTCGGAACATTGTCCGATACTAGCCGCAAATTACAACACATTATGACAAACAAGAGAATAGAAATAGACTATCAGGAATTCGGTTCCGTACAGGAACTTGAGCCGCAGGACAGAGAGCTTTGCGAAGCCGCCGAAAAGGCATTGGCAGGCTCATATGCGCCATATTCCAACTTCAATGTCGGGGCTGCCGTGAGACTGTCCGACGGAAGCATTGTCACCGGAGCGAATCAGGAGAACTCGGCTTATCCGTCAGGACTTTGCGCGGAAAGGACGGCTATGTTTGCAGCTCATGCGAACCATCCGGACCTCCAGATGAGGAGCATTGCCATAACAGGGGCACAGAACGGCCTGCTGAACAGCGGCATCACTGCTCCATGCGGAGCCTGCCGCCAGGTCATGGCCGAATACCAGAAAGTCAGCGGCGGAAAGATGAGCGTCCTCTTCTACGGAAAAGACAAAATCCTGAAATTCAGTCAGGTAGATGACATTCTTCCTTTCATCTTCACCAACCTGGACTAAGAAAATAGCCAGATTGGCCTGTCAGACTTTGCAGATTTGACAAAAAGCAGTATATTTGCAGTGGGAAAGTCGTACACGACCAGCTCCCTCCAAACTCCCCCAGGGCCGGAAGGCAGCAAGGGTAGGAGGTCGTAGCGGTGCGATGTGCTAAGCTTTCCCTTTTTTCATTTATATACCTCCATGGAAAGAGACGACACGTTCAAGAGCACTATCACTCTCGCCGATGCAGCAAGGATAACCGGCCCCATATCATTCAACCTGATGATAAAGCCATGCGGTTCGCTCTGCAATCTTGACTGCAGATACTGTTACTATCTGGACAAGTCACGCCTATACGGAGGACACGAGCCTGTAATGTCAGAGGAATTGCTGGAACGTGCGATACGCGATTATCTCTCCACCTGCGAAACCCCTGAAGTCACATTCAACTGGCACGGCGGCGAGCCGCTGATGGCAGGTCTGGATTTCTACCGGAAAGCAGTCGCCCTCGAGAAAAAATATGCTGACGGCAAGATCGTGCACAACACTCTTCAGACAAACGGCACACTCATAACCCCGGAATGGGCAGATTTTTTCGCTGCGGGGAATTTCCTCATCGGACTCTCCATCGACGGCCCGGAGCACATACACGACACATACCGCAGCAGCAAGGCCGGCGCCCCCTCCTTCCGGAAAGTAATCGCCGGCTTGAAGAACCTGCTCCGCTCTGGCGCAGAATTCAACACCCTGACTGCCGTTTCCAAAGCCTCGGAAGGACATGCCCTGGAGATCTACCAGTTCCTCAAATCGACAGGCAGCCGCTTCATGCAGTTTCTTCCCGTCGTCGAAAAAATAAAGTTTCAGGTCAATGCCAATGGTCGTCAGATGAGGAACTTACGCCCGTCAATGGTTCCTCCTGCCACCGACAGTGACGGCTTCGGCCTATGGTCCGTCAGCGATATCGGCTACGGAAAATTCCTGTGCGAAATCTTCGACTGGTGGGTAAAGAACGATGTCGGCAGCTATTTCGTAGGAGCATTCGATGCCACATTGGCTTCATGGTGCGGTCTTTCACCAGGAACCTGCTCATTCTGTGAGACTTGCGGAGGAAACCTCGTAGTGGAACACAACGGAGACGTCTATGTCTGCGATCATTTCGTCTATCCTGAATACCGCTTGGGCAACATCGCCACGTCATCATTGAAAGACCTTGCAGGGTCACAGCAGTCCGTAGCCTTCGGCATTGACAAGCGCAATTCTCTTCCTGCCCAATGCAGACGCTGCGAATGGGTCCGGCTCTGTCATGGAGAATGCCCCAAACATCGCCTGTCCACCACAAAATCCGGAGAGGCAGGGCTGAATTCGCTATGCGCTGGGCTCAGGATGTACTATGAGCACACGGCCCCCTATATGAAAAAGACGCGCAGCCTTTTAGAAACGGGTAAGCCGGCTGCAGACATTATGGACGGAGCATTATAACCCGCTCTCTTCCACGTATTTGCCCCTCTTGCGCCAATGCACGAAACCATAGGCTGCAGAGAGCGTATAGAACAGATACAGGGCAGCCATCCAGTAGAGGCCCTGGCAGCCGCACATCACGACATACATCAGGTCAGCCACTATCCACAGCAGCCATTGTTCTTTATAAGAGCGTATCAGCCACCAGGTCGCGATCAGGCTCAGGACCGTAATCGCAGCATCGAGGGACGACATCGGATCGCCGAGAGCCCTAAGGACACATATCAATGCCACCGTGCCGACCGCCTGCAGCAATACGCTGACAGCCAATACTTTCAATGATATTTTACGCAAATGTATCTGCTGCGCGTCACCGGCAATGGAATCCGAATCCCGTCGCCAGCTGATGAAGCCCCAGACCGCGGTAACCACATAATATACGTTCAATGCCGATGACGCATAAAGTCCCTGACGGCAGAACAGCACCACTGAAGCGATTCCTGTCAATATCTGCACGCCCCACATATAATTGCTCTGTCTGATTTCGAGGATAATGAAAAGGATTCCTGTTATCAGAGTGAATATTTCTATAGCATTGTCCATAATTCCGCGTGTTTGGGAGTGCAAATGTACGTAAAAATGAGTTATCTTTGTCAGGATACGAAACAATGATTGATATGAAAGACGCGATAACCGAAAAGGGAAAATGGAAAGTCCTCAAGAGCGAATATCTGTTCCGCCGTCCGTGGCTGACAGTCAGGAAGGACTGCGTGGAGCTCCCTGACGGAAGGCAAAACCCTGAGTTCTACGTACTTGAATATCCCGATTGGGTCAATGTAATCGCATTGACCGATGACGGCAAATTCATTTTCGAAAGGCAGTACCGCCACGGCCTCGGCAAGACCTGCTATGAGATTCCTGCCGGCGTGATCGAACCGGGCGAAAGCCCCATGGAGGCTGCAAAACGCGAACTGATGGAGGAAACCGGCTATGGCGAAGGTGAATGGTCCGAGTTCATGACCATCTCCGCAAACCCCAGCACCACCGACAACCTTTCGCATTGTTTCCTGGCAAAAGGCGTCAAGAAAACAGGCTCACAGCACCTTGACAGCACAGAAGACCTCGAAGTCGTGCTCCTGAACGAAGCCGACGTCCGAGATCTCCTCATCAATGACCAGCTCAAGCAGGCCCTCATGGCCGCTCCCCTCTGGAAATACTTTTATCAGCAGAAATAGTCCGCCGGACAACAGTATATAAATGAAAGGCATTGGAACAGATGGGGCGGAGCGCACTCTTTTTGGAGCGTAGCCACTCTGTTCCAATGCCGATTCAATAAGAAAATATTTGTCCGGAATGTCTCGACTACTTGTATAGGAAGGCGAAGTGGCCGGGGATGTTGCCGGTGCGGACAGACCATTTGAGTTTGCCGGCATTGGTATAGCAGAAGAGCTTGCCGCTGGCGGTGAAGTCCGGTGAATCAGCTATGTAGATGTCGCCGTTGGACGGATTTACTGATATCGCGTACGGAGCCTTTACAGAAGCGTCGGAACCATCTGTGATAATCTTGTCAGATGACACTGCACCCGTATTCACATTGACCTTGGCATATGAATAAGTAGCCTTATAGTTCGCATCATATGCAGTGCCAACGAGATACAGCTCACCCTTGTAATAAGCCATAGAGGAAACCGGAAAATCAATCGACGACGCAAGCGCATATTTGCCGTCCTTCGCTTTCAGACAACTGAGCTTGCCGCTGAAAGAAGACACCCAGAGATTGCCGTTCTCATCCTCCAGCATTTTCTGCAGATTCGGAACCACCTCAATAGTGTAATCCACAGACATTGACGCCAGATCCACGACAGAAACCGTATTGTCATATCCAGCACGAAAACCGCCGGAATTAGCCACATAAGCCTTTCCGCCCTTGATTACAAGCTGTTCAGGCTGGTATCCCACAGACACTTCCCCAGTAATCTTGTAAGTATTCAGGTCAATGCGATATACAGCGCCCTTCTGGTCAGGCGTCTCCAAAGGCTTCAATGCAACATAAGAAGTCACATAGGCACAGTCCCCGTCAAAAGCGATCGAACGGCAGTTAGGAATATCCACCTTGGCAATTCGCTTCACCGAATTGGCTCCGAGAATTTCCACTTTATGGGAATTGTTCACCACGACGAACAGCTTGCTGTCATAGACCTGCACATCATTTCCTGCATCACCAAGACCCTTCACGACATCCGGATTGTAGTCAGTATATATATCCCTGATATAAGACGAAGTGCGGAAATTGAAAAAGTCCAGCTGAGCCTTGTTGCTGCCAATGTTGCCTTCATTGAGCACATAAAGTCCAACAGGATTCGCTCCTGGTTCCGCCGGAGTATCCACGATTTCATAATCAGATGGTGTAATGTCAGTTCCGGGATAAACCGGGACCTCATCCTTGCGGCAGGCAGTAGCGGCCGCAACAGCAAAAGTCAGCACCAATGCCGCCCTGCCAAAAAAGTCAAATTTAGTCTTCATACGTATAAATAAGTTTAAAACAATTCATAACCAACTGTCAATCTGAAGTTTATCCCTGGCATAGGATAATTCAGCACAACCTCGTAATCCTGATTGAACACATTGTTCACTTCCGCAGTGATTTTCAGGACATTGGCCTTCAACTTCATCTTCTTCTGCAGCGACAAGTCACTCGTGTACCACGGCTGGAGATAGTTCTTCCGGGTATTTTCCTTGTGGCTGTAGCGTCCTCCCGTGTACAGGAAACTGTAGTTCAGACTCCACCCCGAGCACTCCGCGGACAAAACCGCAGAACCGCTGTGCTCAGGAGCGTACGGAATCTGATTCTTGTAGTAGAACGTGGTCTTGTCCGTAATGTCTATCGCCTTCTGGAACGAGTACTGCAGCCTTGCGGCCAATCTTACCTTAGATATATCTACGGCCACGTCAGCGGCCACATCCACCCCACGGATATCCACCTTTCCGAGATTCAGCATTGTCCAGCGGAACTGCTGCCCGTTGGGATAAGCTATTATCTTGTCCTTCACCATGTTCCAATATGCATCGGCAGACAGGTGGACGGAGCAGAAAGAGAACCGGTCTGAGTACTCGGTCCCAAGATCCGTCTGGACTGTGCTCTCAGGCTTGAGCAGTGCATTTGCGGAATTAGTATAATAGAGGTCATTGAACGTCGGCATCCGGAATGAGCGTTTGGAGAACGCCCTTATATACAACTCCTTGTTCCTCAAGAGCTTATATGACGCATAGAATGCCGGGGACAGCTCCGAACGCTTGTCATTGACATTATCAAATTCCCTGGACTTGTCGCTGACGAACTGACCGAATGCGCTTCCCTGCATCTTCAGCCTTCCGAAGTCGAACGAGGCGGCGAGCGAAACCATATTAGTCAGCCTGTAGGGGCGGGGAAAAACAGCATTTCCTGACATGTAATTCGCGACATCCAAGCTGTTCCACTGGAAATCATAGGACAATGAAACATCCATCCGGCTGAACGCCTGCCACATATTCGCAGTCGAGAAATACAGTTCATTCTGGCGATATGTGTTGGTGACATGCAATGAACGGCTGTCCTTGTCTTCGTAGAAAGTGTAGTCGTAGGCATATCTGGCATTGAACATTGACCTGAATTTTCGGCTCCAGACATTCACCGCCCTGCCCTGCACGAAGAAATTGTCATCACGCATACGCTCTCCGTTACGGAAGACATTGCTCACGATGGCACCTGGCACTCCCCTGTCCGAATGGTAGTTATAGGCACGGACAGACCAGTTGCCGGTATTGGTCTTGCCATAGAGGGCTGCTTCAGAGCGGACAGAAAAGATGTCCCCGTTGTGCCTGACAGCCGTAGTATCATAAGATAGGCGGCCGAGCTGGTCATATCCGCGGCACCTGAACCGATAACGCCCGGAAGCATTGGTCAGACCGGACGAAACGGTAAGCGAAATGTTGTCAGAAAGACGGAATGCGACTGACGCAGAAGGATTCAGCAGGCCGAAGGAGCCTGTTTTCAATGTAGCCTTTACATTGACCTTGCGCCCTTCTGAAAATACCGGACGGGCAGACTGGAGATAGATGGACGAGGATGCGCCGAAATCCTTTGCAGGCTGGAAGATATCACTTTTCTGGCCGTTGTAAAGCGAGATTTCGCCTATTTCGTCGAGGGAAAAGCGGCCGAGGTCCACCTGACCGTTCTGCGCGTTGCCGATCTGGAGTCCGTCATAGAAAACAGCCGTATGAGCCGCACCCAACGATCTGACATTCACGGTCTTGAGTCCTGCAACTCCACCATAGTCCTTCAGCTGGACACCGGAAAAATAGCGCACCGCGTCAGCGACAGACAGGCTGTTCAGCCTTTCCAGTTCATCTCCTGTCAATGTCTGGGCGGGTATGGTCTCACGATATTTCGGCAAGGCCGGTGCTGCCACAATCACCGATTCCTTCAGGAGACGTACCGTATCTGCCTTTTCAGACATGGATACGACAGGCTCCTGTGCCGCGACTGTAATACAGAACGCGCACAAGGCTGAAAGACATGATGAGATTCTGTTCATCGGTGACCTGACTATTCTACAAAACATCACCGATTCCGCGCCAGAAAAGGCAGCAGACATACAGAGCAACATGCGGACCGCTCACACACTCCGCACCGATGCACCAGCCGCCCGTCCTCCGCAGGCGGAACCGATGTGACAATATGCAAAGAGGCATTCTGACTTGTCTTCCGGGAAGACTTACAGTAGCGGGAACTGCCACGGATTCACACCGTGTTCCCCTCCCACGGACAGGATTTCTGTCAATGGACCTGCGGCACTGCTGTCCGCAAGGCTTTGCATACAGACTGCGAATATAGTAAAAAAACAGGCAGGATTGAAGTCCCGCCATAAAAAAAACGGATGGCTTAAGTCAACCGACTCGAGCCATCCGCTATAAGAAACGTCAATCAAGACTTATTTTGCAATCTCAGCGTACTTTTCGTACTTTGTCTGATTCTCGGCAGATTCCTCACGGAAACGGTAGAATGCATTCTTGAGGTAAGAAGCGATACCTGCCTTGATGTTGGCATCCTTGGTGATTTCGAACGCTTTCTCGAACGGAGCGATACAAGACTTCAGACTTTCCTCGAATTCCTTTACCAGTGCCATATATTTGGCATCGTCGATTTCCTCCTGAGCCTTGGTCTGGAGCTCGATTGCCCGGTTGTAGAACATTGTACCTTCACCGATGTAGCCATACTCATATTCAGGATTGATCTTGGCGCACTCTTCATAAGCTACTACAGCCTTGTCGATCTGACCGAGCTGTGCACGGATATTACCCTCAACATAGAAGAGGGAAGCATTGTTCGGCTCGTTTGCCTTAGCCTTGTCGAGAAGGCCGAAGAGAGTCTCAGTATCCTCATTGTTCTTCAGATAGTAATTGATGAGACCGATGAGAATGCTCTGGCTCTGAGGAAATTTGCTGAAACCTTCCTCGAGGTATTTCTTGGTGTTCAATGTATCCACCTCAGCGAGTCTTGCGAAGACCTCACCACCTTCGTAGTAGTAACCGAGGTCATAGCATCTCTTGAAGAATTTGAGCGCTCTCTCGTTGTCCTTGGCTGCCATTGCGGTGAAACCGGCATTGTAGATGACGCTTGTATCAATCTTTGAAAGCGGAGCAAGTGCCTCTACATCAGCAGCTTTCTCGAAGAGTTTGCTGGCTGTGGCAACATCGCCGAATGTGTATTTGTTGAAAGCCTCAGTAACATATTTCTGGCCGATGTAGTCAAATGCAGCAGCCACGTCCTTGTCCTTGGCATGCTTCTCATCGAGTTCATAAGCTTTCTGATATGCTTTGACAGCTCTTTCGAGTGCATCTTCATAAACCGGCTTGGTCACCTCGATGATGACGAGCTGGCCGTTCTGGTTGAAATAAAGATTCTTGTCAGCATACACGTCCTTGGTGTATTTCTCGTTATTGACAGTAACCTCCTCTGATGAAACCGGTTTCTCTGAACCCATCATGAGAGTAAGCTCTGTCTTGTTAGAACCAGGAAGGATGTTTCCTGTAGGAGCGTCATAGGCCTTTACATATTCCTGACCGAGCTTCAGCCAGGTAGCTGTCTTCACAGCCTTCTTGACATTCTGTGTTGCAGCTTCTGCAGCTTCTACAGACTTCTTGACGTCAGCAGCAGATTTTACTTGTGCATCAGCCACCTGAATAGCGGCGAACATCGCCAATGCGAGAAGAATTTTTTTCATATCTGATATTTTTTCAATGTTAGTATTCAACTATTCAGCAGATTCCGGTGCAGCCTCCGGAGCATTTCCCTCCCCGGTCTGTCCTTCATTCTGTTCCGGAACATCTTCCTCATCGCTCTTCGCAACTACTGACACGGAAGCGATGGAGTCATTGTCCCTGATGTTTATAAGTTTCACACCCTGGGTGTTACGTCCAGCAAGTTTGATATCGGAAACCGCCATCCTTATGATGAGCGCGCTCTGAGTGATGATCAGCAGGTCATTCTCTTCCGTCACATTCTTCAGAGCCACCAGTTTGCCTGTCTTGTCGGTGATGTTCATCGTGCGTACACCCTTGCTGCCACGGCTCGTCTTGCGGTACTCTTCGAAGTCCGTGCGCTTTCCAAGACCTTTCTCGCCAATCACAAGAAGAGTATGCGCTGAAGCATCCTCAGCCTCAGGTTCATAGCATACCATACCGATAACGTAGTCATCCTCATCAAGATTGATGCCACGCACGCCGGTAGCTGTCCTGCCGAGAGGTCTCGCATCTGACTCATCGAATCTTACGCATCGTCCGTTACGGCTGGCGATAAGCACTTCCGACTTGCCGTCCGTGAGGATAGCCTCGAGCAACTCGTCCCCCTCGCGGATATTGACGGCATTGACACCTTTCTGGCGCGGTCTCGAATAAGCTTCGAGAGAGGTCTTCTTGATGATGCCCTCCTTGGTCGCGAGAATGATGTAGTGATTGTTGATATACTCCTCGTCCGTCAATGTAGGTACATTGATGATGGCCTTGATCTTGTCATCCGGAATGCTGAGAACGTTCTGGATGGCACGACCCTTGGATGAACGGGAGCCCTCCGGAACTTCGTAAACCTTCAGCCAGAAGCATCTGCCCTGCTCAGTGAAGAAGAGCATCGTGCTGTGCATATTGGCCACGTACAGGTGCTCGATGAAATCTTCGTCCCTTGTAGCGCTGCCCTTCATGCCTACGCCTCCACGGTTCTGGGTCTTGTACTCTGCAAGCGGAGTCCTCTTTATATATCCGAAGTGGGAAATCGTAATTACCTCATCATCATCGGCATAGAAGTCCTCAGGATTGAACTCTTCCGCGTTAGGTACGATTTCAGACCTTCTCTTGTCGCCGTATTTGGCTTTGAGTTCCTGGGTTTCGCTCTTGATGATGTCCATCTGCATTGCAGGATTTGCAAGTACGTCATTGCACCATGCAATGAATTTCTCGAGTTCATCGTACTCTGCCTGGAGTTTCTCCCTTTCGAGTCCGGTGAGCTGACGGAGCTTCATCTCCACGATGGCTGTCGCCTGTGCGTCGGAGAATGCAAATGTACTGATCAATGTAGATTTGGCCTCTTCGACAGTTTTGGAAGCCCTGATGATTCTGATGATCTCGTCGATAACGTCGATTGCCTTGATGAGACCTTCGAGGATATGGGCTCTCTTCTGGGCTTTTTCCAGGTCGAACTTGGTCCTTCTGACTACGACTTCATGCCTGAAGTCCACGAACACCTTTATTATGTCCTTGAGGCTCAATGTCCTTGGACGGCCCTTGACGAGTGCCACATTGTTTATGGCGAAACTTGACTGGAGAGGAGTGTATTTGAACAGCGTGTTCAGGACGACATTGGAATTGGCACCCTGTTTCACTCTGAAAATCACTCTCACGCCTTCGCGGGAAGTCTCGTCATTCATATAGGTAATGCCCTCGATCTTCTTTTCATCGACCATCTGGCCGATTCTCTCGAGCATCTCCTTCTTGTTCACCATGTACGGAATCTCGGTGACGACGATGGTCTCACGACCGTTGTTGTCCACTTCAATCTCCGTCTTTGCGCGCATGACCACTCTTCCTCGGCCTGTCTCATAAGCCTCTCTGATGCCCTGGATGCCCTGGATGATACCTCCGGTAGGGAAATCAGGACCCTTGATGTAGTGCATCAGGCCGTCAGTGTCAATGTCAGGATTGTCAATGTATGCGCAGATGGCATCGCAGCACTCGCCCAAGTTGTGAGGGGCCATGTTGGTAGCCATACCTACCGCGATACCTGCGGAACCGTTCAGAAGCAGGAGCGGCGCCTTGGTAGGCAGAACCGTAGGCTCCAGGATCGTATCATCGAAGTTCAGCTGGAAATCGACTGTGTCCTTCTCCATATCGCCGAGGACATCGTTCGCCAATTTTTCGAGCTTCGCCTCGGTATATCGCATTGCAGCGACAGGGTCGCCGTCCATTGAACCGAAGTTACCCTGACCGAACACAAGCGGGTATCTCTGGTTCCAGTCCTGAGCCAAACGGGCCATGGCATCATACACGCTTGAGTCTCCATGCGGATGGAACTTACCGAGCACCTCACCGACGATTCTCGCAGATTTCTTGGTCTGTCCTGAGTAGTCCAGTCCCAGTCCTTCCATTCCGAACAGCACACGGCGCTGCACAGGTTTCAGTCCGTCTCTCGCGTCAGGAAGCGCTCTGGAAACAATTACCGACATTGAATAGTCAATGTAGGCCGACCTCATCTCCTCATCAATGTTCACCTCTTCGATGATGCCCTTCATTCCTGTTCCCTCTTCCTGCGGTTCAACAGAATTCTTATTCTCCTCCATATTATCCATTTTTTCTACAAAAATTTCTTACTTGTCAATGCTTCTTGAACATAATGCCACGCTCTCCGCATTGTACTCTATAAAACGTACAAAATTACAAAATTTTTATCACCGAAACAAACTTGAATTTATACTAACATCCCTTTAGGGCCATTTTTTTGGTTTATCAGCATAAAGGATATATTTTTGCATAAGAAGTATTTTAGAAATGCAGATGGAAATAAAAATATCGGACGAACTGAACACCATTATCGGGTACGCCAGAGAGGAGGCTCTCCGGACCGGAAGTTATGGAATCGGCCCTGACCACCTTTTCCTGGGCATCATCAGGCATGCGGACAATGACGCCTGCAGGACATTGACAGGTCTGGGGGCAGATACGGACTCGATGAAAAAGTTCATTGACAGCCGCATATTCACCAATGAGCAGATTCCTTATTCTGAAATGGAGAACATCACGTTCTCCAGGGCATCGCAGAACATACTGAGCATCACCATACTTGAGTCCACAAAACTCAAGAGCAGAGAGGCCACGCCTCAGCATCTGCTTCTCGCATTGTGCAGGACCACAAGCTGTTACGGCTCGACCTACTTGAGGAATATCGGCATTGACTATGGCCGCATCCTTACCTACATGTCGAAGAACGGGATGCTGGACAGACAGAGCGAGACCAGTGACGACGGCGATGAGGTCAATGATGCTGAGCAGGCCCCGAAGAAGGAGCCTGTAAACGACATTTGCGAATTCGGCATTGACCTGACCAAAGCGGCGGCCGAAGGCAAGCTGGATCCTGTGGTGGGGCGCGACCGTGAGATTTCGAGGCTGATCGAGATTCTCGGCAGGAGGAAGAAGAACAATCCTATGCTCATCGGCGAGCCGGGTGTCGGGAAGTCCGCGATTGTGGAAGGCATTGCCCTGAGGATTGCAGAAGGCTCTATATCAAGTGTTTTGGCGAAGAAGCGGATCATTTCATTGGATATTGCGTCCGTGGTGGCGGGAACCAAATACCGCGGCGATTTCGAGCAGCGTGTGAAGTCCATCATCAAGGCGGCAAGCAGTGATCCGGACATTATCCTGTTCATCGACGAGTTCCATACGATTGTCGGTGCGGGAGGCGGCCAGGGCAGTCTTGATGCGGCCAATATGCTCAAGCCTGCGCTTGCGAGGGGTGAAATCCAATGTATCGGTGCCACGACCATGGACGAGTTTACCAAAATCGTGGAGAAGGACGGGGCGCTC
Source organism: Bacteroides sp. CAG:545 (assembly GCA_000432515.1). Classification (GTDB taxonomy): domain Bacteria; phylum Bacteroidota; class Bacteroidia; order Bacteroidales; family UBA932; genus Cryptobacteroides. Next base: position 76,842 of record HF996044.1, read on the forward strand.
GACAGGCGTTTCCAGAAAATCGTCGTGGAGCCTACTGACCTGAAAGAGTCGGTGTCCATTCTCCAGCATTTGAAGCCGAACTATGAGGAATACCACGGAATCCGCTATACAGATGAGGCGATTGAGGCTTGCGTGAGGCTGACTGACAGATATATTCCGGACCAGCAGCTGCCGGACAAGGCTATCGATGCGATGGATGAGGCCGGGTCAATGATAAGGCTGCGCTGCGGTTCCGCGAAGAAGTCCGCCAAGAAAAGCGAAGGAATTGTCAATGAGGAGGATATAGCTACTGTGGTGTCCAAGATGACCGGGATTCCTGTAAATAAGGTGGCCGAATCCGAGGGGCACAGGATATTGAAAATGAAGGAACGACTGAAGAGCCGGATCATCGGACAGGATGAGGCTATCGGTACGGTTGTCGGTGCCATCCAGCGTAACCGTGCAGGTCTTAAGGACCCCGACAGGCCTATCGGTTCATTCCTCTTCTTCGGCCCTACAGGCGTGGGAAAGACGGAACTTGCCAAGTGCATCGCCGAGTATCTTTTTGATTCTCAGGACAATATGGTGCGAATCGACATGAGTGAATATATGGAGAAGTTCACCGTATCCAGACTGATCGGCGCGCCTCCGGGCTATGTGGGCTATGAGGAAGGCGGACAGTTGAGCGAAAAGGTGCGCAGGAAGCCTTATTGCGTGGTGCTGCTGGATGAAATCGAGAAAGCGCACCCGGACATATTCAATCTGCTGCTGCAGGTGCTCGATGACGGCCGTCTGACCGACAGTGAGGGAAGGACTGTAAGTTTCAAGAATACCATAGTGATAATGACTTCCAATGTCGGCAGCCGTGACATCCAGGAATATGGCAAGGGCGTGGGATTCAGCACGATAGGACGGAATGTCTCCGTAAACAGACAGCTGGTATTGGAGAAGGCCGTGAAGAAGGCGTTCCCGCCGGAGTTTCTCAACCGCGTGGACGAGAAGATTTTCTTCCGCGAGCTGGAGAAGGAGGACATTTTCAGGATTATCGACATTGAACTGAATGATTTGAAGAAAAGGGCCGAGGAGGCTGGCTACCGGATCAATGTCACTCCTTCCGCCAAAAAGTTCATTGCCGAAGAGGGTTTCGATCCGAATTATGGAGCCCGTCCGCTCAAACGTGCCGTGGTGAAATATATCGAAGACCCTGTTTCCGAATTCATTATCGCGGACAGGGCGCTTGGCGTCAAGAAAAATGGACTGACTGGCATCAGAGTAAGTCTCAATGCGAAAAAAGACGGGACTGCGGCTGAACGCCAGCCTAACAAAAAGTAGAATTATGACAAAACTTGTTATTTTCGATCTGGACGGGACTTTGCTGAACACCGTAGAGGACCTCGGCAATGCCACGAACTTCGCGCTGAAGGAGTGCGGTTTCGCGGAAAGGCCTGTCAATGACTATTATACGCTCTGTGGCAGAGGCATCTACAATCTGTTCAGGGGCGCGGTGCCGCAGGGGCAGGACAATGAGGAGAACATCCGAAAGATGGCTTCATATTTTCTCTCGTACTACGACGCGCACATGTGCGACTGCACCAAGCCATACCCTGGCATTGTCGGGATGCTGAAGAAGATTACGGAGGCAGGAGTCATCCCCGCATTGGCCTCGAACAAATATCAGGAGGGCGCGGAGAAGCTTATCCGTCACTTTTTCAGCGAGTTCCGGTTCGTCAAGGTGCTGGGCCAAAGAGAGGGACAGCCGATAAAACCGGACCCGGCAATCGTGCATCAGATAATGGCGGAGGTTCCCGGTATCGGGCTCGACCAGGTGGTGTATGTCGGTGATTCTGATGTGGATATGCAGACCGGGGCCAATGCGGCCGTGCGTACTGTGGGTGTCACTTGGGGTTTCCGCTCGAGAGAGGAACTGGAAAACGGGCATCCGTGGAAAATCGCGTCGTCTGCGGAAGAACTGGCCGATTACATTCTGGAATAAGCCGATTACGTTCTGCAACAAGCGGATTACGTTCTGCAACAACTGGCTCAGCGGATTTTTGGATAACGGGCTTTTTTTGTACATTAGCAGATTATAGCGCCGCCGAGGGGCGGTCATTGTTCAACTATTAAAACGATAAAGATATGAGAATACCAGAATCAGAACTTATAATCAATGATGACGGTTCAGTGTTTCACATTCATCTGAAACCTGAAGAACTTGCCGACAAGGTGATTCTTGTAGGCGACCCTGGCCGTGTGGATATGGTCGGTGAATTCCTCGAGGAGAAGGAGTTCAGGCACGAGTCCAGAGAGTTTGTTTCCATCACAGGAAAATATCACGGGGAGCGCATCACGGTGCTGTCCACCGGTATCGGAACTGACAATATCGACATTGTCCTGACGGAACTTGACGCATTGGCTAATGTGGATTTCAAGACCCGTGAGGTAAAGCCTGAGCACAGGACGCTTACTCTGCTGCGAATCGGCACGAGCGGCGCCATCCAGCCGGACATTCCTATCGGCTCATTCATATTCTCCGAGATATCAGTCGGTTGCGACGGTCTGCTGAACTGGTACGCCGACAGGGACAAGATCAATATTTCTGAAATGGAGGATGCGTTCAAGGTGCACACACACTGGAACAGCTATCTCGGCTCTCCATATTTCGTGAAGGCCGGCGACAAGCTTATCGAGGCATTCAAAGACTGCACTGTCAGAGGCGTAACTATCTCTGCTCAAGGTTTCTACGGCCCTCAGGGAAGAGTGGTGAGACTGCCATTGGCAATGCCTGACATGCTCGACACTTTCGAGTCGTTCAGATTCGGCGATTACCGCATCACGAACTTCGAGATGGAGAGTTCTGCCGTAGCAGGTCTTGCCGCACATCTTGGTCATCAGGCCGGCACTGTCTGCTGCGCCATCGCCAACAGATACCTCAAGAACAGCAATCCTGACTACAAGCCACAGGTAAGAAAGCTGGTTGAGCTCGCCTTAGGCAAGATGGCCGCCATCAAATAGCCCGCACGCCTGTTGTGCGAGCTGCTTGGAGGTGCGCGTGAACGATCGGGACGTGCTTGACGTGCAGAGTGTGCTGGACGTGTTAGGGCGTGCTGGACGTGTCAGGGCGTGGGAGGCTTCGGAGTGCGCATGAACATTCTACGGGCGTGTCAGAGCGTGGGAGAGTGGACGATCGAGGCATGCTTGACGTGTCAGAGCGTGGGAGGCTTCGGAGTGCGCATGAACATGTCTACGGGCGTGCTGGGGCACAGTGAACTTATCGGGGCGCGGGACGGATATCGCAGCATGAAGCTCTTCGTGCAAAACGAGAGCAGGACGACAACGAGCGCACCCTGTAAAGCATTAAGCATCAACAACATAGCCATTTTCAGAGTTGACAAAACAACAACTCTGAAAATGGCTTAATCGTTGATATTCAGGGAGTTAAGCGATGCACGCGTTGTATCGCATAAGTTCGAATCAGGATCGATGCTGAAATTACTTATAAGATATTTCCATTTGAAGGTAAATCCCTGCAAGGTTCTTCCCGAATGTAAGTCTTCGACAATCGTTCCCGAATGTCATATCAGAACAATCGTTCCCGAACGTTATACCTCCACAGTAGTTCCCGAACGTCATACTTCCACAATCGTTCCCGAACGTCATACTTCCACAATCGTTCCAG
>HF996044.1:80528-153521 GCA_000432515.1 Bacteroides sp. CAG:545
GCCCGAATCGTCCAACTGCAACAGTTGAAGCAGCCTCCATGGATAACTATGTCATTGGCATCCACCATTTCAATGCGTCCTGCATAATCGGGCATCAGGGATGAAATCTGCTTGAATGCCTGCTCATCCTCATCAATGCCGAATTTAGGAAGAATCAGCACTTGTTCCGTCTGAAGCCAGTTGATGTATGACCAGCTGTGTTTGTGTGGTTTGCGGGTGCTGAAGGACAGTTCTATGACCTTTTTGAAATTTGCCTTCAGTATCCGGCGGAAACGCTTTGCTATGTCAGGATCAAAATCTTTATAGTTCGTCATCAGCACCCGGTCATTGCCAATGTAGCGGCAAATACCGTCTGTGTGCCCGAATTCCTCATTTACATCCCACGGCAAGACAACCAACCTCGCGCCTATTGCATTCTGGATCTGATGTATTGATGAGGCAAGTTCGATTCCCGGATTCTCCTCGAAAAGTTTGCTCGTCATAATCACACGACCGTCAGCCTTGACCACGTTGCCGCCATCGAGGGTAAGCCACCGAAGGGAGTCTCCGCAAGGAAGTCCAGCATTCTCACAAATGGTTTTTCCGTCAGTGATGGACGCCTTATCCTTTGCGCTGTGCTGGAGGTAGTCTGGGTTATAGTTGTAGGCGACAAATCTGTTCGGCCGCACCTGCAGCGGCATATAGTCCCTGCACCAGATGTCATTGGTCCCTTCGAGAAGCGACCACGGAACATCATATTTATCGAGGACTTCTGTCAGTCCCCGGAACGCTATGGGGCAGCGCTCCCTAAGCAGGGCAGAAAAGAACACTCTGTTGCATTGGTTGTCTTGAATCATAATCAGGAAATTATTGCTTTGGGAAACCGCTATAGCCTTTATGGTTCCATAATTCAAACGGAATGGTGAAGCGGAACAATTTATCGTCATCTTTTATTCCCTGACGGGTAAAAGCATTAGACTTAATTTGCTCACGAACAGATGCCTCCTCGATTCTTGTTATACGTTCATTATGGGCGAAAGCATTCAAACCGTCAAATATATACCAAGAACATTTTCTTGGGCCGTTGATAAATTCTCCATCGACAGTATATGAGACAGACTTCTTGATAGACCGTATGAGAATACCTCCGTAAAATTGTTTGTTGCTTTCAAAAGCAATGTCAACGCCATTATCATGGAGGAACCATTCGCCGGCACAGGTCTCTCGTTCATAAGCAATTTTTCTGGACTCGGATTCCGTTTTTCGAAGATAAAATTCTATTTCGACGAACCTATAAACATCATCACCGTTTCTTATTTCAAAGTTCTCAAATAAAGATTCAGCAAGATATTTGAAATAGGTGTCATAGTCAGTAATTTTTGACAAGGATTCAATGCTGAATGCCTTTTCCAGTTCGATGATAGTAGTAATCTTTTCCATAATATAATGATGTTGTTTCGTCAAAGACGAATAAAGATAAGGTTTTAATTATGAAACTGTCAAACTGACTTCCCCCACCCGCTAATGCTGTGGCTGGACTCTCCACCTCGAAGTTAGTGATGCGGTAACCGCGGAGACGCTTACCGATTATCGGGCGGAACGGGTGTTGAGTCTCTTGCCGTTTTTGTCCCAAGTATAGATCCAGTTGCCATTGCGGGAGGTGAATGTATTGCCGGCAACACCAATGACATCTCCTACACTGTTTGCGCTGAGGGTCTGGTACTTTTTCCCTGATTCGTTGTACATACATACCCACGATCCGTCGCGTTCTACGCGAGAAATCTGGTGAGAGCCGGCCAATATCGCAAGGCTCATAACCGCAATTGTCAAACACTTCATCATAGCGTCAGAAAGTAATTATGCATTATTTCCCTGTCAAGTGAAGGAATTTCAGAACTTGTTTTCTCGGAGGATTCAGAATTCCATAGATACGTAAGGTGATGGTCTTGATATCTTCATCGGTCAGATTGTCAATCGTCTGGCAATCTGAGTTGTAGCCAAGTTGCTTCATGATATCAAGCATTTTTACGTATTTGGAATAATCCTCATAATCCTCGTTCAAATCATATTCGGAACCCTGAGTTGATTCGATGAGCGATAAGGCGCTTTCCCAATCACTGAAGCAGGATTTCATCGAATTATAGTTCAGGAAGTTGTATCTCGATACGATATAGTCGTGAATCTGCTGCAATTCGCTTTCTTCCAGATTGCCGAATAAGTTTTCCAGCATTGTGTAGTTCAAAGGCTGGTTGCAGGAATATCTATGCTCGATAAGGTCAATGCAATGCTTAAGTTTTTTACGACAGTGCCGCTTCATAATAACATCGGAGAATGGGTTTGGCCTGTCTTTATATGCCAATAGATTCCAGCGATATGCCAATGCGTTTCTGCACAATGATCCGGCTACCGGATTGTTGCAGATATATATGATGCAGCCGCGTAATTTTTTCAATGTGTCCTTCGCTGCCCACCCTGTCGGAGTGGTAAACAGTCTTCCGTTGCGACCATACCTCAAATTGTATTGACGAGTAAATTCTTTTTTGAATTCTGCTATTGCCTTCAGTGTATGACTGCAACTCTTCACTTTAACAAGCAGATGGAAATGATTGAACATCAGGCAGAATGAGATCACATCCAGGTCATACTTCCTGACAATGCAGCTCAATGATGTCAGAAAAACAAGTTTGTCCTCTGTCCTATAAAAAACACCTTGCCCGTCAATGGCCTTGGAATAGAAATGAATCGGCACACCTGCCGGATAAACAGTCTTTGTCATGTGGTCTTCAATGTTTTAGTTTTCTTCGAATTTACAAAACTGCTAGCCATTGAGCAAATATTTTTTTGGTTTACGGGGCTATTTGTGGATTCGGCAGCGTGGAGCGCCGATGGGTGGTGAGAGTGGAGAGCCGGTGAACAGTGTGATTTGGAGAGTCGGTGAGTGGCGAGCGTGAAGATTGAGCGCTCTGTGTTATGTGGAAGGCTATGTGATTGATTAATGCGATAGATTTGGCGCACCACGTAAAGCATTAAGCATCAATGATATAGCCATTTTCAGAGTTGACAAAACTACAACTCTGAAAATGGCTTAATCGTTGATATTCAGAGAGTTAAGCGATGCGCCTAACTACTTATTGTTCAATCTCGGTAAACTTTTTTCAGGACTAGACACGTTATCCTGACTACTGACATTTCCATGGGCAAAAGTACGGAAGCGCTAAAAACGCGTCAATACGCAAGCGCGGAGACGCTTACCGGAGCGTAGATCATTTGTACAAATCGCTGAGAGTGCGGAGGGTGTTGTCAACCGGGACAGACGGGTCATCCATACGGATGTCGGCGCTGCGGCCGGTTTTCTTTATCACTGACTGCTCGAGGAATATGAGCTGCTCAGGGAAAGTGTGATACATCAGGTCCGCGATATCGTGGGTGTGGTCCTTGTAGCGCACGATGGTGTAAGGATAACCCTTGGCCTCCAGCCTCTTGGCTATTTTGGAAGAACCGAAGAGACCGATATTGAACAGTTGGATAGACTTGTAGGTCACGACCCTGTCCTTGGTTCCGTGCAGAAGAAGCTGAGGGGCAGGAGCATCGGCATATTTCACCTTGCCATGTGTGGAATAAATCGCTCCGGAGAATGAAATCACGCCTGCATATTTGAAACCTTCAGGCATTTCGGAGGCAAGAGAGGAATGGTTGCACAATTCGTACTCTGTCTGGAGAGCGATAATCGCACCTGCGGAAGAACCAGAAAGCACCAGGTTGTCGGGACTGACACCGAACTTGTCAGCATTTTTCACAATGAAGGATGTAGCTGAGAACATATCCTCAACGCCTATCTCGACTGCCCTTCTGACAGCGCCTATCATCTTGACACCCTTGGCATTGACACCCTTCAGGCCGAGACGGTAATCAATGGAAAATACCGGATAGCCATTGTCATTCAGGAGTTTGATCCACTGCTGGTAATGAGGCTTGTCTCTGTGTCCGGCAACGAATCCGCCACCGAAAGCAAAGATGATGGCCGGCTTCTGTTTGCCGTCAATCTCCGTATAACTGCCTTTAGAAGCAGGATAGAAATCCAGGAACAGATCACAGGTATCCCGACCGGCGAATTTATATGTGGCAGCAGGCGAAGCCAACTCCACTCCGGAAACCGTCCATTTGTTTGACCTTGCGGAAAGAGGCATTGACACTGAAGCAAGCACCAATGCAATAAAGATTATTCTTACAATCGACTTTTTCATATTTCGTATTACGTATTATTGAATTACTTACTACTGTCACCGACCAGCCGTTTTATCGCCTTCACGTTGGAGAAGAAATGGACGGCGATAACCCTCGCTACCGTATAGGCCGGAATTGCAACGAGCATTCCGAAGACACCGGCCAAATTGCCTGCAATAAGGAGCACGATGAAAATCTCCAGAGGGCTCGCCTTGATGCTGGTGGAATATATCAGCGGCTGGAAAAGGAAATTGTCCACCAGCTGAGTCACGATGAAGATCGCCAGGAGCAATGCTATGAACGCCCAGAAATGCACCTCCACACCGACAGCGCTGAATTTCAGCACCGTGGCAAGTATCGTTCCGAGCACAGTGCCTACGAGCGGTCCCACATAAGGAATTATGTTCATGATGCCGGTGATGAATGCGATACTGACTGCTGCATTGAAGCCGATACGGGCAAATGCCCAGAGGCCCAGGAAGTTAAGCATAGCTACGCCGAGCACCTCTATCAGCAGCCCGACGAAATATCTCGACAGAAGGTGTTCGATATCACCGATGGCGTCTATCACTTTGGACTCGATGCTGTCAGGCACCATTGATCCGACAATTTTTCTGAACAACATAGGGTCTTTCGTAAAAAAGAATGAAATGAACACGATAGAGAAAATGGCCACGCCGACGGATACGAATACGGAGGCCACCGATTCTATCAGGCCCGGGATGGAGTTCAGGTCAAACACGCTGCTGATGAACTTTCCGATGGAATTCTCCACTCTGAAATCCGGTCCCAACTGAGGGAGATGCGATATCAGCCAGGCATTTGTCCCATCGACGAACGAAGTGAACGCCGCCACCGGCAACGAATAGTCCGAAGCAGAAAGGTTCACTGTGATTTTCTGCACAATGCTGACCACGATAGGGATGACCTGGACAAAGATGAACAGGAACACCAGCATAATCAGACACAGAGACAGGACCGCCGCGAGCCATTGCGGAAGCTGCCTGCCTTTGATCCTGATGCCGCTCAGAAACTTCATGACCGGTTTCGACAGCAGAGAAAGCACTGCAGCAAGCACGATATAGAGCAATACGCTCCTGAAATACCAGCAGGCCGCAAGCGCCAAGGCCGCACCCGCACTATAAATAATGTATCGGGACAATCTGTCCACTCCCCTTTCATTTTCCATAGCCCAAAGTTAGTTTTTTAATTGTGATTTTCCTATCTTCGCAGTCCGCTATCGCAGCGGCTTAATTCAGAATGAAAGTTCAATAAGACAAACTACCAAGATTATGTGGCAGAGAATACAAACATTATACCTTGCTGTATCAACGATATTGATGGCCTTTATGTTATTCAGTGTCAAGGCAGTAACCGTCGCAGGAGACGGCACGGTGATGGAAACGTACAAATATCTTACATACATTCCGTATGCGGTACTCATCATCATCATCCTGCTGCTTGACGTGTTGGCTCTGACGACATACAAGATCAGAGTGTTCCAATACAGGACCACCGTTCTCGTGGCATTGATAACACTCGGACTTCAGATCTGGCTCGGCATAGAATTCTTCGTGAACCTGAGTTCAGGCGATGACAGCGCGAGAATGATATACAAGCTGAATGTGGTATTCCCTATCGTATGCGTCATCTTGGATGTGCTCGCCGCACGTGGAATACTTGCGGACCAGCTGCTTGTGGAAAGCACATACAGACTCAGGACCGACAAGAAAAACAGAAAGAAGCGCTCTTGACGCCTCTTTCTTCATGACTTACGATTGGGATTCATCTGATTCCTGGACTTTCATATGGCCCAGGACATTGCCGAGATACGTTTTCGTGATGGTCAGCGGCGGAATCATATCATTGTCCAGATCGAGTTCATAGCCGTCCTTCTCTTTACGGAGGACCTTGACCTTGTCCATATTGACAATATACTTCCTGTGGCAACGCACGAGGCTGCTGCCCTTGAAACTTTCCTCGACCGTCTTCAGGCGGCATCTGAGCATGTATTTCTTCATTTCGCCCTTGCTGTCGGTGTACCATACCACGATGTAATTGTCATCCGACTCTATATAGTAGAGGTTGGAAAGCCTGAGCGACAGCTTCAGGACTCCGCTGTTGTCGAACAATGTTATTTTCTGCTCGTCTTTCGGAAGAATCGGCTCATCGGACACCACATTGGCATAGTTCATCAGCCTGATAGTATTGTTCTTGTCAATGATGGCGAAATACATTCCCGCTATAATATAAGGTATGATCAATGACACGAAACAGTACAGGAATGCATTCAGGAATATGTCCACGAATGACGTATCAGCCAGTTCAATGATGCCGAGGTCATCTCCCTTTACGGAAAAAAGCGCATACAGCAGACATATCACCACGACTTCTGCCAAATTCCAGAGCACATACTCCAGATAATTCATATCCTGCATCCTTGTCGCATACATCAGGCGCTTGCTGAAAATTATGACGAAGAGACCGATTACAAAAAAGGCGGCTGTGAACAGGAAAGCCTGCGAGGCACCCAGTTCAAACCACACATTATGCGAAAAAGGAATACTCACCAGCATAAAGACCAGTGAGAAAAAGGCCGTGAATGTGACTGTAGCTATCAGCTGATATTTCTGCCTGAAATAAGCGGGCAATCTATATTTGTCTGACATACTTCATTTTCTATTGCGTCTTGTAAAGGTACAAAATTCCTCAGATTTCTCCAAAGTCCGACATTTTCAACAAAATTCAGCATGAATTTCACCACTTATTTTGGAATCTCGCCAAAATCCTGCTGCATAGCAGGCAGTTCACCACATTCATTTCAGCATTGGGATAATAAGGAATATCTTTGCACCAGTATAAAATTAGCGAATCTGAAATATTTTAGACAGTATGAAACTTATCGGAACAGGAAGCGCACTTCCGAAAAAGAAAGTGACCAATGCGATGTTGTCGGAGTTCCTCGACACAAGTGATGAGTGGATAATTCCGCGTACCGGCATCAGAAGCAGGCACGTGATCAGTAATGAGAACCTGGAGGACCTCGGAGCCGAGGCGGCATCCAAAGCTCTCGAAATGGCCGGCCTCAAACCGGAGGATATAGATTATTTCATCTGTTCCAATGTCGTGAACGAGTATATGACACCGGGGCTCAGCTGCATAATTTCCGAAAAAATCGGATTGACCTGCCCCTGCATTGACATAAATTGCGCGTGTCCCGGATTCATCTATGCGATGGACCTTGCCGAATGCAGGTTTGAAGCCGGAAAGGCGGAGAACGTGCTCATCGTCTGCGCAGAAGAGCCGACCAGGATGACTGACTGGAAAGACAGGGCGACCTGCGTACTGTTCGGCGACGGTGCCGGAGCTGCCGTATTCACCAAAGGAGACAATCTCAAGGGCATCAGACTGCATTCCCAGCCTGCTCCTGACAAGATTTGGGAAAAGCTGGTTCTCGAACCGACACCATATGTCACCAAGGAAGAAACCTGCGCACCTCTGCAGATGAAGGGCAAGGAAGTGTTCAAGTTTGCGGTCAATGCCTCCACGACAGAAGTGGAAGCGCTGCTGTCCGAACTTGGAATGAGCAAGAGCCAGGTGAACTACTATATGGTACACCAGGCCAACCAGAGGATTATCGACGCCATCAAGAAATATCTGGAAGAGCCGGATGAGAAATTCCCGGTAAACATTTCGGACCACGGAAACTCTTCTTCCGCGTCCTGCGCCATACTTTTGGACGAATGCAACCGCCGCGGAATGTTCCAAAAGGGAGATATTCTGGTCTTCAGCGCGTTTGGTGCAGGCCTGCTCTCCGGTGTTGCGGTACTTGAATGGTAAAAATTGCTATATTTGCAGGATAGAACATTATAATTATCAAGAATATGATCAAAAGTCCTATTTGTGATATTCTCGGAATAAAATATCCATTATTCCAGGGAGGCATGGCATGGATTGCCGATGCAAATCTCGCCGCTGCAGTTTCAAATGCAGGTGGACTCGGTCTCATCTCTTCCATAAATTTCGGAACTGAAGCTGTCAGAGCAGAGATCAGAAAATGCAGAACATTGACAGACAAACCATTCGGAGTAAACATCATGCTTGCGGCACCGAACGCTGCGGAAGTGGCCGACATGGTGATTGAAGAAGGTGTGAAAATCCTTACTACCGGTGCAGGCTCACCTGCCGCATATATGGAAAAATGGAAGGCTGCAGGAATCAAGGTCATTCCTGTAGTGGCTTCTGTCGCCTATGCATTGAAGATGCAGGAACTCGGCGCTACGGCTGTCGTGGCTGAAGGTGCTGAATCAGGCGGCCACGTAGGTGACAACCACACTATGGCCCTTGTACCTCAAGTCATTGACGCACTTGACATTCCGGTACTTGCGGCTGGCGGAATTTTCGACGGACGCGGTGCGGCTGCGGCATTTATGCTCGGGGCTGTGGGCGTGCAGGTCGGAACCCGTTTCCTCATCGCTGACGAGTGCCTCATCCATGAAAACTACAAGGAGAAGCTTCTGAAGGCTTCCGACGTGAGCACAATGGTTACAGGAAAGTCAATGGGTGATGCTGTGCGCTGCCTCAAGACTCCGTTCTCCAAGAAGTTCTTCAAGATGGAGTACGACCCTGCCGTTCCGAAGGAGGAAGTTCTCGATTTCGGCAAGGGAGCAATGCGCAAGGCAGTATTTGACGGAGACAATATGGGCAGCTACCTCGCCGGGGAAGTTGCCGGAATGATTCATAAAAAAGAAAGCGCCAAGGATATCGTGGAAGATATTATGGGCGGAGCTGAGAAGCTTCTGAAAAACGCCCCGTCGCTTGTAAAATAAAACAACAGATATGACAAAAAGAGTAGTAATAACAGGTATGGGCGTCGTTTCCCCGATCGGAAATGATGTAAACACATTCTGGAACAACCTTGTGAACGGAGTATGCGGAATCGACTATATAGAAGAATTCCCGACTGAAAATCTTCCGGTGAAAATCGCCGGCAAGGTCAAGAATTTCCATCCGGAAGAATACGGTATGGACAAGCCGTTCATCAGAAAACAGGACCTCTTCACACAGTTCGGCGTGGCAGCAGCTTATCAGGCAATGCAGCAGGCTGGTCTGGTGACAGAAGGCGAAGGCAAGAACATTGATCCGTTCAGACTCGGAGTCTATGTAGGCTCAGGCATCGGCGGATTCGAAATTCAGTACAGAGAGACTGCGAAGATGATCGACGACCCGTCTGGACAGTGGGTTTCCCCGCTCTTCATCCCGACGATGATTTCCAACATTGCAGCAGGCCACATTGCGACAAAACATCACGCAGAAGGCCCTTGTATCGACGTAGTTACAGCTTGCGCCACTTCTACGAACAATATCGGTGAGGCATTCAGGGCTATCCGCCACGGTTATGCTGACGCCATCATCGCAGGAGGCTGTGAGAATGCGACAATTCCTCTCGGAATCGCCGGTTTTGCCAATGCAAAGGCACTTTCCCGTGCTGAAGACCCTAAATACGCATCTCTTCCGTTCAACGGCAACCGTGGAGGTTTCGTAATGGGTGACGGTGCAGGAATCCTGGTTCTTGAGGAACTCGGGCACGCCAAGAAGCGCGGTGCCCACATCATCGCTGAGATGGTCGGCTACGGAAACACTTGCGACGCTTACCACCCTACCGCACCGAGACCGGACGGAACCACTCAGGCAAAATGTATCGAACTCGCATTGGAGGAAGCCGGCTTCGACAAGGAGAAGGACAATATGTACATCAATGCCCATGGCACCGGAACCAAACTGAACGATGTGGCTGAGACCAAGGCATACAAAGTAGCGCTCGGCGACTATGCATACAAGGCTCACATCAGTTCCATCAAGTCAATGACGGGACACATGTTCGGAGCAGCCGGAGCTGCAGAGGCCATCACTACCGTCCTGGCTCTGATCAATGGTATTGTACCTCCTACCATCAATCTCGATACTCCTGACCCTGAATGCGATCTCGACTACACGCCGAACACGGCTGTCAAGACTGACCTCACCATCGGTATCTCCGACTCTTTCGGGTTCGGCGGACACGATGCATGTGTGGCATTCAGAAAGTACGAGGACTAAAAACAGACGACTAAAACCTAAATTTATAATGAACAAGGAAGATATTAAAAAGTTCCTGCCCCACAGGGAGCCGATGCTCCTCATAGATGAGGCCGTAGTGGACGAAAACAATATTGCCCATTGCAAATACACCATCAAGGAAGACGAGTTCTTCACAAGAGGACATTTTCCGGGCAATCCGATTGTCCCTGGTGTAATTCAGTGCGAGATCATGGCTCAGAGCTGCGCCATACTTGTAAAGGACGATATTCCTGGTCATCTTACGCTGTATGCCGGACTTGACAAGGTCAGATTCAAGAATCCTGTAAAGCCTGGTGACGTATGCGAAATCACGGCGAGGCTGATAGAAAAGAGAGGCTCTCTGTATTTCTGCAGCGCCAAACTTGAAGTCGGAGGCAAGCTCTGCTGCAAGGGTGAACTCACTTTCGCGCTGATACCGAAGGAATAATCAGATATCATAACTTATGGAAGTCTCACAATCCGGGTTTTCGGGTTGTGAGATTTTTTAATTTATTGATAGTGAAAGCAAAAAAAAATCATATATTTGTAATCGGTTAAAACGATACAGGACGACATATACACCAATAGCACTGAACTGACATTCTGATCAACACACTAATTCAATAACAATATGAGCCTATTATCCAGACTATTGCTGACGATTGCGACTCTGACTTCATGCGTGACGATATCGTTCGCGCAAGGACAGGCCCCAATCGGCAAGGACTTGACTGTGACAGTAAAGGTCACGGACAAGACGGGCGCTATGCCGGGAGCAAGCGTACTCGTAAAAGGGACTACAAACGGACAGATTACCGGCCAGGACGGTACTGCCACACTCTCCAATGTACCTGCGGACGCGACACTGGTCGTATCTTTCGTAGGGTATCAGGACGTTGAACTCCACGTAAACGGAAAGACGTCACTCAATGCGTTGCTCAAAGACGACTCGCTCGCATTGAACGAAATCGTGGTCGTGGGTTACGGCACGCAGAAAAAGGCCAACCTCACGGGAGCCGTGGATCAGGTCGGATCTGAGACATTCGAGGGCAGGGCCAATGCCAACATCACCCAAATGCTTCAGGGACAGGTACCTAACCTCAACCTCAAGTTCACCGACGGAAGGCCTAACAGTTCTCCTTCCTACAACATCCGAGGTACCACATCCATCGGCCAAGGCGGAAGCGCTCTCGTGCTTATCGACGGCGTGGAGGGCGACCCGAGCCTTCTCAACCCTAACGACATCGAGTCGGTCTCTGTCCTGAAAGACGCGGCCTCATCATCCATCTACGGTTCGCGCGCACCTTACGGAGTGGTACTCATCACCACCAAGAGCGCTACCAAAGGCAAGCCGACGATCTCCTACCAGGCTAACTTCACGGTGGAGCAGCCGACCTCGATACCTGATTACGTATCAGACGGTTACACTTGGGCAGACCATTTCTACAAGTCGTATTACAACTACAACTTCTCCAATCCATCAGGAATCAACAAGACCATGGAGTTCTCCACCGCCTGGCTCGCAGAATACAAGAAGAGAGCAGAGGCTGAGAACTACGAAGTCCTGGTAAGTGACGGAAGCATCGGAACCGCAGGACGATGGCTGTACTACCCTAAGGGAACGGACTATATAGGAATGATCTACAAAGACCACCTGTTCAGCCAGACCCATAATCTGTCAGTCTCAGGTTCTGACGACAAGTTCGACTACTATGTTTCCGGAAGATATTATGACAACAACGGTATCTTCGACTCACAGACTAACCCGGAAACCTACAAGATCCTGAACAGCCGCATGAAGATGGGATACAAGATCACGCCATGGCTGAAGATCTCCAACAACACAGACGTCTCCTGGACCAAATACATCATGCCTCAGACCTACTCTGAAGGCAACGGAAACATCTGGAGAAACATCGCGGACGAAGGCCACCCTTGCTCGCCGATCTGGAACCCTGACGGCACCATGACCCACTCCGCAGTATATTCTGTCGGCGATTTCCTCTATGGAAACAGCAACAGGACCTACCTCAAGAGACAACTCAAGACCACGTTCTCCGCACAGGCCAAATTCTTCGAGGACAAGCTTCGTGTCAATGCAGATTTCACCTACCGCAACCACGATTTCAATACCACGGTAAAGAAAGTGAAAAGCGAATTCTCCAGATATGAAGGACAGGTGGAGACCATTTCCGGAACACAATCCTACTTGAGCGAGACCCTCAGGAACTACGGCTATCTCTCTACCAATGAGTTCGTGGAATATGAGGACACCTTCGCCGGGAAACATTATTTCAAGGCATTGGTCGGCTACAACTACGAACAGCAGTTTTACAAACAGACCTACGCATACAATGACGACCTCCTGACACCTGACGTGGAGAACATAAATCTCGCGATGGGCATCGATAACAAGAGCGTCACAGGTGACTGGTACAAATGGCGCACAGCAGGAGCTTTCGCCCGACTGAACTACTCTTTTGACGACAGGTATCTCATCGAATTGAACGGACGTTACGACGGAAGTTCCAAATTCCCTAAGAGACAGCGTTGGGCATTCTTCCCGTCAGTATCTGTCGGCTGGAGAATCACAGAGGAGCCTTGGTTCAAGGTCAGCAAGAACGCTGTCACGAACCTGAAAGTCAGAGCATCATACGGCTCGCTCGGAAACAGCAACGTGGGCAACTACGCTTATGACGAGACCTTCTCCTTCAGCAACGGACGTATCATCAACGGAAGCAAGGTACGTTACACAAGCGCTCCTTCACCTATTCCTGAGTCATTGACTTGGGAAACCGCACGGACTCTGGACGTCGGTCTGGACATGAGTTTCCTCAGCGGAAGGCTCTCTTTCAACGGGGACTGGTACAGCCGAAAGACATTGGACATGTACACGGTCGGACCTACTCTGCCGGACGTGTTCGGTGCAAGTTCTCCTAAGGGCAACTTCGCGGAGATGTCCACAAACGGTTACGAATTCATCATCAAATGGAATGACAGTTTCAACCTTGCAGGCAAGCCGTTCAACTACTCAGTCAGGGCATCGCTTGCAGACTATGTTTCTACCATTGACAAGTTCAACAATGCCACCAAATCACTTTCGACTTCTTCACTCAACACCAATTATTATGAAGGAATGCGCATAGGTGAAATCTGGGGCTTCGTTTCCAACGGTCTCTGGCAGAACCAGGCAGAAATCGATGCTGCAGAAGCCAAAGCACGTGAGGCAGGACAGAAGTACTACAACCCGCTCATGCAGACATCCAAGACCTACAAGCTCTACCCTGGTGACATCAAGTTTGAAGACCTCAACGGCAACGGCTACATTGACAGAGGACAGAACACGGTAGATGATCCGGGCGACCGTAAGATCATCGGTAATGCAGAGCCGAGATACATCTACAGCTTCGGTTTCGATTTCGAATGGAACGGCATCACGCTCAGCGCATTCTTCCAGGGCGTGGGCAAGCAGGACTGGTACCCTTCAAACGAGTCCTCGACCCTCTGGGGACAGTATAACCGTCCTTACGGCCAGATGCCTAAGTGGCATGTAGGAAACTACTGGACAGAAGACAACCCTGATGCATATCTCCCGAGATACACCGGCTACTACGCTCCTTTCTACAAGGGAACCAACAATGCCAATACAAGGTATCTGATGGATGTTTCCTATATCAGACTCAAGAATGTCCAGGTCGGATATACACTTCCGGAAAAATGGACAAAGGCCATCAAGATGAAGAAGATAAGCGTATTCTTCTCAGGAGAGAACCTCTGGACATGGTCACCGATGTACAGACACACGAGGGACATTGACGTTACCGCCAACATTTACGGAACCGACTCTGTTCTGGACAGCACCGGAGACGGATACAACTATCCGACAATGCGTTCCTACAGTTTCGGTATCAATCTTACATTTTAATCAGGCAAGATTATGAAAAACAATATTATAGCGCTGATTCTTTCCGCCTCAGTCCTTGTCGTTTCCTGCGACTTGGCTGAACAGCCGAAAGCCAAAGCCGGCAGAGACATGATTTTCGGTTCGGAAACCGGTCTTCTGACCTATACCAACGGGTTCTACGAATACCTTCCGGACTATGACAATGCCCACAAGCAGAACATCACTATGGACAATGCGGCCAAAAATGCCACAGGCACATATGAAGTGGGCGCATACACTACCAACACATCCACATCATGGAGCTGGAGCAGCATCCGTAATGTGAACTATTTCCTCAAATACAACACTTCATCCAATGTGAGCGAGCCGATCCGCAACAACTACAGCGGTATCGCCAGACTTTTCAGAGCCTACCTGTATTTCAACAAGCTCGTGCAGTACGGGGCAGTTCCGTGGATCGACATTCCACTGGAGCCGGACAGCCCTGAACTTTACAAGACCCAGGACAGCCGTGACGTGATCATCAGCAAGATGATTGAGGATCTCGACTTCGCTGCAGCGAACATCACCGAGGACAAGATAACTCCTAACTCAAACAGAGTGAACAGGTGGACTGCATTGTTCTTCAAATCAAGGGTCTGCCTTTTCGAAGCTTCTTTCAGAAAGTATCACGCCACTGGAAGCAAGTTCGGAAAGGAATACCTGAAGGACTGCAAGATCACTGCGGAAGAGCTTTACCGCCAGGCCGCCGACGCCGCTCAGGAAATCATTGAAAAAGGCCCTTACAGACTATACACGGGAACTCCTTATGCGAATGGACGCGGCTCCTATCGCGAACTTTTCATCAGTGACAATGCCGTTTCTCAGGAAGTCATGCTCTCCCTCGCGCTCGATCCTGTTCTTCAGCTCGGTGAGGCCAACTGGTATTACAATTCGTCCACATATGGTCCGCACCTGTGCATGACCCACGCATTTGCGAAGACCTATCTGAATCTGGACGGCACTCCGTACAATGACAAGAACGGCGACACCTACAAGACATTTGCAGAGGAGACCTCAGGAAGAGACTATCGCCTGAATCAGACCATCAGGGGTGCAGACTACACCTGCAAGGACAAGGAAGGCGTATTCGTTCCGACTCCTGCCAATATGACTGGACATTCACTTACCGGCTACCAGTTCACCAAGTATGTAATGGACGACATCTCGTTCGACGGCGGAAGGACCAACTACAATGATGTCCCTATTGCACGTTATGCGGAAGTGCTTCTGAACTACGCCGAGGCCAAAGCCGAACTCGGGACATTGACAGATGCAGACTGGGAAAAGACAATCGGCGCACTGCGCAGCAGAGCAGGCATCACAGGCGGGCTGGACAAGAAACCGACCACGGCTGACCCTTATATGATGTCCATCTACACCGGCGTGACCGATCCGGTTATCCTTGAAATCAGACGCGAACGCGAAATAGAATTGATACTCGAAGGCCTCAGGCTCAATGACCTGAAACGCTGGGCTTGCGGAAAGCTCTGGGAGACAGCGGCTTGGGATGGCATCTACATTCCTGCAATCAACACGCCTCTCGACCTAAACGGGGACGGGACCAATGATGTTTTCGTGACTGAGGACAGCAAGTACAGCGGGCCTTACAAGAGCATTGCCATGTACACGGGCGACAATCTGAAGGTGGTCAAACTCGCTGATGACACCAAGGGCGGATACCGTCTCAATTATGAGATAAGCCGTGTCTGGAATGACAATATGTACATTTATCCGATTCCGGAAATCGTCATTCAGAAGAATCCTAATCTGAAGCAGAATCCAGGATGGGACAAATAAAGGAGCAGAGCAATGAAAACAATGAACAAGATATTGACGGCAGCTGCGGCATTGTCAATGCTGGCGGGCTGTCAGAAGAATGAAGTCAAGATACACGCTGACTTCACTACGGACAAGGACGTGTATGAGCTCTATGAGGACATCAAGCTCACCAATACGTCTTATGCCGAGAACGCATACGTGATGGCGAGCAAATGGGAGTGGGACGGCAATAAGGTATGGGGACACCAGCCTCAGGAGCCCATTTCTTTCGACAAGACGGGCGAATATGAAATCAGGCTGACCGTGGTGGCGGACGTGGACAACATTTCCGACGTCAAGGTGAAAAAGGTGAAAGTCCAGGATACGAACAAGGCTCCGGTCGCTGATTTCAGCTGGAGTCCGGAAAGCGGAATCCGTGCCGGAGATGCCGTGCAGTTCACCGACAAGTCCTCCGACCCTGACGGCTCGATCGTAGCCTGGGAATGGAAATTCGGAGCCACTCCTGTCAATGAGCAGAACCCGAAATTCACTTTCGTGGAGTTCGGTGACATAGAGGTGAGCCTCACGGTTACTGACAACATGAAGAAGAAGACCACCAAGAGCGTGGTGATTCACGTGGACAAGAGTGCCTATAGTCTTGAATTGCTCTGGGCCAAGCCTTACGAGAGTGACCCTGAGGCATATATCAAGTTCTCGTCTCCGGCTGTGAGCCCGGACGGAAACACTGTCTATGCATTCTCATCAGGATATCACCTGGCAGCATTCAGCAAGGACGGCGCCTCGCTCTGGACATTCGACGCCACCGCACACAACCCGAGTCCGTACTGCAAGGACGGCACCAAGAACGGTAATTCCTGCACGCCTTCAGTGGATTCCAAGGGCAACATCTATATCGCATTGGCATATAACGAAAGGGACGCGAAGGTCGTAGGCACTTACAGTTCAGGCGTTTACTCTATCGCACCGAACGGCAGACAGAACTGGTATTTCGACTACGGAAATGCGCGGTACATCGCAGTCATTCCGGTTATTTTCGAGGACCTCGGACAGGTCATCCTGACCACCAAGGCAAATCCGACAAAGACCGATTATCCGGCCATCTGGGAAGCTTACGGAGGCCAGGACAACGGACATGCCCTCAATATCGCTGACGGCTCGTTTGCGGAAAGCCTGCAGGTAAAGCAGGGCAACTATGGCGGCTCCGTCGGCTTCAAGAACGGTACTTTCATCACCCACTGCAACGACAAGTACGGTTCGAGAATCTATTTCCGCGAGGGCAGCAAATGGAAGTATTACGGCAATGCCAACAACCAGCACAACAAGGCTCTCGGATATAACAACAGCAAGACTCTGGAGACCGGCGACTCCGGCCAGATGGCCACGTCAGCTGACGGAAAGGTATATATCCTCTATACCAACAGGACCAACAGAGTGAGCTCAAGCAGCGTCCTCTACTGCTATGACACCAACAAGTATGTAAAGGACGACACCACCCCATTCGAGCCTGACTGGGTTACTCCAATCAACGGTAAACTTGTCAGATACAATGCCCAGGGTGTCGTCTGCGGTGCGGATGGAACAATTTATGTAACTACAGGTGTCAATGGTAATGACAAGGCAAGGGTCACTGCCGTAAGTCCTGACGGTCAGTTGAAGTGGGAATCTTTTGCTGACGGCGATATCGCAGGTTCTGCGGCTGTTGACAATGAGAATTACGTCTATTACAATGACTACGCTCTCGGCAAACTCGTGAAACTCTCGCCTGTAGATGGCAATAAAGTGGCTGAAATCCAGCTCGCTACAGATATGAGGTCATCCCCTACCATCAGCATTGACGGAACCATCTACTGTACCGGCATGAAAGACGGGAAACCGACATTGTTCGCTGTCAAGGGCTCGGCGACGAGTCATGCTGCAGGCTGGTCACAGCTCGGCGGAAATCCGTCAAAGACTTGTGTGTTATACTAATATATTATTGTCCAACAATTTATGAAATACAGAATTTCATTGATCGCTCTTTCAGCCTTGCTTGCTCTTTCAGCCTGCAAGGCTGAGCCTGAGCGGCACTATGTCAAAAATGACAAAGACCAGGAGGAGGAAGTAATTCCTGAAGGGAACGGAAAGACCTTGCTTGCAGGCTCTTTCAATATCAGATACTTCAATACTACGGATACCTATCCGTGGTCTGTGAGGAAGGATGCCGTGTTCAAGTTCATTGAAACCACCAGTCCGGGCTTTCTCGGTCTGCAGGAGGTCAAAGCCACTCAGTCTCAGGATTTTGCATATAAGCTCTCCGATACTTACGGATATTATGACATTGACCGTGATACCGGAAAGGGCATCAGCAGCGGCTCAGGCGAAGGTATCGGAATCCTTTACAAGAAAGGCCGTTTCGAGCTGAAGGACAAGGGATTTTTCTGGCTTGCAGATACGCCGGACAAGCTTCCTGAAAAGAATGAAGACGGCACATATTCTTCATGGAACAGTGCAAAACGCAGGGTCGTGGTATGGACGAAAGTTGCGGACAAACTTCATAACAATCAGATTGTCTGGTTCTTCGCCACTCATTTCGACCACATCAGCGTGGAAGCCAGGACGAAGTCAAGTGCATTGACAATTTCAAAGATCAAGGAGCTTACGGGGATTGCAGATCTGTCGAAGAGTTCCGTTCCGATTTTCCTCGTTGCGGATTTCAACTGTACGCTGAATTCTACTGAACTTGCGCCGGTCAGAGCTGCGATGGGAGATGCCAGGACATTGGCGAAGAAGACTGAAAGCGGAAGGACTTTCAATGGTTTCGGCGAGACGAAACAGTCAGTGATTGACCACATCTTCTTCGTGGGCAATGTCAATGCCGACAGATATCACATTGCCACAGAGGATTATGGCGTGAAGTACATTTCCGACCACTACCCTATCACCTTACTCTGCTCTTACAAGTAAGTACTGAGTATTATATATACCAGAAGCAGGCTTATAACGGCGGGCGTATCGCGCAACTCACTGAATATCAACGATTAAGCCATTTTCAGAGTTGGGATTTTGGCAACTCTGAAAATGGCTATATTATTGATACTTACTACTTTACGGGGTGCGCAACTATTCGTGTGTGGCGAAACGCTGTTCGGCCAGTTTCTCGTACTTGGTGCCCGGACGGCCGTAGTTGGCGTAGGGGTAGATGGAGATGCCGCCACGTGGGGTGAAGAGGCCGGTAACCTCGATGTATTTGGGACCCATCAGTTTGATGAGGTCTTTCATGATGATGTTCACGCAGTCCTCGTGGAAGTCTCCGTGGTTTCTGAAGCTGAAAAGATAGAGCTTGAGGCTCTTGCTCTCGACCATCTTGACGTCAGGGATATAGCTGATGCGGAGCTCCGCGAAGTCCGGCTGTCCTGTAATCGGACAGAGGGTGGTGAACTCCGGGCAGTTGAAACGCACCCAGTAGTCATTGCCCTGGTGCTTGTTTTCGAATGTCTCCAGTACCTCCGGAGCGTAGTCCATTCTGTATTCGGTCTTGCGGCCAAGGGACTTGAGACCTTCTTGTTCTCTTTCGTTATTGTTCATAATATCAGATGTCTGCAATCTTAAACGGATTGTATGAAATGTTTTCGTCGAATGTGTCGATTCCTTCGTAGCGCTTGAGGGCTTTGACAACCTGAACGGTCACAGGAAGTATGACTATCTCGTAACATACTTTGAATGAGACCTGCGCCAGCATCATTGCTGCCAATGACTTGATGTCGGCACCCCAGAAGACTATCGGCATGAAGATCAATGAATCAAGGCCTTCACCTGCTATGGAGGAGAGTATTGCCCTGACTGAGAAGCCTTTGCCTTTGGATGCTATCTTCATCTTGCTCATCACGAATGCATTCATCGTGGAGCCGGCGAGGAAGGCGAGCAATGAAGCGAAAGCTACTCGCGGGGCCATGCTGAAGACGTAATTGAAATGCTCTCCGCCGTCCCAGAAGGAAGCGGCAGGCAGCCATGCGACGATCTGACCGACCAATGCGACGAAGAAGTTCATGGCAAAGGCTGTCCAGATTACGAGTCTGGCCTTACGATAGCCCCAGACTTCTGCAAAGCAGTCGTTGAGGATGTAAGAAATAGGGAAAATGATCACTGCGCCCGGCAGTGTGATGCTACCGATAGCGAATACTTTGGTAGCGAAGAGGTTGGATGCGATGAGGCATACTGAAAAGAGTATGGCCATCAGCATGAACACTACTGATACTTTTTTGTTCATTTTTCTTGTTTTTTTAAGTGGTTTCCTAGAATACACTCGGCGAAGCCGACCTTTAACCTTATTTAAAAGCCGGCCTCACTCATATAAGTATTTTATTCGTCGTCGCCGGCGGCTTTGAGGCGTTCGGCGTTCTCGGCTATCTGGAGCTGGTCGATACATTCCTGGATATCACCGTCCATGAAGGCAGGGAGATTGTACATTGACCAGTTGATACGGTGGTCGGTGACGCGGGACTGCGGATAATTGTACGTTCTGATCTTGGCGGAACGGTCGCCCGTCGATACCATCGTCTTACGCTTGGCTGCGATACCGTCCAGATACTTCTGGTGCTCCATATTGTACAGACGGGTACGGAGCTCTTCCAATGCCCTGTCGAAGTTCTTGAGCTGCGAACGCTCCTCCTGACATTGAACCACGATTCCTGACGGGATATGTGTCAGTCGGACAGCAGAATACGTCGTGTTCACACCCTGTCCGCCAGGACCTGAAGAACAGTAGGTATCCTTGCGGATATCATTCATATCCAGATCAATGTCGAACTCGTCAGCCTCCGGGAAGACAGCCACAGATGCGGCAGAAGTCTGGATACGTCCCTGAGTCTCCGTCTGAGGCACCCTCTGCACACGATGCACACCGGACTCGTATTTCATTGTCCCGTAAACACCATCAGCGCACGAAAGCTTGAACACAATCTGCTTGAAACCGCCTGAAGTGCCCGGAGCCTGGTCCGAAACCTCGAGTTTCCAGCCCTTGCGCTCAGCAAACTTCGAATACATCCTGAACAAGTCACCTGCGAATATGGCAGCCTCATCGCCACCTGTACCGCCACGGATTTCGACCATCGCATTCTTGCTGTCATCAGGATCCGAAGGAATGAGAAGCAGCTTGATGTTCTGCTCCATGTCAGGAAGCTTCGGCTCAATCTCGGCAATTTCCTCTCTTGCCATCTCCTTGAGATCGTCATCCTTCTCATTGGCCATGATATCCTTGGCGGAAGCGAGTTCATCCACCATTCTCTTGTATTCCTGTCCTGCCTTGATGATAGGCTCCAGTTCCTTGTAATCCTTGTTCAGCTGAACATATTTCTTCATGTCCGACATCACAGCCGGGTCCGAAAGCTGTTCCTGAAGAGAAATGAATTTGTCCTGAAGGCTCAGGACCTTTTCCAGCAATGTATTCTTCTCTGCCATATATTGTTGTTGTCTTCTATTTCGTATTAAACCATCAATCACATTGGTTTACAGCGCTTTGACATAGCAACGTCTGCGCATGTAAAGCTCATGTTCGTACTTGCCCCAGACATTCACCGCACTGTTCGTCTCAATCTGTGGATTGGAAATCGCCCACATTGTCCCGACTTTCTTGTACTTTTCAGCCATCGAGCAATGGTAAATGGAGCTTACACCCTTGTTCTGCCAATGCGGCACGGCCCCGTTGAGCATAAGGTCCACGCATTCATAATTGTGCATTGCCTTGAGCAGGTGGAACCAGCCGAACGGGAACAGACGGCCTTTCGCCTTCTGCAACGCCTTCGAGATGGTCGGGAACGCGATTCCGAAAGCCACAAGCTCATTGTTCTCATCCAGGACGATACTGCTCACCTTGTCTGAAATGAACGGCATTGACACTTTCGCCTCGTGGTCGATTTCCTTCTGCGTGAACGGAATGAAATTATAGACTGCCGCAGCAAAGCTCTCATTGTAAACCTTGAAGAAATAGTCCACCATCTTCTTGTCCTTCTTCAGGTTGTCGATTTTGCCGTCGTGCAGGTTATACCTTTCCTTGAGCTTTCCAGCAATTCTGCTCACCTTGTCCTGAACACCCTGTGAGGCATTCATCTTGTACTGAAGCCAGTCACACTCCTTCTCGTACCCGAGGGCCGTCACCAAGTCATTGTAATACGGGAAGTTATACAGACAGTTGAACGGAGGAATGTTCTCAAAACCCTCGACCAGCATGCCCTGCTTTCCCAAAGTATTGTAATACAATGGCCCGTGCACCTCGGTCATGCCATTCTCGCGGGCCCAGGCTTCAGCCGTTCCGAGCAGAAGACGGGCAACGTCAATGTCATTGATCGTGTCAAACCATCCGAAACGCGCTCTTTTCTTGTCATACAATTCATTGTAACGAGGATTTATCATAGCGCATATACGCCCCACGATTTTCTTTCCGTCGAACGCCAGCCACAACTTGTGCTTGCAATAATCCAACGCAGGATCTTTCGTCAGGCTGAACACCTGATCAGAATGAAGAGCCGGAACATATTGCTCACAATCCTTGTACAATTCGTCAGGAAACTTGATGAACTTCTTCAGCATTCTTCTCCCGACGACTTCAACTATTGTATAATTCGCCATTTTTCTGGTTTTAAGTACAGTCTGCAAATTTAGCAATAATTTTGCAGAATATAAAAAGGTCAACACATATGGAAACTTCCGGGCACCCCAACGAAGAGACACCCGGAAGCAATCAATAATATTCGGTCAAAGATTATTTGGTAATCTTGATGTTGTCGAGGAATATACGACCGGCACCACCGACCTTGTAATTGTATTTACCTGTATACTTGTAAACACCGCTCTCATCCTTCGCCATTACGACACGGTACATCACTACAACAAGGCGAGTATTGGCATTGACACCTTTAATCTTAACTGAAGAGTGAGACCAGTTATATTTGCCTTTAGGCTGATCGATTCCAAGGATATCACTGCACTTCGTACCATTCTCAAACTCACCATCACCCTCAATCACGATAACCACCTTAGAGTCATCGACAGTGCCACTTCCCTGCACCATAGCAGCATGGTCGAAGTCCATAGTAACATCAGTAGCCGATGTAACAGCGAGATTAGGCAGTCTGATAGAAGTATTATTTCCGCCAGTCTTACTGAACTTCAAATACTTATCCTGGAGATAAATAAGTTCAAGACCAGGATTCATATCTTCATATCCTGCAAGTTTCAACGCATCCGGAGCAACAGACTTAAGGTCCTTGCCATAAATATTCACAGCATTGTCGTCCTTGCTCTTTCCGATGGTATCACCTATCTTGTTTCCTGTGGCAGTACTATAGTAGTCCAGAACAGGCTGGAGCCACCCGAAGTCGTCAAAGAACACAACATTAGACTCGGCCTGAGCAACCGGAAGTTTCACAGAATAAGAGTACTCGTCATTTGACAGAACCACATCACCAGATCTTGCACTTCCAGCATTTGCCTCGAATGGAATATCGAGAGAATAAGTGCCGGCAGTTGCCTCAGTTGTCGGGAACTTAACCCATGAAGGAGCTGACACCTTGAATGGGATATTCGCAACTATAGTAACCTTTCTGGTCTCACCGATACCAGCGATAGTATTTACACCTGGGCAAGAAACCTTGATAGAAGGCTCGAACTTATCCTGCTTTACAGTAAGGACAGACTCGATAGTACCTTTCACAAAACGTACTGTACCAGTTCTGGCAACACCCGTAAGGTTAGCGGCAGCCTTGAATTTAAGAGGCGTCCACTCAACCTTTGCAGTTGTAGAAGGAAGGAGCTGGATCCAATCCGCGTCAATCTTGGTCTCGAATGACGTATTTGACTGAACAGTTACCGTAAATTCAGCACCCTGACCAAGAACTTCTACTGAGTTACCCTCCTTGATACTGATGAACGGATCAAGTTCCTGTCCTGCAGCGGACTGCACGACCTGAATCTTCCTGGATGTCACACCTGATTTGATGGTAATCTCACCCTTTCTCAAGACGCTGAGTTCACTAGGATCACAAGTAACACTGACCGTCTTGGTCTCACCTGCAAGTCCGGAGCCATTCTCAATATGAAGCCAGTTGGCACTTGCAGAAACATTGAAGTCAACATCCGATGACACCTTGAATGTATAAGGAGCCTCAGGTGTCCCCTCGAATGTAATGAGGTCAGAATCAAGTCCTTCAACATTGATATTGGCCTTGACGGCCTCAGAGGCAAGCATTACCTCGATATCATCTACATAATATCTGTAGTAGCCGGACTCCTGAGCACCGGCATGTCCGAACACTGAAGGATGGAATGATATTGCAGTTGCAGTCGTAGCGCCCTTGATTGTAAACATGGCATCCTGCCAGAACATCTTGCCTGAACTCTGAGAATGAGAAACAGGTTCGCTTATCTTGTCTGATTTGGACGCCGGCTCGACTTTACCAGGGCCGTCAATTTCCAGAACAAGCTGAGTCTTGTCAATATTACCGTCACCCTGCATCTGTGAACACCATTTGAATGAGACCACGATATCTTGTTCGCCATCCAATCTAAAGAGAGGCAAAGTCAATCCTGACTGTTTTTTGTTAGCACCAAATTTGAAATATGCATCCTGAAGATAAATTGTCTTGAATGAAGGATTCAGATCAGTATATCCTCTTGATCTGAGCACACCAAGAACATCACAGCCATTATCTGCAAGAGTCGTATAGAGGTTTGCACATCCGTCAGCAGAAGATGTTACCGCACCAACGCAGTCTGAAATCTTTTTATCTTCAGACAATTTGGAATTGGCAGCATCAATATATGGAGCAAGCCAAGAGAAATCATCTCTGAAAGGAAGTTTTACACCTACGCTTTCATCCTGTCCGTTATCCACGAATGAAACAGGAACTACTGTGACATCCTTCTTGATGATACCGATGTAGTACGCAAGCACGTCCACCTTGTGAGTATTGACTTTATTGAAGGTCTCAGCATCAGCAGGAATAAGAAGCGAACATGTGGTTTTGTCTGCAAAACGAAGAGTCGAACCTATAAGAGTTCCTGTCAGTTTCACGTATGTAACCTTATCAGGAAGCACAGACGGAGCTTTGTCAATAGACACCGGCGTAGGATAAGTCACTTCTGCTGTGGACTTTACTTCTACCTGATCAAGCACAAAAGACGGGATTCCGCTGATTTTGCTTGTCTTGCCATTGAAATCCACGACATCTCCGGCTTTAACCTCTGCTTTTCCATCAACGAACATGTTCACAGTACCATCTGTAACCACGAATCCAGTGGTAGAGACAGCCGCGACAGTAGCGCTGAGCACCTTAGCCCTGGAAGCAGAATCAAGATCAGCTACCTTAGCAACATTACCTTCCGGCGCTCCAAGATAGGCATCGCCATTCTGATAAATGGTAGTGGTTACCTTATAACCACGCTTGTTCATAATCGTAATGAGACCCTGGCGGGGAGCATTCATAACTCCGCCGGTATAGTTGTCCTCTACAGTGACATTGACATCCATTGTATTGGAACCGGACATCGGATCCACGGTTATCCATGGCTCGTCCACGTCTATCATCCAATCAGAATCCGAAGCTATCCTGAAAGACTGTGACTCTTCGGCCTTGGCCTCAAATGTCAAGCTGGATTCTGTCAGCAATGCACTAGGCTTGACCAACTCTTCCTCTTTACAGCTTGTAAAAGGAGAAGCCAGCAGCAAAATCGCACTGATTCTAAATAAGTTATTTATAATTTTCATAACAATCTAATTTAATGATCCAGATTTATTTGTCACATTGGCACTAGAAGTCCAGACCATCAGCCCAACCGTTATTCTGAGCCAGGTTAGGATTAAGTTGACGATCTCCACTTGGAATCGGGTAAAGATAATCCCTACTTTCATCAAAGGCACGTGCCTTCTTATAATGCATGGCAACATAGCCCTTGGTACCCTCGCTCAAAATTATACCGTCTGAATATGGAACATATTTTCCGTCAATTTCGATTTCCTGAATCTGGAGATATGTAAAGTTATCACCATATTGCTTCTTTACTGCATTGTCAACCTTCGCTGTAGCATAAAGATAAACGTCTGCAGTGCCGTCACCTGTCAAATCATATGCGCCAGGTCCAGGGAAATACATACCGTAAAGCGGTTCTGCCCAAGTTGCGCCTTCTTTCCATCTTACGATATCATTCCATCTTCTTCCCTCAAGAGCCATCTCGATAGTCCTTTCACGACGGACTTCAAGAATCTGCGCGAGATTAGAAGGATTAAGTTTGGCAAGGTTCTGATAGCCATAAGTTTCAGAAGTCAGGAACGGATCGACTGTAAGACCTGCCAACACAAGATGAGGCATACCTACGCGGTCACGAAGCTTGTTGATGGAATTGTCAACATCCTCCTGAGTGAGGATATTCAGTTCGGCCTTAGCCTCTGCAAACATCAGATATGCCTCTCCCAGACGATATACTGGAATATCATTGAAGGACATATTTGCACGCTCAGCAGTTTCATACTGAGGATCCATCACGAACTTCTCAAGCTGGAATCCTGTAGAGGTCATCGTAAGTTCAGGACCATAAATAGTCTTCTTGGAGTTCACACGGATACTCTGAGGAAGCCTGATGATCATACCCAAACGCGGGTCCCTGTCAGCCACTTCTTCCACGAACAGCTTGGTTTCCCAATCCGGCTTGTCCGTATATCTGGTGCCGTCTTTCATCAAGAAACTGTCAATGAACTTCTTTGAAAAACCAGGGTTACCACCTGTGTTCATGGCTACATAACTTGTTGCGCTATGAGTACAGCCGATAGACTGTTCCATTCTGATGGCAAGAATATACTCATTCTGGTCAGCATCAGGTTCCCTGAACAGTTCATGATAGTCAGAAGCCAAAGAATATACTCCGGAATTCATAACCTGCTCAGCAGCCTGATAAGCGAGTTTCAAATAGTCCTCAGCAGAATGTCCCGGCAAAGTGACGTTGTGGTATTTTCTGAAAGTACCTTCATAGAGACAGAACTGGGCCTTGAGCATAAGAGCCGCCCATTTGTTTACACGGTAAACGCTCTTTCCTGAAGGAAGACTTTCAATGGCGTCATCAATGTCATTCAACATGTTGCTCATAACCAGCTCACGGGAATCTCTGGCCTTATACAGACTGGAGTCACGGGAGCCAAGTTCCTTGTCATACCATGGCACATCTCCGAATCTCATGACTTTCCGGAAATAGAACTGAGTTCTGAAGAATTTTGCCAGGCCAGTATATTGTTTAGCCACTTCAGCATCTGTGCACTGATCCATATGGCCCAGCATCGTATTGATCTTACGCAGCTGTCCCCATGACCATCCTCCTGAAGCAGCTGCCTGTGGAACTTCACGGGCAGTACCGCCGAGCAGTTCATCTGATATTGTTCCCTTCTCGAACATCACATCAGACTGTTCGTCATATGGAGTCTTATCTAAAAGATTGTCATAGAACGAGTTGGAAAACATCTTAAGATCGTTTTCAGTCTTGAAGTATGTTTCCGGAACAAGTCTGTCCTTAGGGGTCTTCTCCAAGAAACTGTCACAAGAAGAGCACCCGAGAATAATAGCAATTATTGGAAATATATATTTTTTCATTGATCTGTCCTCCCGCATTAGAATGTAATATCAACACCGAACATAAGTGTCTTCTGCCAAGGATAAGCAACAGCATCTTTGCTATCGCTGTTTTTGTATATGCCGGTAGTAGAAGACTTGTCTTTATCGCTCGATGCTCTACGATATGAAGACTCAGGATCCAAGTACTTGGTATATTTCTTAATTGGAGACCAGTATGCAAGGTTCTCTCCAGAGAAATAGAAGCGTACTTTGTCCAGATGGATCTTCTGGGTAAGTCTCTGAGGGACAGTATAGCCCACAGTCAGATTCTTGAATCTCAGATAACGGACATTCTGGATGTAACGGCTGTTTACAGGAGCAAGTTCACCACCAGTGGATGAATAGACTCGCGCTCTCGGGAAATAGGCGTCAGGATTCTCTTCAGACCATACGGTCTTGATGAAATCACGAGGCATGAATGCTGCGCAATATGCATAGGAATATGATCCCCAGAATGCGATGTTCATTCCTGCAGGATACCAGTAATGTGTACCTGTTCCCTGGAAGAACGCGCTCACGTCAAAGCCCATCCAGTCAAAAGCCAGATTGAAACCGTACTGCATGCTCGGAAGGGAATTACCCAGAATCTTACGGTCACCAGGATCATCAGCAGTGTTCTTTCCGAGAGTAATCTTATTGATTCCACCCTCACCGGAATGGTCATTGTCGAGATCGACATATCTGAGGTCACCTGCAAGGAATCCGCCCTGCATACGGTTTGTTCCTACATATGTCAATGCATCACAGACATTTGCCTGATAGTCCTTTGCCTCTTCATCAGTCTTGAACAGACCATCCACTACGAAGCCCCAGACATCACCGATACGCTGTCCTACATAGTAGTCATTCAGACGCTTGTCCGGGTTGTTTGCATATCTGGTAATATGTGAATCGTAGTCACTGAGAGAAGCCCTTACGCTGTAATTGAACGGCTTGCCTGCAAGCTTGAATGAATCTCTCCAACCTACGGAAATCTCATAACCGCGAGTTCTCAAATCAGCCGAATTCTCCTTAGGGGCAGCTGCTCCATATACGCTCGGCAGAGCATTGCCCTGGACAAGCATGTTCTTGGTGTCCCTGATGTAAGCCTCAGCTGTGAAATCAAGTCTGCCGTTGAACAATGATGCATCCAATCCGACATTGTACTGCTGAGTGGTTTCCCAAGTAAGTTCTGATGAGTTCGGAGCTGAAATACCAGAATATTTTGCATTGGTAGATCCCTCTCCGAAGGTAAATGCAGAGAATGCCTGCTGTGAGATGGTTCTCATGTAAGAATAATCGGAGACATTCTGATTACCGAGAGAACCGAAGGAAGCACGGAGCTTGAGGTTGTTCACGATATCTCTTGCAGGAGCAAAGAAAGGCTCTTCAGAGATACGCCATCCTCCGGACACTGACGGGAACAGACCCCAACGATGTCCTTTTGCAAAACGGGAAGAACCGTCATAACGGCCTGAAGCCTCGATGAGGTAACGTCCTTTATAGTCGTAGTTCAATCTTCCAAAGAAACCTGCAAGAGCATATTCACTCTGGCCCCCTGCAAGAGTAGTGATGATGGCACCGGACTCATCTGGAGATACCAGGTTAAAATCGTTGAGATTCTCATCTGAAAGATTCTGTCCTTTGGCCGTCACATTCTTGTATTGGTATGTCTCGACATTGAAACCGAGCATAACCTTGAGATTGTGGGCATCCTTGAAGGTATTTTCGTAAGTGCCGAAAATGTTTCCGGTATAATAGTCATACCTTCTTGTACGCTCTTCCAGTTCATTCAAACCGGCACCTGTAGTATATGCATCGGTAACACCAGGACGGACACCAAATGGTATGTTTACGGTACGGTGCATCTCATTGCGGTTTACACGTCTGTAGGTGAAATTCGCAGTCACATTGAAATGGTCCACCGGCTTGATGACAAGCTCCGTGGTATTGGTGAAGTTGAATTTCTTGTCATAGTTCTTGTGCTTGCCCATCGCAAATACAATCTGCCTACCGTTGGCTACATTATAGTTACCGCCGATGATGAGAGGGTTGTTGTAAAGGCCTGTTCCGTCCGGATTGAAGAGAGGGAAAGAGGCAGGAGTGTGGCGCAAGTTGCGGAACACGTCCTGAATATCTCCTACACCGATCCAAGAATAATTGGAATTGTAGAATGACGTGTTGTTGGACAAAGACATGATCTTGTTCAGCTTGGCGTCAATCTTGGCACGGAGATTATATTTCTGGAACACATCCGGCTCTGCAGCCTTCATGATACCGGTCTGCCTGTCATAGCCGCCCGATATGAAATACCTCACGTTCTTGGTTCCGCCGCTTACGGATATGTTGTGCTGCTGAACAGGATGTCTGTCCCTGAACATTTCGTGATACCAGTCGGTATTGCAGTAATATATCCACTGCTCTTTACCATTGCGGACTTCCTTGACAACCCAAGGGCGGTCAGGATTCTCAGTCTTGTCATTGACACGGGCCAGAAGCTCCATCATGTCATGCTCGGTATAGCCCGTATAAGGGGTTCCGGCTGCCTGAGTCTTCCAGAATGTATCCAGAGTATAGACTGACCAATATCCCCTGTCCTCGTAATCTGTCGAAGTGGTCGGCTCTTCCCATCCGAATCTTCCGCTGTAGCGGATCTTGGCTTTGCCGTCATCCGAGCTTCCTTTCTTGGTGGTCACGAGGATAACTCCATAAGCTGCACGAGCACCGTAAACGGCTGCCGCAGCAGCGTCCTTGATGACGGAGATACTCTCGACATCATTAGGATTGACATCTTCGAGGTCTCCGAGCGCACCGTCAATGAGGACGATAGGATTCGCTTCATTGATGGAAGTAAATCCTCGGATGTTCAGTTTTCCGGTACTTCCAGGGTTACCTGACTGAGTCGTGATGTTCAGGCCAGGAACAGAACCCTGCAGCATGGTGACAAGGTTGTGGGATGACCTGTCCTTCAGGGCTTTGTCATCTACAACTGAAATAGCGCCTGTCAAGTTCACTTTCTTTTGAGTACCATAACCTACAACGACCGTCTCGTTCAAGGTCATGTTGTCTTCATCAAGTGTGACATTGACAGAAGACTTTGCTGCCGGAACACTCACCTTTCTGGTAATGTAACCGAGAGATGATACCTCCAGGACAACATCCCCGGAAGGAACCGACATTGAGAAACTACCGTTCACGTCAGTCGTTGTACCGGTACTTGTGCCGGAAATCAGAACCGCCGCTCCGATAAGAGGTTGCTGTTGGTTGTCCAGAACTTTTCCGGACACCGTCCTGTTCTGGGCAAAGGCACCTATGCAGGTGGCAAATGCTACCAGAAGCGTAACAGCAAGAAATTTGACTGTTCTCATAAATTTTGTATTTTGGTTTGTATTATATGGTATCAATCCATTATGAATCAATACTGTGTATAGTCAGTAAGGGTATTGAATGCCTTCGGACGCGCCATGTTTTCAGTATAGACGTTGCCGAATTCATCCTTTACTGTTATCGTCAAGTCATCTGTGGCATTGTCCGCCTTGACCTTGAAGAAATGCGGCATTGCTTTTTCTGTTATGAAAGAAGGCTTGTTTTTTATATCATTGTTGAACCGAGGAATCGTCAATGCCTTGATATGAAGCGGATCAAATGCGAATGTCCTGGTCCATTTCAGGGCCTTTCCATGTTCGTCAGTAACTGTGATGGTCCATTTTGGATTCCAGTTCCACACATTGATAAGAACCTCATTGTCAGTATTTTTAGGATATGCCAGGATATATTTAAGAAACTCAGATTTCATCTCCACATTCTTGAGCTTAGGGACATCATCGTATGAAACACTGAAATTGTTCAGGTCATAAGAGCGGAACTGATAGTCCTCACTCTTTCCGGTCGCCTTGTACTTCCACTTGAAATCAGTACCGTCCACATCCCAGATACTGTAGCCGCCCGGTGCACCGTCCAGACTGATGTGGACTCCCGGGGTCAAATGAGCAGACCACCACCATGATGCGCAAACCGCACCGGCATTATGTTCCTGCAGATTTTTCGCGCCAAGTAAAGCGGTATCTTCCGGAAGTGCATTGAAAATCGTATGAGTGTGCCCGGTCACAGCATGCACTTTGTAGCCATCCAGAACCTCAAGCAGTTCGCTCACGTTGCTGAAACTGTACTCGAATTGGGAGACGCTTTTCTTTGACGGATAGAACAACTGAGCATGAGTCGTCAATACTATAGGGGTAGATGTGCTCACATACGCCAGATCCTTCTTAAGCCAATCCAACTGATTCTGTGTCAGATTCTTGTGATATTTTCTTGATGATGTTCCGTCATATTCAGTACAGTCAATGTCGTCAATCACCACATAATGCACCTTTCCGATATTGAAGGAATAATACTGGGGAGCAATGGTTTTGTCATACGGAAGTTTTGCATCATAACCGCTCGTCGCGCGCATATCATTGTCATGATTGCCCATTGTATGGTATATGATTATATCCGATACTTTGTCGTTTATAAGATCCAGATAGTCTTTCAGTTCCATCTGGTGCGTGTACCAATACAGGTCCCAGGTCATGTCGCCGAGGGTAATCGCATACATCTTCTCGGACTTATGCTTGTCGCGATATGTGTTCCAGTCATTGGTAAACTCAGTGAACTGTGTCCTGTCATCGGTCCTGTTCGCAAGATGCATATCTCCCAGGAAGAAGACCTTGTACTTGTCCTGGCCCTCCACTTTATTCAAGACGAAATCCACGCGCTCAGTTTTTTTCGCAGAAGATGTCAATGCGCTGTGAATCTTCGGTAATATGCCATTTACTTCAGGCTCATATCCGCTCGGAACGGACATGAACACATATTTCAGATATTTTGCCGACCTCATCTGATACACTCCGTCAGCATCAGTCTTTACCACCTCATAGCCATCAGATACGACTACGTCAGGGACACCGACACCATTGCATGAGATCTTTCCGTAAACGGTAGAACCGTCAGCAGGTTCCACCCCGTCGCCGTAAATGGACACCACCATCTCGCCCATAAGCTTGACCGCATTCCCACGCTTTATGGATACAGAATACTTTCCAGAAACCATTCCCGAATAAAGCGAGACTGTAAACTTGGTCGTGCTGACAGATACGATGTCGCAGGTATGTTCGACTCCTACGGGATCTTTCAGCACAATCTTGTCGGTCTCCTTCGGGGACTTCTGGAACTGCACCCTGAAATCAAGAGTTGTAGCGCTGTATTCAAGTTCTACATTTTCCGGCACACGGAACTGTACATCAATCTCGCCCCCCCCACCATTTTCTGTCTTGCTGCATGAAGCGAACGCAAAAGCAGCAAGAAAAACGATGATGGAAGCCCAC
Source organism: Bacteroides sp. CAG:545 (assembly GCA_000432515.1). Taxonomy (GTDB): domain Bacteria; phylum Bacteroidota; class Bacteroidia; order Bacteroidales; family UBA932; genus Cryptobacteroides. The sequence continues at coordinate 113,531 of HF996044.1, forward strand.
ACTCGTATTATTTTCATTGTATGTGATAATAGTTATTGTTTTTGTTTTGTAACGTTTCAATTTGGTATTACAATCGTTTCGAAAGCAAAAATAGCAAAAACTTGATAATTTCAAAAGTATTAAATCATTTTTTTGCGAGAAAGCATAACTCTGGCAATGGTAAGGAGGCCATATAAAGCAGAACGAAAGTCATAACAAACTTCCGTCGATTGAAGATGTTATAACTTTCAGAACATATTATTATATACTATTTGTTGTTCGTGGAGCGGAAAACGGGGCTCGAACCCGCGACCTTCGGCTTGGGAAGCCAACGCTCTACCAGCTGAGCTATTTCCGCATTGCAGCCGTTCTCCGGATGCGACTGCAAAGATAGTAAACTCGCATAAGTTTACAAATATTTTTTGAAGGTTACTTATGGATTACCTACTCAATCACGCATTCAGAAATGTTCTTCACACCCGGAATACCGAAATACGATTCCACGATGTCGCCTTTCAGGAACACTTTTCTTTTCAGGTTTGAAGGATTGGAAACGAGATTCAATGCATCCCGGACCTTGCCTTTCAACAATTGGACTGACATACAGGACTCCTTGTCATAGACAGTGGTCCTGCCTGCGATGGCTATATTCGATTCAGACTCAAACGGCTCGTCGAATGACACGGATGAAGCAGTCAAATCACCACCCACAATATAGCCGTACACCCACACGCCTTTCGCATCCAACTCGGATTTTGCCTGAGAAACGCTCAATGCGTCCTTATATGCTCCTCCGGTGGGTGCGCTGCCGGAGCCGGAGCCGATGACGTATCTGTCGCTCACCCAAGCCTTAGCAGTATCGACGGCAATGCTGATGCCTGCACCTGAAGTTCCGGCAGAGGGGGCCTGCACGCTTAAGACAAGCACCTGTTTAGGTCTTATTTTTTTAGTTGTCAACGACTTGTCCTTCCCGCCGTCATATAGGACCAGTGTCACATTTCCCGGCTGGAAATAGGCCACCCGCTTTTCGGAGTAACCGTACATGAGCTTACCGGCAGAAGACTTCAGAAAGAGCACGCCGTCAGGATAAGATTTCAGGAAATCGGGCGAAATCACCAGCCGGATTCCCGCATTCTGCATATCACAGTCGAGATAGACATGCGCGGTCTTCCCTTCCTGGACCACGACACACTGGTCATCTCCATATAGTGGGGATGAGAATGACGGCTTGGAAAATTCAGAGGAGCGCACTGAGATATTGTAAGTTCCGGATTTCACAAGAATCTTTTCGGAAGAGTCGCCATACTTGCCGTCATATATGACCTTTCCTCCGGCGTCCGTGACTTTAAGCAGGAAATCACACGTGTCCGGCAAGTTTTCCGCCGTAGCTTTTGTCAGGGCATATGCCTGTTCAGAGAAGTGAATACCAAGATAACCGGAGCCCGTCTCAGTCTCCGCATCGAGTCGTCTGCAGAACGTGAACACAGGCAGGAGCAGTACTGCCAAAAATTTGATTTTCAATAGTTGTCGCATAATTCAATAAGTTTAAGCGACCGCTAAAGTATGTGAAATTTTTCCGATTTTATTTAAGAAACGTAAAAATTTCCCGACAGAAATTTTAAATTTTCCTGCCGGGCATTTAAAAAAAGTTTTAAATATCTGTTCTAACTCTCTACAAGGCGGATTTTCGCATACTTGAGCAGCAAAATCTTTTCTCCGAAATTGTCGAACGCGATCTTCGCCTTCAGATCAGTTCCGGTACCGGCTATCTGTCTGATGACGCCGAAACCGAAACGGTTATGCTCGATCCGCTGCCCCACTTTCATATCCAGGACAGAGACAGGGGCGAAATCAGCATCGAATGAACGCGGACTCGGAGCGGAAGAGGCAGGCTTCAGAGGCTTGCCGGTCACCGATGACACTGGAGGTCTGTTCTCTTTGATGACTTTTACTGGACCAGAAGTGCCATATGAACGGTTCTGCGATGAAGCGCCATAACTTCTGCGCTCTCCGGAGAACTTCGCGCCATAACCGAAGCGGGAGCCGAATCCGCCGAAAGACTGCATGCCGTCTTCACGGGAGTCATCATCCTCGCGCAGTGGATTGTCAATATACCTTGTGTTTATTTCACGCACGAAACGGCTCGGCGCATTCTGTTCATGCTTTCCGTTTCTCATCCTGGTAGAGGCAAATGACAGATTTACAGCCACTTTTGCACGTGTCAATGCCACATAAAACAGCCTTCGCTCCTCTTCAATCTCAGACGGCGATGAGAACGAACCGCCGGACGGGAATATATTCTCCTCCATTCCGGCCACATATACATAAGGGAACTCAAGGCCCTTGGAAGAATGCACCGTCATCAGGGTTATCTTGTTGGAAGACTCATCATCCGTCATATCGATAGCGCTGAGCAATGATATGTCCTCCAGGAAATCCCCGAGTGTCACCAAAGGAATGTCGCTGTCCGAAATGGACTCGATATCCACAACATTCTCATCTGCAAGCATTTCCTCCTTATACTGGTTCTTCCTGTCCTCCACGAAGCCCTGAACGCTGTTCAGGAGTTCTTCGATATTGGCCGCTCTGGACTGGCTCTCGATCGAATTGTCCATCTTGAACGACGCATACAGGCCGCATCTTGTAGAAAGTGCGGATGCCACCTGAAAAGCATCATCCTTCGCCAGAGAAGCATTGGCATTGGCAATCATATTCCTGAATTCCATTATCTTGCCTGCAGCTCCGGACTTGATTCCGGCCTTCATAAGCATTGACGGTTCACAGGCATTGAACAATGAAACTCCCGCGGCAGCGGCGACAGCGACAAGAGCCCCCTCGGAGGTGGAGCCGATACCCCTGGCCGGCGTGTTCAGCACTCTGCGGAACGACTCGTCGTCATTCGGATTGACGGCAAGTTTCAGGTAGGCCATCATGTCCTTCACCTCGGCACGGTCGAAGAAGGAATTGCCGGAGACTATCATGTACGGCAGGTTGCGTTTTCTGAGCGCCTCCTCCAGCGCGCGAGACTGGGAATTTGTTCTGTACAATATCGCAAAGTCCTGATACTGACAATGGTCCTTTTCCATGCGGGACACGATGGAAGACGCGATAAGCACTGCCTCCTCCTGCTCGGTATAAGCCTTTATGAGATGTATCAGATCGCCCTCTGGACCTTTTGAAAAACAGGTTTTCGGGATTCTTGACTCATTGTTCTCAATGACGGAATTGGCAGCATCCACGATTACCTGAGTGGATCTGTAGTTACGCTCAAGTCTAAAGAGCTTATAGTCAGGATAATCCCTTCTAAAGTTCAGGATATTCTCGATCTTGGCTCCGCGGAACGCATAGATGGACTGCGAATCATCACCGACCACACAGATGTTGTGGTGTTTCTGACTGAGCTTCTTGAGAATGAGGTACTGGGCCACATTGGTATCCTGATACTCGTCCACAAGGATGTAGTCAAAGCGGGACGCCACGGAGTCGAGAGCCTCCGGATTGTCCCGGAACAAGATGTTCATATTCAGCAGGATATCGTCGAAATCCATCACCCCAGCCTGCCTGCATTTCTCGGCGTAACGGGCGTAGATGTTGCAGATTTCCGGCTTCTTGGCGTGCGTGTCATTGATAATGGCCTGCGCATCCTTCTTGTACGCCTGAGGCGTTATCAGGTTGTTCTTGGCCATCGATATGCGGCCGAGCACATCCTTCGGCTTATAGACTTTGTCATCAAGTTTCATTTCCTTCAGGCACGACTTTATGGCGCTGATGGAATCACTCGTATCATAGATGGTAAATGAGGACGGATAACCGAGACTTTCCGCAAACTCTCTGAGAAACCGTATGAACACGGAATGGAAAGTGCCCATGTAGAGCCGCCGGGCCTTCTTCTCCCCCACTATTGCCGCGATTCGGGCTTTCATTTCCGCCGCAGCCTTCTTTGTGAATGTCAATGCCAATATCCTGTCGGGTTCTCCCCCGTTTTCAAGAATATAAGCGATTCTGCCGGTCAACACTCTCGTTTTTCCTGCTCCTGCGCCGGCAACTATGAGCACCGGCCCCTCTGTCTGGCAGACTGCAGCTCTCTGCTGTTCGTCCAACCCCTCCAATATAGCACTTTTGTTTTCCATAATAATGGCGAAATTACGAAAAAAATTCAGTATATTCGCGCCGGAAATCCGAAATACTATTAAAGGTTACCTATAATGTCAAACAACATCGATTTGAAAGGCGGACTGAACATTCCTATTTCAGGAACAGCAGTCCAGAAAACCAGAAAGACGATCGTACCGGACGTTATCGCTGTAAAACCTACTGATTTCAAGGGTCTTATACCAAGACTTCTTGTAAAGGAAGGCGATAAGGTTCTGGCCGGATCCCCTGTTCTGGCAGACAAAAAGAACCCTGACATCCTCTTCTCGTCCCCGGTAAGCGGAACGGTTGCGGAAATCGTCAGAGGCGAAAAAAGAAAGTTGCTTGAGGTAAGGATCAAGGCCGACGCCCAGCAGGAATTTGTTGACTTCGGTGTCCACAAACCGGCAGAAATGCAGGCGGAAGACATCAAGGAGCTTCTCCTGAAAAGCGGATTGTGGCCATCTCTTGTACAGAGACCTTACGGCGTTCTCGCAGATCCTGCTGTAAAGCCTAAAGCAATCTTCGTATCAGCATTCACGACAGCTCCTCTTGCGGCAGCGCCTGAATTCGTTTTCAAAGACGAAATCGCAAACATCCAGACAGGTGTGAATGCGCTCAACAAACTGACTGACGGAGGCATTCACTTCTCTCTCTGCAGAGAAAACTACTCCGGAACTCCTCTTCACAAGGTAGAGAATGTAATCCAGCACGTCTTCACAGGCAAACACCCTGCAGGCAACGTAGGCGTACAGATCAGCCATATCTCACCTATCATGAAGGGAGACACCGTATGGACAGTTTCACTTCTTCTTCTTGCAGCCATCGGAAAGCTTTTCAACACAGGAAAGTACAACATGGCCAGAAAGATTGCCGTGACAGGTCCTAAGGCTATCGAGCCGGCTTATGTAGATGCCCTTCCAGGTATCAACATGGCAGATCTGAAAGATTTCTATGACAACTCCGGCAATGACCTGAGATTTGTCAGCGGTGACGTTCTCACCGGTGAGAATGTCGGCAAGAACGGTTCTCTCGGCTTCTTCGACAATCAGGTCACCCTTCTCCACGAAGGCACTGAAAGAGAAGTTCTCGGATGGGCCAAACCTTTCAGGTTCGGCAAATTCAGTTCAAGCCATACATACTTCTCATGGCTCTGCCCTAAGAAGACATACGATATGGACACCAACACGAATGGCGGCCCTCGCGCATTCGTAATGTCAGACGTTTACAAGAAAGTGCTTCCTATGGACATTTTCCCTGTATTCTTGGTCAAGGCCTGCCTCGCCGGCGACATTGACAAGATGGAAAAATTCGGAATCTATGAGGTGCTTCCTGAGGATCTCGCTCTCTGCGAATACGTGGATCCTTCAAAGAATGACATTCAGGCCATCATTGAAAAAGGCATTGACCTTATGATTAAAGAAATGGCATAATCAGACGGAAGTTATGGAAGAATCAAAAAATACAACTCAGAAGCCGGGCCTTTTCGAAAGGGGCGGCAAATTTGGATTCCTTCACTCCAGCATTGACGCGTTCGATACTTTTCTCCGTGTTCCGGGAACGGTAACAAGCAAAGGTTCGCACGTCAGAGATGCCGTTGACCTGAAGAGAATCATGATCATCGTAGTAGTCGCATTGATTCCGGCAGCTCTTTTCGGCATGTGGAACGTCGGCTACCAGCACGGACTTGCGACAGGACAGAGCTTCGGACTGTTCCAGAATTTCTGGTACGGATTCCTCAAAGTGCTCCCTCTTTATCTTGTAGCGTACATCGTAGGACTCGGTATCGAGTTCGCATCTGCGCAGATCAGAAATGAGGAAGTCAATGAGGGATACCTCGTTTCAGGTATGCTCATTCCTCTCATTGTCCCTGTGGACGTGCCGCTTTGGACACTTGCCATCGCAGTTGCGTTCGCCGTATTGTTCGGCAAGGAAGTGTTCGGCGGAACCGGCATGAACTTCTTGAATCCGGCATTGCTCTGCCGTGCATTCCTGTTCTTCGCTTATCCGAGCAAGATGTCAGGCTCAAGCGTATGGGTATCATTGAAAGGCGGCGAAAGCCTCATTGACGGTGCTACCGGCGCTACCCCGCTAGCATTCGCGACAGACGGACTCGAGGCAATGAACAATGCAGGTGTACAGTACGGAATGTCAGCTTGGGATATGTTCGCAGGTCTTGTTCCGGGTTCTGTAGGTGAGACTTCAGTAATCGCCATCCTCATCGGTGCAGTCATTCTGCTCTGGACAGGTGTAGCAAGCTGGAAGATTATGGTTTCATCAGTTGCCGGCGCTCTCTTCGTGGGCTGGCTCGGAAACTTCTTCGGAGTTACTGACGTTCCTGCTTACTATCAGCTTCTTATGGGCGGATTCGCATTCGGTACAGTATTCATGGCAACAGACCCTGTAACGTCTGCACAGACTGAGTGCGGCAAGTGGATCTACGGATTCCTTATCGGCGCTCTCTGCGTTATCGTCAGACTGTTCAACCCTGGATATGCAGAAGGCATGATGCTCGCAATCCTGCTGATGAACACATTTGCACCGCTCATTGACCACTACGTCACCGACGCTGCGATCTCAAGAAGAGCCAAGAAAGTTAAAATCGCATAATATATATAAGGTATGAATACTAACGGAAATATATATACAGTCATCTATACGACAGTAGTCGTTGTGGTGGTAGCTGCGGTTCTTGCGTTCGTCTCTGAGACTCTCAAGCCGAAGCAGGATGCCAACGTGAAAGCTGACGCCATCAGCCAGATGCTGACTGCCAGCAAGTTATACGAGAAGAGCGAGCTCGACGCGATGAGCAATGACCAGAAGATCGACGCCTACAAGGCTGTCGCAAAATCTTCTGTTCTTGTCAATGCAGAGGGGCAGGAGTGCGGAACACTTGATCTTGCAAAGCAGGAAATCTACACCACCAGCCAGCTCAAGGCTCAGGACAAACGTGTCAAGGACCTTCTCAAGAACGGCAAAGCTGACTTGAAACTGCCTGTTTTCGTTTTCGAGAAAGACGGACAGAAAGTCACCGTAATCCCTTGCTATGGCGCAGGTCTTTGGGGACCGATCTGGGGTTACATTGCCCTCAACGAGGATTATCAGACGATTCGCGGAGCATATTTCGACCACGCGAGCGAGACTCCTGGTCTTGGTGCCAAGATCAAGGACGATCCTTCATTCAGAGCAGAATTCGAAGGCAAGAAAGTGGACTTCGAGGCTGAAGAAGCATTTTGCGTAGTCAAAGGCGGGGCTCCTGCCGGCAAAGAGAATGCGGTAGATGCCATCACAGGCGCTTCCATCACCAGCCACGCACTTGGAGTTTCCATCGACAACTGGCTTCAGGCTTACAAGCCGTTCCTCAAAGCTGCCGCAGCCAATGCAGTGCAGCCATCAGAGGTGGAGAATGCAGTTGACTCACTCTGTGTTTCAGCAGATTCACTTGCAATCGCCAAATAATGAGGAGGAAATAAAATGAACGCAAAACTTAAAGAAACAATATTGAATCCGATTTTCAAGGGCAATCCTATCACTGTCCTCGTACTCGGTATCTGTTCCTCATTGGCTGTGACCGTACAGATGAAGGGAGCCTTCGTAATGGGTCTTTCCGTCATCGTAGTTACAGCACTTTCGAACTTTATCGTATCTCTGATGAGGAATTCCATTCCTAACAGAGTCCGTATCATCGTACAGCTCGTGGTTGTATCGCTGATGGTAATTCTCGTGGACCAGTTCCTCAAGGCTTATGCATACAGCATTGAGACTCAACTCTCTGTATATGTGGGACTTATCATCACCAACTGTATCGTCATGGGCCGTATCGAGGCTTTCGGTCTCGGCAACAAGCCGATTCCGTCACTTCTCGATGGTCTTGCAAACGGAGCCGGATACGCTATGATTCTTCTTATCGTGGCATTCTTCCGTGAACTGCTCGGTTCAGGAACCCTCTTCGGATTCAGGGTAATCCCGCAGTGCTTCTACGATGCAGGTTATATGAACAACGGACTTGTGATTCTTCCTCCTGTAGCACTCATCCTGCTCGGATGTATCGTATGGGTACAGAGAAGCATCCAGAAAGATCTTCAGGAGAAATAACAACTAACACGCAAGTAATATGGAATATATAAGCTTATTCGTAAAGTCAATTTTCGTTGACAATATGATTTTTGCATACTTCCTCGGTATGTGCTCATACCTGGCAGTATCTAAAAATGTGAAGACAGCTTCCGGACTTGGTGCGGCTGTTATCTTTGTGCTCCTGGTCACATTGCCTATCAACTACCTCCTGAACACTTACGTGCTCAGCCCTGGTGCATTGAGCTGGCTCAGTCCAAGCCTCGCAGGCGTTGACCTCAGCTTCTTGAGTTTCATCACATTCATCGCGGTCATCGCCGCTATCGTACAGCTCGTAGAGATGGTTGTCGAGAAATTCGCACCTACACTCTACTCAGAGCTCGGTATCTTCCTGCCTCTTATCGCAGTGAACTGCGCCATCCTCGGAGGTGCGCTCTTCATGCAGCAGAAAGATTTCGTCAATGTCGGTGAAGCAACCGTTTATGCTCTCGGCTCAGGTATCGGCTGGTTCCTCGCTATCGTGACACTCGCCGCCATCAGAGAGAAGATGTCATACTCGAATGTGCCTGCACCTCTCAAGGGTATCGGTATCACATTCATCACCGTAGGTCTTATGGCCATGGCATTCATGACATTTATGGGTATTTCACTTTAATAGGAGACTTGAAAGATGAATGAAATTACTCTTACAATTATAGCCTCAGTAGCAACTATCACAGTGGTTACGCTGATTCTGGTAGTCCTGCTGCTGTGGGTCAAGACAAAACTGACCCCAAGCGGTACAGTCAAGATTGACATCAACGGAGGAAACAAAGTGCTCGACGTCGCTCCAGGCAACTCGCTCATGGGCGCTCTTGCAGAAGAGAAGATTTTCCTCCCGTCAGCCTGCGGTGGCAAGGCCAACTGCGGACAGTGTAAAGTCAGAGTCCTCGAAGGCGGCGGAAACATCCTCCCTACCGAAACAGGATTCTTCAACAGAAAACAGATCAAGGACAACTGGAGACTCGGTTGCCAGGTCAAGGTCAAGGAAGACCTCAAGATCGAGGTTCCGGAGTCAGTGCTCAGCGTCAAGAAAGTGGAGTGCGAAGTCATTTCCAACCACAACGTGGCTACCTTCATCAAGGAATTCACTGTCAAGCTGCCTGAGGGTGTTCACCTCGATTTCAAATCAGGAGAGTATATCCAGATTGATATTCCTCAGGGAACATTCAATTTCAGCGACATTGACGTAGATCCAGAGTACAAGGCAGACTGGGAGCGCTACAAGTTCTTCGACCTCAAGTGCGTGAACCCTGAGCCGACCATGAGAGCATACTCTATGGCCTCTTATCCTGCTGAGGGCGACATCATCAAACTGAATGTCCGTATCGCAACTCCTCCATTTGACAGGACAGCGCCTAAGGGAAGCAACAAACTCCTCCCTGTAAACCCAGGTATCGGTTCTTCATATATCTACACACGTCACCCTGGTGACAAGGTTATGATCTCCGGTCCGTTCGGAGAGTTCCTTCTTCCTAAGGATGATCCTGATTCACAGGAATATATATTCGTCGGCGGTGGCGCAGGTATGGCTCCTCTCAGAAGCCACATCATGCACCTGTTCAAGACTCTCAAGACCAAGAAGCAGGTCAACTTCTTCTACGGTGCGCGTAGCCTGAAAGAGGCATTCTACCTCGAGGACTATGCTGAAATCGAGAAAGAGTTCCCTAACTTCCACTTCCATCTGGCTCTCGACCGTCCGGATCCGGCAGCTGATGAAGCAGGAGTAAAATATGTTGCAGGTTTCGTACACAATGTAATGTACGAGACATACCTCAAGGAGCATGACACACCGGAAGACATCAAATACTTCATGTGCGGACCTCCTATGATGGTCAAATCTGTCAACACATTGCTCGACAGTCTCGGAGTTCCTCCTGAGAATGTTCTTTATGACAATTTCGGCGGTTAACAGCCTGAAAATATTTTTTTGAAAGCGACTGGCGTCTGTCCAGCCGCTTTTTTGTGTTTTTATGTCACATATTTGCAATCGAAAAAAGGCATTTAAAACAAATTTTAAAGTTTAAGAATCGTAAAAATCTGCATTTGAGACGCATAAAATGGTGATTTTTTAAAAAACATCCTAATATATTTGCAGCCGGAAACGATAACAACTGCAACTCATGAAAATGAAAAATCACATAAAAAAAGACCGGCTGCATATTCATAATATTGTCGCCTTTAACTTGACCATCTACTATATTTCGGCCGTTCTGGCCGTAACCTTGCTTTTGTTGCCGGTCTTTTATTCTTGCACATCGACTGCACCTGAAACTGCCGGGACTGAGAGGAATGACAGAGAGGAAAAAACCGAACTGACATTCAAGACAGACAAGGCAGTCAAAGGGTACATTGACATACTGTACTTCAACGATGACAGACTCCGAAAGCTTGATTCCTATATGCGGGCGGAACTTGGCGGAAGCGGGAGGACAGAATCCGCTTCGAGAGCAGGGAAAAAGATACTGGTAACGATTGCCAATTCCCCGCTGAACGCGGAGGAATATCGTAAAGTGCTCGCCTATGACGACCTGCAGAATCTGTATGCCGAGCTGAAGTCGGAGAACCCTGACGCTCCTGTGATGTATGCTGAAAACAGGGTCAATGCCGGATATGAAAGGGAATGTGAGATAGCACTCACTCCCCTGCTCGCCCGTATTACGCTGAACAGCATCAGCTGTGATTTTCACGGAAGGCCGTATGAGGGAAAGTCTCTCGAAGACGTATGTGTCTATCTTACTGATGTCTGCGGGCGGTTTCCGGTGAGCGGGAAAGCCCCGACCATACCCGAGAGCATATTGAACGCAGGAAAACTGGAACCGTCTGACACGGCCGGATTCGCTTTCGAAAATCTGATATGCAGCAGAAGATTGGGAAACATCGGCGAGACAGTACGGTTCCCGGAAACGAAACTGTTCTGCTACCAGAATGAAATCAGTCAGGAGGGACTCGGTGCAGGTTTCACCAAGCTTGTGATAGAAGGGACATTGGACGGAGAACGGACTTGGTACCCGATAGAAATCAACAGGGGGCAATGGTGCAACACGCCTGACAGTACCGGCGTCCAGGCAGGGAAAGACTACATATTCGACATAACATTGACACGACGGGGTGTGAGTTCACCTGATATTGCGATAAACCTCTCGACAGTGAATTGCAAGTTCAGCGTCAAGCCTTGGACAATAAAGGATGAAAAGACCATAACATATTGACAGTCATGCGATACACGAAGATATTATCTGTTCTGATATTGGCACTGCTCTGCGGATGCCGTAAAGAAACATCCCCGGCATCGGCAGTGGTGTCGGTGAACATAGCCGTTACGCCTGCGACAAGGACGGACGACCCGGATGAAGTCAAGATTTCCGACCTCAACATCTTCATTTTCGATGCGGGAGGCCATCTTGAAGAATCAGCCTATATCGATTCGCATATGAACGGAGGTGAGGCCAGATACAGTTTTTCATGGATCAGGCAAACCGACTGCCGGGTATTTGCCTGCGCTAATCTGGGGTTCAGGATTACCGGCATCCGCTCGGTCGAAGACTTGAAGCAATACCGTTACCACCTGTCCTACCCGGACGAATACAGCAGAGGACTGCCGATGACGGGAGAAAGCGGCATTGTGCACATTGACGACAAGGTCAATGACATCGATATAAATCTCGTGAGCATGATGGCGAAGGTATCCCTCTGCATTGACCGGACCAGACTTGGAAAGAACGTGAAGTTCAATGTCAAAAGTGTACAGGTGGGCGGCTGCCCCAAATCTGCCTGTCTGTTCTCGCAAAGCAAGGTCAGCGGGGGCAATGATGTGTTCGCATCAGGATATTGCAAAAGCTATGGTGAGGCTGATGACTTGAACATTGACAGGAGCGGTGGTGTAAGCCGTGAGGTAAGCGTGTATATGCTTGAAAACATGCAGGGCAGATTGCTTCCGGAGGCCAAGACGGAGAAGGACAAGGTTCTGGATATGGCAGATGCTGTGGCAGGACTATGCTCATATATCGAGATTCAGGCAGAGTATCGTTCAGACTCATTGTACACCGGTCCAGGAGAATATCTTAAATACAGGTTTTATCTGGGAGACTCCCCGTCTGATTTCGATGTCCAGCGGAACTGTCATTACCATATACGGGTAAGCCCTTCAGGGAGCGGTCTAGAGGAGGACAGCTGGAGAATCGACAAGAGCAGTCTTTTACCATACGGAAAAGCGTCCATACGTCTCCATCCCGGCAATTATGTAGAAGGAAAAGTCGGCTCTGACCTGCATATATGGGCAGAGATAGAGCCAAAAGGGTCAAGGCTGTCGTTTGGAGAAGAAGAGCTGGAATATGACAAAAGCCGTGGCATATATGACTACACTATGGACAAAGACGGACACGGAGTAACCCTGCACTTGAAAAAGCCTGGAAGCGGCATCCTGTATATTGAAGGCGGGGCACCTGCGAGCGCTGCCGAAATGGTAGTTGTCACTGTCCTGGACAGCCACCAGACTGAGAACAATCAGGTACGGTTCAGTGCCTCCGTCGTCAAATCCCCGTCACCGTCCGGGAATGCAGCAAGCCCAGCCGACTTCAGCCTTTCCGCCTGCCTCGGGACAGAAGGCGCAGCACGTACCGACTATATGTGGAACATGAAAGTAGTGAAACGCGATGGAGGATGGAGCAGTTCTACGCCTCTCTACTGGATGAATGACACAGACATACGGTTCTATGCGTTTTCGCCATACCCTTCATCAGACAATGGGATCAGTCCGCTTCCGGCCGGCGGGGCGCCTTCGCTGCAATTCTCAGCCAAAGCCAAAGCAGAGGAACAGATTGACCTTTTTGCGGCAAGTGACGTGCGGAGAGAAGGAACAGTACAACTCGCTTTCAACCACACACTTACCGCCATACGATTCCGGAAGGGAGAAACATTCAGCGAAGAGGCTGCGATTACTGGAATATCCCTGTCCGGCATCCGAGGAGACGGTATATACAATATTGAAAATGGAGAATGGACCGGGCTTTCTTCTGAAAGGACATTTACGATGTCTGATCCCTCACTTGCTTTCCTGCTGCCGCCTCAGGAGTTCGGACGCGGTTCCAAAGCCTGTCTGAACATAACCGTCACGGAAAACGGAGACTCTGAGACAGGGAGTATTCCGCTTGAAGGCCACAAGTGGGAAAAAGGCAGACTGACCACATACTCCATATCCTATAGCGGAGGGCATTTTTCAGTAAACTCCACTGAGAATCTGTTCACTTCTGGGGATATCACCATCAATGAAACAAATGAAGACAATACCATCAATGAATTCTGATACTATGAAGACTATTGACCGCTATCCGATTATTCTATTGTTCTCAGCCGCCACCTTGTGCTGCGCCTGCAATAAAGAGGCCGGAGAACTTAATGTATCCGATAATCTGGAGTTTATCGCCAGGCACATGGAATATGCTGAATGCAAGACACTTATGGGAGACAGGACTGAAGATGGACAATATCCGCTGCTTTGGTCAAGAGGAGACAGAATCGTCATTTCCTCTTCATCTTCAGTCCCTGCCTCATCTTACTTCGTCACGGAAGATGAGGGAGCAGGAAGCGCCAAATTCGTGTATGACCAGAGCGTTTCAGGTAATGCCAAAGCGAAGAAAGCAGATGAATGGCAGGCATTCTACCCTGCCTCAGGATATTCCTTTGCCGACGGAAAGCATGTCCTGTCGCTTAAATCCACTCAGGAATATTCCGAATCAGGATTCGGAAACGGATCAATGCCGATGGCAGCATCTTCCACCACGAAAGAGCTGTCGTTCAAGAACTTGTGCGGCATCTGCAGGCTCAGGATAAGCTCGTTGAAAAAAGACGCTTATGTCAATGAAATAAAGCTTAAAGCCGACAAGAACCTGTACGGCAGTCTGTACTGCACATCTGCATCCGGCTCCTGGATGATGGAGAAAGATGGAGGCAATGTGCTGACACTCAACTGCGGAAGCGGTGTAAAAATCAGTTCAGAGCCGAAAGATTTCTGTATTGTGCTTCCTCCTAAAAGCATAGGCGAACTGAAAATACAGCTGTCTCTTGTTTCCGGTGGAACAGATGCGGGCAAAAAGATATATTCCCTTCCGGGCAGCATAGACATTGAACGGTCAGGTATCCTGAACATTGACCTGGACCTTGCACAGTTTAGATCAGCCGGCATTGACGACATCATCCGCGAGAATGACGAGTCTGCGATAACCGGTCTTGAGTACAGATTCGAGACGGACAGAAGCAGAGTGGAGTCATTCAGAGACGGGGGTAACGGGAAGATAAACATCACCAGCCTTTCTTCAAGTACATTCAGCGACGGGTCGGGCAAAGACCGGAACGTGTCATGGAAAATGGACTTCAGCATTGACAAGGGCGCGACCTGGAATGCGGAAACGCCTGAAATGTTCGATTCGTTCGTTCTGTCCGGCGATGGCAATTCGGTTGAATACGATATTCCGGAATTCGATACGGACCGCGAATGTCTGGTGAGATTCACACAGGAAGAGTCAGGAAAGACACAGACTGTAAGGGTAATACAGCTCAGCAATGCCATTATTGCGGAGTATCTTGTTGCTGATCCGAGCCAGGAAGTCCCGATATGTACCTCTCATCTGGACAACCTCAAGGGTATCCTATATGATGACGGCACTGAAATCAGTTTTGAGTATGATAAATATTCAAGTCCCTATAAGAGCTTTTATCACAGATTCCAAACGGAGGGCAAGCACAAAGCGATTCTATGGCTGAACCATGATGCCAAGACACTGGACCGTCTGATGCAGGACAACAGGTATATGGAAACCCACAAATACCTTATAGGAATAGACCTTTCGCATCTGAATCCGCTTCCGTTTACAAGTATGGACTGCACATTCGACAATTGCTGGAAACTCGCATATGTAATTTTTCCGGAGAAGAAACTGAACACTGTTAATCTGGTCAACATCCATAAGATGTTCTATGACTGCTCTTCTCTCATCCATCTGGATATAAACAAACTGGAGACTTCGGCAGTAAAGGACATGTCCTATCTGTTCGGATGGGACACAAACCTGACCACAATAGCCCTTGACGGTTTCCGAACGGATTCCGCCGAGAACATGGAGTCCATGTTCAGCTTCTGCAGAAATCTGGAAGCACTGGACGTGACAGGATTTGACACGCGCAATGTCAAGGACATGAACAACATGTTTGGCGGATGTGAGACTATCACGTCGCTGGATGTTTCCGGATTCAAGACGGACAATGTCACCAGTATGGGAGCGATGTTCAATGGATGCAAGCAGCTCAGGTCACTGGACGTCTCGAATTTCTCGACAGAAAAAGTCACAAACTTGAGCTACATGTTCTCAAGTTGCAAAGAACTCACACAGCTTGATTTGAGAAACTTCAACACCGATGCTTCCCTCTATTTTTCCGGCATGTTCAATGACTGCATCAAGCTTGAATCACTGGACATAAGCAGTTTCCGTACAGACAAGGCGACTACCATGAGCTACATGTTCTACAACTGCAAGAAACTGAACTCTTTGGATATTTCCAGATTCAGGACGCCTCTTGTCAAGAGTATGGATTTCATGTTTGCCCGTTGTGGAGCCGAGGTTCTGGACTTGTCCGGATTTGGTTTTTCAAATCTTGAAAACGGACGTGAGATGTTCCACAACTGCTTCAACGTAAGAGAACTTGCAATCGAAAACATGATATCACCGAAACTCAAGAGCTGTTACTATATGTTCGCGAATTGCGACGCGCTCAAATCTCTGACTATCAGAAAATTCAAATGCGGACCTGACTGCATGCTGCATTCAATGTTTGAACGCTGTTATTCTCTCGAGTCCTTTGTCTCGGAAGATTTCGACGCAAGCGGGGCAAAAGACATGAGCTATCTGTTTCTCGAATGCTCAAAGCTGAAGACTCTGGATCTGAGCGGATTCCATACGGAAAGCGCTACTGATATGTGCATGATGTTCCAAGGATGCACTTCACTGGAAAGTATAGACGTATCATCTTTCTGCACCACGAATGTAGAAAAAATATACTCCATGTTCAGCAATACCCGCGTGGTGGACCTTGATTTGAGCAGTTTCAACTTCAGCAAGGTGACGGACATGACCTTTATGTTAGCCAGCTGCATAAATCTGAAAACTCTCCGGATGGATATGACCGGCATCCGGGACGGTATCTCAATGAGCAGGCTGTTCTCCAGTGTACCGGCAGGTCTTACGCTATACGCGAAAGACAATATCGTCCCCGCGGACATCCAGTCACAACTTCCTTCATACACTAATATCGTAAGCTACTGATGAAGAGATTATTACCACAAATCGCCCTAGTTCTGCTCCTTCCCGGATGCAGACAAACGGAAACCACACTGGAGGAGGCATCAATAATGTTTTCTGCAGGAATCTGTCTCCCCGCAAGCACGACTAAAGTCTGTACGGATATGAACTCAGCCGGTGATATTCCGGTTTATTGGGAAACAGGTGACAGGATCAGGATTATGGATGACAGAGGAGAAAGCATCTATATCACAGAGGATTCCGGAACTGCTTCAGCACGGTTTGTTTTCGACAAGTCCTTAGAAGGGAACCGTCGCTTGAATGCGTCTGACAGTTATCTTGGATTCTATCCTGACAGGAATTGGATTCAAGGCGTTTTCACTATGCCGGAGGAGCAGCGCAACGACAGACTGCCGTATCCGATGGCCGCACATTCTACAGGCAACTCATTGGAGTTTTCCGGTATCTGCAGCATCGTGAGACTGCGGTTGCACTGCATTGACAAGACTGGCAAGCCGGCTGTCATAAGAAACATAAGTGCCGGAGCCTATAGGGATATAGGCGGGATTACCGAACAGATGGGCGCTGACGGTGCCATAACTTGGGAAAGCACAAAAAGTGACAGATTCAAGATTGGACGGACTCTTAAATTGGATTGCGCAAGTGACGGAGCAGATAAGAAGACCTGCTCGGAAGAGAGCAGAGGCTACCCAGCTACTGGCGCACCGGTGACCGGGAGCGGGACGGATGAGGAAGAAGACTATTATATAGTGATGCCACCGCTTGATTATGAAGGACTTGCATTTCAGATAGAGTCCGGCTCAGGGTGGTACGTTTACGCCGTTCCGGGGACTACTGCCCTGCTGCCTAACCGGATATACACATGGAATCTTCCGATGGAGGCATTTGACAGATACGATGAACCAGTGCTTGCGGAAGGAAAGGTCTTGCCACCCCTGACGGATATCAGTTACAGGTTGGCATGTGCGCAAGACAGCATTGCCATAGCCTCGTCAAACCAGTCTGGTGAGATTGACGTCTCGAGCATAAAATACAGGAAATACTCTGACGGACAAGAGTTTACCTCAACAATAGGGTTTACCGTAGATATCAGTTCCGATGACGGAGCCACATACCATAAAGAAGCGACAGGGATTGCGGTCACCACGGACAGCACATTCCAGAACATTCGCTACGAGATCAGCATCGCCACGGGAAAGGACATTGAGGCAACTAACGACATTGACTCAACTGAAATTACGGAAAGCAGCGCCAAGTGCAGTTACATTGTAAGACTCACGCAGTTCGTAAGCGGCAAACGCCTGTATCTCAGGTTCTCAAGCGGTTAACACTTCATTTTCTTGAGATACTTGGCAGTGTAGGTGCGGCCTTTGGCGGCGAGGTCTTCCGGTGTGCCCTGGAATACGACTTCACCTCCGAAGTCACCGGCGTCAGGACCGAGTTCTATTACCCAGTCGGCCGCTTTGATCACATCCATATTGTGCTCCACAACCACTACGGAGTGGCCTTTCGCCAAGAGAGCATCGAATGACTTGAGCAATTTCTCCACATCGAAGAAGTGCAGGCCTGTGGTAGGTTCATCGAATATGAACATTATTTTCTTGGCAGACGGCTTGTCGGAGACATCGTTCATCGAGAGGAAATATGCCAATTTGATACGTTGGCTTTCACCGCCTGACAATGTGCTGCTGCTCTGACCGAGTTTTATATAGGAGAGGCCGACGTCCACGAGAGGCTGAAGTTTCTTGGCAATGCTTTTCGCTGCGGCCTCCTTCTGCGCGCCGAAGAACGCTATGGCCTCGTCCACGCTCATATTCAGGATATCGTCGATATTCTTTCCATTGTACCTCACTTCCAGGATTTCAGGCTTGAACCGTTTGCCGCCACAAGCCTCGCAGACCATTGTCACATCAGCCATAAACTGCATTCCGATATGAACAAACCCTTCACCCTGGCACTCCGAGCATCGTCCGCCGTCCTGATTGAATGAGAAATATGACGGCGTGAAGCCATTGACCTTGGCGAACTGCTGCTCGCTCATCAGCTTCCTGATGTCGTCATACACCTTCAGATAGGTGACGGCATTGGAACGGGAGCTCTTCCCTATCGGGTTCTGGTCCACATATTCGATCGATGAAATCCGGTCCAGATTGCCGGTGAGATGACGGAATATGCCCGGCTGCTGCCCCGTCTGGTTCAGATGCCTGTACACGGCAGGATAGAGCACATCGCCGACAAGCGAAGACTTGCCGCTACCGCTGACACCGGACACCACAGTAAGCACCCCGAGAGGGAACTTGACATTGATATCCTTCAGATTGTGCTCCATGGCGCCCTCCACGCCGACATAATATGTCCACGGACGTTTGGCCCGAAGAGGCATCTTGCGGCGGCCTGTTATGTACTGCAACGTCATTGACGCAGAAATCTGCTCCTCTGTCAGGTTGTCGTCCACCGGTCCGCGGAACACGACCTCACCGCCATTGACCCCGGCCAAAGGTCCCATATCGATAAGCATATCGGCCGACCGGATTATCTCCTCATCATGCTCCACGACGACTACGGTATTGCCGATGTCACGGAGACGCTTGATGACGCTTATGAGCCTGTCGGTATCTCTCGGATGCAAGCCGATGCTCGGTTCATCGAGAATATACATTGACCCGACCAGAGAACTGCCGAGCGCGGTAACCAGATTGATACGTTGGCTTTCACCGCCGGAGAGAGTATTGCTGGCACGGTTCAATGTCAGATAACCCAGCCCCACGTCAGAGATGTACTGGAGCCGAGATGTGACTTCCGAAACCGCCTTCTTCACGATAGAGTTCTCATACTCAGTCAGTTTCAGGTTCTTGAAGAAGTCCATCAGCTGGTGCACGTTCATGCTCAGGAGCTCGTGGATATTCTTTCCGCCCACCTTTACGTACAAGGCATCTTTCCTGAGCCGGCTGCCCTTGCATTCATGACAGACCGTCCTTCCGGAAAAACGGCTCAGCAGATATTTGTACTGGATTTTATACCGGTTCGCCTCCACCCACTTGAAAAACTCATTGATACCGATGACAGAATCCTCCTCAGTCGCAGCCTTGTGTCCGTCCCATATCAATGCCTTTTCTTTCTCGGTGAGGTTGCAGTACGGTTCGAAAATTCTCAGACCATATTTGCCGGCCACACTGACCAGGTGATCCTTGAACCAGCCCATTTTATCGCCTTTCCAGCAGGCTATAGCTCCGTCGTATATGCTCAATGTCTTGTCAGGCACCACCAGGTCCTCGCTTACGCCAATGATTTTTCCCAATCCGCCGCACACTGGACAGGCCCCCAACGGGCTGTTGAAACTGAACATATATTCGTCCGGCTTGCGGAAAGCCATGCCGTCCGCCTCGAACCGGTCAACAAATTTCTGAAAAGATGATTTGCCGCTGCCCAGGTCGATCTTCACGTACATTGTCCCGTTTCCTTTGCTGAAACAGGTGGCGATAGAAGAATGCAGACGCGTCTTGATATCTTCCCATTCGCTCAGGGACATTGACACGGCTCCTTCAGGGACCGGGACACCGTTCTTGACGGCCGGCAGCTTCATACGGTCTATCATCAGCAACAGACCGGTCGGGAACACTCCCGCCTCGGCGCCCCGTATGACGTCATCTATCCGCATCTGCCCTTCCGTCTCGGAAAACAGCCTCGAATAGCCCTCCTCCTTCAGGGATAGCAGCAACTCGGTCTTGTCCGCCCGCGAATCCCAGCCTATTTCCGCCAAAAGATAGACGGCTGACGGTTCGGCGTTGCCCATTATGAAAGCCATGACGTCATTTTCACTATGGCACTTCACCTCTACCCCGCTTATCGGCGAAAACGTCCTTCCGATACGGGCAAATATCACCCTCAGATAATCGTAGATCTCAGTGGTCGTGGCAACCGTGGAGCGCAGGTTCCTCGTATTGACCTTCTGCTCTATCGCGATTGCCGGCGGAATCCCCTCGATAGCCTGCACGTCCGGCTTGCTCATCCTTCCGAGAAACTGCCTCGCATAAGAGGACAGACTCTCCGCAAAACGCCGCTGTCCCTCCGCGAACAATGTGTCGAAGGCCAATGAAGATTTTCCGGAGCCCGAAATTCCGGTAACCACGGTAAACTTGTTGCGCGGAATCTCCACCGTCACATTCTTGAGGTTATTGACCTTGGCCCCCTTAATTATGATATTTCCGTTGTCAGGCATATTCACTCCCGTTTTGAAGCTTCGGTCAATGTCATTGGCACAGCCCCTCGGCACGTGCGCGCCTTCCGACAAACCGAATTTGCAAATATACATCTTTTACTACATATTCCAATTTAAGACAATGCTGCTTTCGGACATTTTGACAATAAATCAATGCCATTTTGTCCACATACACGACATTTTGTCCTCTTTTAGGACTTTTTTCACAATGGTATGCAGATTGCCATAAACTAAGGCGTCCGGTCGAAAGACCAGACAAAGAACCGGCACAGGATCCGAAAGGGTCCGAGGTCCGGGAAAGTTAAACGTAATTAAAAATAGGAGATTTATATTATGGTACCTTCAAGAAGATATAACCAGAATTGGTTACCAAGCATGTTCAATGATTTCTTTGACAATGACTGGATGGAAAAATCAAATGCTACCGCTCCGGCCATCAACGTATTAGAAAACGAACACAGTTATGACTTGGAGCTTGCCGCTCCGGGCATGACCAAGGATGATTTCAAAGTTTCTCTCGATGAGAACGGAGACCTTGTAATCAATATGGAAAAGAAACAGGAGAACAATGATGAGAAGAAACACGGTCATTACCTCCGTCGCGAATTCTCATACAGCAAATTCCAGCAGACAATGCTTCTGCCGGAGGATGCCGACAGGGAAAAGATCAATGCTCAGGTCGAGCACGGTGTATTAAAGGTCAATATCCCTAAGGTCGTCAAGGTTGAGCCTGAACATACTCATAAAGTAATCGAAATCAAATAATTCCATTTGATAAAGTGCTGGGAAAAGCGGACAGAAGCGATTCTGCCCGTTTTTTTTCGTTTCCGGCAAGTATCGTTTTATATCGAAATTTTTGAAAATTTTTACACAAAATGCTTGCAGGTCCGGAAAATATACCTATCTTTGCATTCGCATTTGAGAAAAACCTCAAACACAGCAGAACACGGTGCGGTAGTTCAGCTGGTTAGAATGCGGGCCTGTCACGCCCGAGGTCGTGGGTTCGAGCCCCATCCGCACCGCCTGAAAGCCCTTCACGAAAGTGAGGGGCTTTTTCGTATATGGCACCTTCCATGGCTGAGAAATATGAAGTTCCGCTTCTTGGCCAGATTCCTATCGTCCAGAGCATCCGCGAGAATGGCGATGCTGGCGAGCCTGCCTCCCTGTAGTCCCGTCCTGACGGTCTTGCTTTTCTGAATCTTGCAGAAAAACTTGTTAAATCTGTCGAGATGCCGTATATTCGCGCTGCGATTTCAGGTTGCGTGCCGGATTAAGTGGTGGGATAGCCCGATTCCTGATGTGGAACCACTCGGGTTCCTGTGTGGCAGTTCGGATTCGGTGGTAGAAGGGCCCTCAGAGGTGAAGTCGCACGATTCCAGAGTGGGATAACCCAACTCCAGAGTGGGATAACCCAACTCCAGAGTGGAACCACCTGATTTGAATGATGGGAGCACGTCAGCTCCCAGAGAGGCGCAACCTATAAAACGCTGATAATCAAAGACTTGCTTGATTTCAGAGTAGTAATTTTCACAACTCTGAAATCAGTTAAACCTCTGAGTATCAGACAATTACGCGATGCACCAGGTGTGTACGGCAACAAGAAGCCCCTGTGAGGACCAGGCCCTCCCTCTATCGTGGGCCCCTCCCTCTAGTGCCGAGGGCGGCAAGTCCCCACAGGGGCAACCTTGTTGCCGGCTACAATGGCTTCGGTTAATCATTTGGAAGCATCATGTGTCCAAACATAGGTAGAACCTTCTGGCAGTTTAACATCTTTGATGGTGAACCCGCCCATAGATGTTTTGAAATTCTCAACAAAGTATGCTGCAGGCGCCTGAGTAATCTTGCATGTGCCTTCAGATGACTGTTTTGCATCACTTGAAGAGAACTTGATTTCAGCCACACGCTCGGCTGCACCTTCATTTGCAACAGCAGAGAAAGCTACGATTGCGGTATCGGCAGGATTAGCGTCAATCTTGGTAGGCTCACCCTTCTTGTAAGTCATACCCTTGAAAGTAAGCCAACTGCAATCTTCCGGCAATGTCACGAACACGCCTCTGCCCTTGTAAGCGACTTTCACTGTAACATCAGATGCCGTCTTAGGAACGTCAACTGAAGGAGTCATCACTTTCATGAGAGACTTCTTGATGCTGAGCACAGTAACGTCAACCAGCTGCTTCTTGCCGCCGTACTCACCTACAGGTCCTTCAACTTCTACGACATCACCTATTTCAAGACCGAGGCTTGCAAAATTCTTCTTAGCACCCTTCTTGTCGAGTGTTCCATAGATGTAAAGTGAACCAGTCTTGTCTGTAATATACCAGTTTCCAAAAGTCGTGTTCTCAATGGTCGTGCAAGTACCTTTAACCCTGACATTCTTACCGACAGCTGTCTCATTAGCCTCTTTACAAGTAACTTCAACGGCAGCGAGGGAGCCCTGGCGGACTCTGAGGAACTGTTTGTTGGCACCAGCCTTGATAGTGAGTTCAAACTCCCTACCGCCTTCTGAAGCCGCAGCACTGAAGGTCAAAACTTCTTTACCAGCCTTGCCGGACATCTTGTCAACGGCAAGCCAAGCAGGATCTTCTGATTTGATGCTGCCGTCCTTATTTCTTTTAATGACATTTGGCCAATTGTCATCGGTCACAAACTCCCAGTCCACACTTGACTCAACAGTCACAGTAGCGGTACCACCTTTGGTCGAAATTGACAGATATGTCTCAGAGAGCTGAATATCGTCAAGATATCCTACCGTATCATCATCACATCCGACAAATGCGAAAGATGATGCCAGAACGGCGGTCAATAAATATTTAAGTTTCATATTATTCTGATATACGATTAGTTAAACATATATTTTATACCCACTGAAGCATACCAGCACTGACCGATTACCGGGTTATAGACGAATGTCTTGACACCGTCTTTCACGCTTTTCGGAGTAGAGAACACCGGATATCCTTCGCTGTCGGTAGAATCGTATTTGAGAATACGACCCTCATTCAGATCGGTATTCATATACTTGGATACGCCCCACTTGGAGTTGAAGAGGTTAAGCAAGTTCTTTATGTCGAGGCTGAGCTGAAGAGTATTTGTGGTCTTGCCAGCTTTGATCTTGAAGTCGTGCTTGTAGCTGAAGTCAACTCTGTGAACCCATGGAGAGTAAACGCTATAAGCTTCTGCGTACTTGCCCTGGTGCTTGCTGAGATACTTGTCATTATGGACATAATTCATGAAGCGGTCGCGATCGTTGTCTGAAGCGAAGCGGAACTTATTTTCAGCAACGTCCTTATCTGTAGGGATATACAATGCGTCATAAGCATAACCGTCACCATTCATATCATTTGCAAGCATATATGAATAGTTGTATCCGCCTTTCCATGTTTCGTAAATGAAGCTGAAGTGGTTTCCGCACTTGTCATGGTGAGTGAGAGATGCGATGAAACGGTCAGGTGTCACGTACTGTGAGTTATGGAGAGGAATGTTGTTAGGACCTGCAGATGTCGGAACATAAGTGAATGCAGACTCTGCGTTGGAACCTGGCATACCGGTAATCTCCTTGGAAGCTGTATGGGTGTAAGCAGCCATAATGCTGAGATTCTCGATAGGACGCATGTTCACTGTAACATTGGCAGAATAGCCGTATCCCTTATGAGTGTTCTCGAGAACGAATGCCTTTGTTCCGCTTCGGAATGTTGAAGGGAAGATCGGACGGTTGTCAGCACCGTTCCATCTTGCGTATCCCTCAATAGGAATGATGCTCCAGTCTGACATCATGACGCCGTTCACTGTCTTGTTGTAGATACCCTCAGCAGTGATGGAGAATGGGAATGATGTAGGGAACTGATAGTCCACTGCCAATGAAGTCTTCCATACCTGAGGCATCTTGAACTTGCGGTCCACAGCAGAGATTGAAGAAGGAACGGTTCCCTTATCCGGAGAAATGTCTGACGGATAGCCGAGACCTACGAGTTTGTCGAGGAGAGCCTGGCCTGTAGCCTTACCGCCATTGGTAACGAGACCACCCTTGAACGCATCCATAGTGAATCCTTTCTTTTCGGCATTTTTGGCATTGATCTGTGCCTGATACTGTACCATACCTGAGTTTGTAGGCATGTTGGTGAAGAATACGAGAGGCAGACGACCTGAGAAGAGACCTGTACCTCCACGTACTGTGAGGGTCTTGTTCTTCAGCACGTCCCAAGTAAAGCCGACACGAGGCGAAACAGTAACCTTGCCTGAAGGCCACAAACCGGTGTCGATATTGCGGACTTTGTTGTTGCTGTCGTAGTAGTCAATGGCCTTGATGGCATTGTTAGTCATAAGATCGCCATTGTCGAAGAACAAACCGTCGAAACGGATACCGTAGGTAAGTTTGAAGTTCTCTGTAGCACTCCACTCGTCCTGGGCATAGATACCGACTTTATGGAACTGAACCCTTGCAGCCGGATTCTTTTCTCCGCCGTAACCATAGGTAAGGCAGACAACCTCAGGAGCAGCGCCATTGATGAAATCATCTACGCTAAGGTAACGGTAGTAACCTGTTCCGTTTCTCATGTAAGCATTGTCAGCCATCTGATACTCATAGTTCAGACCGGCAGTAATCTTGTGAGTTCCGAAATAGTATGTGAGGTCATCCTTCACGTTCGCAATCGTATTGTGGACTGCGTTGTTCCATGTGAAGAGCTCATATCCGAGAGAGATGTACGGGGTATTGGTTCCAGTACCGTCCATGATGTCGATGAAAGGGAACTCGCTTGAGTTTGTTCCTCTGACGTCATCAAGCTTGGAGAATGTCGCAAGGAACTGATTTGAAAGGTTGTCAGTAATGCGGCTGTTCAAATCCAATGACAATGAGTGAACCAGATTGTCCATAGAGTACATCGAGTTCGCATAAGACATTGAATAGAGGGACATACGGGCATATGCAGAACGTGTACCACCGTCCATAGAAGATGCGTTAGGAGCTGACCAAGATACGTTCTTGGTGAAGTTGTAACGAAGTGCAAGATGATTCTTGGAATTGATGTTCCAGTCGATTCTTGCGAGGAGCTTCATGTTGCTCTCATCAGCAGGGAAACTTGTGAAAGAGCCTGTATCGTATCCGTATTTCTCCTTTACATGAGCAGAAACCTTTTCCATATCAGCTACAGTAGCGTATGAGAGGGATGCTGCTGCAGATGGCTCTACGGTTTCGTCAGCTCTTGCTCTCCATGTGTTCGCGATGGAAGGGATCTTCGAATATTCGGCATTGACGAAGAAGAAGAGTTTGTTCTTGACGATCGGTCCGCCGAGGGTCATACCGTAAGTGGTAGTTCTGTCTTTTTCACGGGCACTTGCAATCTGGGTTCCATCTATTGTATCACCACGCATGTTTTCATTGCGGTGATAGACGTAAGCCGAACCCTTGAAAGTGTTGGTACCAGACTTGGTGATGGCATTCACACCACCTCCGATGAAGTTGGTCTGACGCACATCGTACGGAGAAATAACCACCTGAAGTTCCTCGATAGCATCGATGGAAATAGGGTTATCGCCTCCAGGAAGCTTGGAATTGAGACCGAAGTTGTTGTTGAAGTTCGCACCGTCAACGGTAAAGTTGGCTGTACGTCCGTCTGTTCCGGCGAATGACATTCCGTTTCCACCATAAGGTGAAAGTCTGGTAACGTCTGACAAGCTTCTGCTCACAGTAGGCAATGATGTAATCTGGCTGCTGGTTATGTTGGTGGCAGCACCTGTTTTTTCACTGCTGAACTTGGATTTTGCAGTTCCGATGACAACTACCTGCTCAAGGAACTCTGTTGATTCTTTGAGAGTAGCGTTAAGGTTGTAAGTCTCAGCAAGCTGGAGTGTTACATCCTTAAAGACAATGGCATTGTAACCGACAGATGAGACCTCGACCTTATATGGGCCTCCGGCACGCATACCATTGATGGTATACTGTCCTTTCTGGTTAACAATAGCTCCGTAAACAGTTCCGGAAGGCTCATGAGTAGCTACTACAGCTGCTCCGACTGCCGGTTCTCCTTTTTCATCGGTGACACGACCACCCATTGAAGATGTTGTCACCTGCGCATAGGCTAGCGAACCTGCCAACATAGCGATGCCGGCAAGTAACAAATGCTTTAATGAATAATTCATAGAGGTAATTATTGTTATTATAGTTTGTATGCAAATTTAGGTTATTACTTACAAATATAAAACACTAAAACAATTAAAATTGTGTTAATTACATATTTCCGTCTCTTTTTAAATACAATTTAAAGCGTTCAAATCACCGTTTGACCGATGCTGTTCCGATATATCGTCGGCAGGAGTTTTTTTCTTTCTGAAAAAATATTTTGCTATTCGGAAATATCAGCTTAACTTTGCAGAACTGATGTGGAGAGATTTGCCTGCTTGCAACCACGTTAAAAAATGCTAAAATGTTGACAACCGGTGACCGCGTGGCGCGGAAACCACTTTTCATATCAATGTTTTGTGTTTTTGTTACGTCTCCACATCAGTGGGACGTTTTTTTGTGTCCGGACGACTGTCAGGAGTCGTGAAAAAGCATTGACGCAGATACCTGAACCACCTGCGCTGGAAGATTTTAAAAATATTGGATATGAACTATTTATTTACATCAGAGTCTGTTTCCGAGGGACATCCTGACAAGGTTGCCGACCAGATCTCAGACGCTATCCTGGACGAATTCCTGAGACAGGACGAAGATTCCAAAGTTGCCTGCGAGACTTTCTGCAGCACCGGCCTCGTAGTGGTAGGCGGTGAAGTGAGGGCAGAACACGCTTATGTGGATATCCAGTCCACAGTAAGGAAGGTCATCAACAATATCGGCTATGACAAGGCCGACTATATGTTCGACGGAAACTCCTGCGGTGTTCTTTCAGCTATTCACGAGCAGAGTGCAGATATAAACAGAGGTGTAGTGAGGGAAAATCCTGAAGATCAGGGTGCCGGAGACCAGGGCATGATGTTCGGTTATGCCTGCCGTGACACGGAAGAGTACATGCCGCTGCCGCTGGCTCTTTCACATCTGACCCTCCAGATCCTGTCAGATATCAGAAAGAACAGCCACGACCTGATGCCATATCTCAGGCCTGACGCAAAATCCCAGTTCACCATCGAATACGACGAGCACAATCACCCTGTACGCGTCCACACTATCGTGGTTTCCACGCAGCACGATGAATTCGTGGCACCGGAACTCGGAAATATGAAGTATGACGAGGCTGTGCGTCAGTTCGGCCAGGAGAGAGTGGACAAGGCAATGCACGACAAGATCGAAAAGGACGTAAGGGAAATCCTTCTGCCTAAGGTCATTGCCTCTCTCCCGGAAAAGACCGCGTCTCTGTTCAAGAATGATTTCATTCTTCATGTCAATCCTACGGGCAAATTCGTTATCGGAGGTCCTCACGGAGACACAGGTCTGACCGGCCGCAAAATCATTGTCGATACTTATGGCGGACGCGGTGCGCACGGTGGCGGAGCATTCTCAGGAAAGGACCCTTCAAAGGTGGACAGGTCAGCCGCATACGCAGCAAGATACATCGCGAAGAACCTTGTGGCTGCCGGTGTAGCTGAAGAAGTTCTGGTCCAGCTGGCCTACGCTATCGGTGTCGCAAAACCTGTCAGTGTATTCGTAAACACCTATGGCACAGCAGCCAACGGGCTCACTGACGCAGCCATCGCGGAGAAGGTCAATGAAATTTTCGACTTGAGGCCTGCTAAAATCATTGAGAAATTCCAGCTCAAGAATCCTATTTACGAGCCGACCGCAAGTTATGGCCACGTAGGACGCAAGCCATATACCAAGTCCGTAAAAGTGGTACGTGACGGCAAACAGGTAGAGAAAGTTCTGCAGTTCTTCGGCTGGGAACTCCTCGACTCCGTACCGAAAGTAAAAGAGTCCTTCGGCCTGTAGTCCCCCTGCCGACAGAAAAGAACGACGACAGCATCGTAAGCGTTTCCGGTAAGCATCTCCGGTAAGCGGTAAGCGTCTCCGCGGTTACGTCGATACACGGGGTGCAGCGCGTAAAGCGTTAGCACTCAATAAAATAGCCATTTTCAGAGTTGTGGTTTTGGCAACTCTGAAAATGGCTTAAGTATTGATATTTAAAGAGTTAGGCGACGCACCCCGCTTGTCCATGGAAGAGGTTACTAAGCTGAAGGAAAAGGAACAAGATCCTGCGACACGTCAAAACCTATCCGATCAGGAATAACGCTCAGAAACAATTTAAAAGGTCCGGCCAAGACAGGTCGGACCTTATTGTGTATGCCGGCCGCGCCCACTTGAACTAAAGACGACAGCTGTGTAGGACATGTCGATAACCGATGGTCCCTAACGGATGTTCTTGTCGAATCCGTCAGGAATGAAATTCTTGTTAACCGGGGTCAATTTCACGAAAACACATCCGTGAGGTGCGACCTCGGTTTCCCATCTTTCTTGATAGCCGCAGGTATAGATATCCTTCTGCCTCCAGAGGTCTCTGATAACCTGAGAGCCCATCATGCCTATTGCCTTAGGAATAAAGCCGATCATTTTAGGAGAAGACGACAGGTTGAACATGGCGATGGCGACAGTGCCGTCAGCAAGCGGTTTCAGATATGTTGCGTAATCCTTGTCACCATAAATCCTGGCGCCCTGCCAGCCGAGTTCGTCCTGGTTCACATCTATCACTTCGCTGTTGCACAGGAGGTTAAGCGTAAAGTCGTCCATCTCGGCCATATCACAACCTATAAGGAGAGGTGATGCGAGAATGCTCCAGAGAGTGATGTGAGTGTACTGCTCATCCGCCGAAAGCTTGGAATCATGAGTGGACGGTCCCCAGCCGACCTTTCCGACCACGAGCATATCCGCATCCGGCCAGTTGCCGGGCCTTTTGAACGATGCCCATTTATCCTGGCCGAAACCGATTTTCGACATATTGGCCCAGTTGTCCCTGACGTCGCCGGTGGTTCTCCAGCAATTCGCAAATTTGGTTATGTATGAAGCCATTCCGACTTTGGAGCTGTTGGATAGGCTATAGACGATATCCCGTCCTGTAGCGCGGAGCGCATCCGCCATAAGACGGACATTGTACTCGTCGTTAGGATTCCAGTCATATTTCAGGTAGTCCACGCCCCAGTCTGCCCACTGCTGAGCATCAACATCCACGAATTTATACTTGGTGAAATACCAGAGCGAATCACGCTTCATCTTGCTGCGGTCCAGCTTATGGAACTCGTCGCAGATACCTTTCTCGATAAAATCATATTTGCCGTCCGGAGTATCAGCACTTTCGCCGCAATGCCCTGCATATGTAGCCACCCACGGTCCGGAATAGATTCCGAGTTTCAGGCCATTGGAATGAAGAAAATCTCCCAATGCCTCCATATCAGGGAACTTGGAGTTCGGCTGGATAGCATTGGCCTTGCCGCCTCTGAGTCCCTGCCAGCCGTCATCGATATTGATAAATGACCAGCCGTAATCCACCAGACCCTTGTCGAGCATTGCCTGAGCCGAGCTCATCACTTTCTCCTGGCTCACGCTGTTTCCCCAACAGTTCCATGAGTTCCAGCCCATCGGAGGAGTGAGGGCAATCTTGTCACCGATGACGATCTTGAAGTCGCGCTCGACTGTGCCAATGCTGTTGGCCGCTTTCAATGTCACCTTGTATTCGCCTGCTTTTTTCACGGAGCCTGTGATGATACCGGTATTTTCATCCAGTTTCAGCCCTTTAGGAAGGCCTTCTGCGCTGAACAGAATCGGACGCTCTCCAGTACAAGGTATCCTGTACAGGAAATCCGCACCGGGACGGGCACCATAAACCTTGGCTCCATTGATTCTTGGTGAAGGCGAGGCCTTAGGCGTAAGAATATACTGAGAAGTATCATTCTTTTCTGAAGCTGAAACTGTGGCCGGAAGAAAAACGACACCGGCAAGAACCGCTAGGTAAAATAGAGTCCTTTGTCTGAAATTCATCATATAATGAGTTATTAGTTGTGTAAGTGTTCGATAGTAACGCCGGTCATTCACCCCGTTCCATAGCCCTGCGCAAGTCTTTTTCCTTGATGGATTCACGCTTGTCATACTGCTTCTTACCGCGCGCAAGGGCGATATTCAGCTTGGCATATCCGTTTTCAGATATGAAGAGCCTTACAGCCACGATGGTGAGGCCCTTTTCCTTTACCTTCTGGTTCAGATGGCGGAGTTCACGTTTCTGAAGGAGCAGTTTGCGGTCACGGAGCGGAGCATGCTGTCCCCAAGAGCCCCAGGCATACAGGGCAATGTTGATTCCGCGCACGTACAACTGTCCTTTGTCGAAATAGCAGAACGCATCTGACATGGAAGCCCTGCCCGCACGGATCGACTTGATTTCTGTTCCGCAAAGGACAATGCCTGCCGTATAGTTTTCCAGGAACTCGTAGTCGAACGAGGCCCTCTTGTTGTTTATATTGACTCTGCTCTTCTTCTCTTTCGCCATAATTCCTTAAGACGCCGCCTGAATAAAACAGCATCCAAATGCAAATTTATCGTTATTTTTGCATAAATCAATCAAATCGTCATCTGATGCCTACAAAAAACCCATACGGCAACACCTACATAGCTGACTTGCCGGAACCGGAGACAATATCCGCGGAAGAAATACTCGAAAGCATTGACAACAAGAGCATTGACCTTGTCTGCGTGCTCGGGCCGACCGCTTCCGGGAAGACGAAATACGCTGTAGAACTGGCGCGGGAGCTGAACCGCCTGAGGGCGGAAAAATACGGAGCGGCTAGTGTCAATGCCACAGGAGCGGTCAATGCCGCAGGCGCGGAGATTCTTTCCGGGGATTCGAGGCAGGTTTACAGAGGCATGGATATCGGAACAGGCAAGGACCTGAACGAATACGGGGAGATTCCATATCATCTTATCGACATCGTGGATGCCGGTACCAAATTCGACCTGTACCAGTATCAGAAGGCGTTTGAGAAGGCATACAAGGACATCATGGACAGAGGAGGAATACCCATATTGTGCGGAGGCTCAGGACTTTACCTCGAAGCTGCCACGTGCGGTTACTCGATTCCGGACGTGCCGCCTTCTCCGGAACTGAGGGCCGAACTGGAAGAAAAGTCTATGGATGAACTCGTGTCAATGCTGGCGTCCATGAAGCCCCTGCACAACAAAACCGACATTGACACAAAAAAAAGAGTCATCAGGGCATTGGAAATCGCTCTGTGGCAGAAGGAGCATCCTGTGGAGAACACTGCGTTCCTGCCGAAGAACACATATTACATCGGCACATTGGTCTCACGCGAGGAGAGGAACAGGCGAATCGATGCGAGGCTGGACGCAAGGATCGAGGAAGGCATGGCGGATGAGGTAAGGCGACTACTTGACAGCGGCGTTCCCGCAGAGAATCTGACTTACTATGGACTTGAGTACAAGTTCGTTACGCAATATGTCTTAGGAATACTCAGCCTCGAGGAGATGAAGACGCTCCTGGGCAATGCCATCCATCAGTTCGCAAAACGCCAGATGACCTGGTTCCGAGGGATGGAGCGCAAGGGCATCCGGATACATTGGGTCGAGCCTTGACGTGGCAGCAGAAAGCCTCTACTTTGAAGATGGCGGAAGCGGATGGCCGGGAAGTGTACGCGGAGCCTCAGCAGCACGCCAATATGCAGCGTCGAATTCGGGATATACAAATTCCCCGTCATGGTCTATGGTAAACGCGATGTAGTTTATCTTGAACCCCTGGGCGAGGAAATTCTGCTCGTAGAAAGTCTGCACTTCGAACAATGCATCCACGGCAGCCTTGCCGCAGACCGAAGAGAAGTCCGACGAGTAAAGCGAATCCCTATCCTGTCCGTAAAGATCTGAAGTAGAAGCCAATACGTGCAGATTGTTCGCCTCACACACGGCCTTCGTATATTCGTACAGGAAAGTGCTGTCGGTCTTGAGATGGATGATGCCGCCCTTCTTCAGAAAATGTCTGTATCTTTCCAGGAACATCGGGCTTGTAAGACGGCTGTTCTCACTTTTCATCTGCGGGTCGGAGAATGTCAGCCATATTTCCGAGATCTCGCCCGGAGCGAAAAACGCCTCGATAAACTCTATTCTGGTACGGAGAAACGCTACATTCGGCAGTTCATTCTCGGCCGCAAACTTGGCCCCTTTCCAGAGCCTCGCTCCCTTGATGTCAACACCGATATAGTTCATGTCCGGGTTTCTCTGCGCCAGCGCCACAGTATATTCCCCC
The DNA here is from genome assembly GCA_000432515.1 of Bacteroides sp. CAG:545. Taxonomy (GTDB): domain Bacteria; phylum Bacteroidota; class Bacteroidia; order Bacteroidales; family UBA932; genus Cryptobacteroides. The sequence goes on from HF996044.1 coordinate 146,515, forward strand.
TTTCCGCAACCCAACTCCACCACAACCGGCGTCTTTCTGCCGCCGAACATCGTTTCGGACCAATGTCCTTTGACCGGATGGTCTTTCAGTACCAATGAATTACGGGACTCGTCCCTCGCCCTGTCCAACACCTCTTCAGATGCCGGCTGAAGCAAACATCTGAAAGTGGCATTCTCGCTGAATTTCTTTAATTTTCCGTGTCCCATATTCTATTTCAACACTAATACTTTAACTCTCCTGTCCACTTTTTCGATTTCCAACCCGATACCGGTCAGGCCGTATTTTTTCAATGAATCTTCCGGCGCCTTTATATAAAGTTTCCACAATCCCGGCTTGACAGGAACCAGTCCGGCCCCGATTCTATCCGTAAGCACCTTGTCATAATAGGAAGAATCCCGGAGCGCCGAGCGCTGAAGCACAATATTGTCCTCAAACAGTTCTCCATCAGGAGATTCCCAGACCACGAGCAACGGCATTGACCTGAATGAAGAAAATTCCCTGTCAATGCAGGACAGCGACGCGAGCAGCGAAAAATCGTATGCGGACAATGTGTCGGTCATATCAGCATTGAACACGAACCGGCCATAGGCATCGCGTGCTCCAGTGCGCACAAACTGAGCATAAGAACTTGGTCTTGAGCAGGATAGCACCAACATTGACAAGAGCAGTACTCCTGTCAAAGCGATACTTTTATGGCTCCGGACTATCACCTGAGATTCTGTTATTTGCTGTTCGGCTTCTGCTGCTGGCCATTCTGCTGACCATTCTGCGGCTGACCATTCTGACGCTGGCGTCTTCCGTCACGCCCCTGACGGTTCGGCCTGTCCGAGCCGCCCTGACGCCCCTGCTGGCCCTGCTGACGTGGTGCCGCCTGATTCTTGTCGTCACCACGGCCACGCTGACGGCCACCGTTCTGGCGACGCTTTTTCTTTCCCGGTGAATCGAAACGCGTGATGCTGTCGTCTCCTACCGCAGTTATGAATTCCGGCATTTCCGGCTCCGGTTCAGTCTTGAGAGACTCAGGCTTGATTCCGTTCCGGTTCATCTTGATCACCTCACGCACCTCAGATGCAGCAAGAGGGAACAGATTTGCCAACGACCCCTTGTCATAAGAGAAATACATCACCTCTTTCAGGATGTCAGTCTTCATCAGATAGGCCAGTCCGTCCTGGAACTCGAGCGGCTCCTGTACACGCGGAATGCGGGACTGCGCATCCAAGTATGTGGCCACCTCATAATTCAAGCAGCATTTGAGCTTACCACATTGACCTGCAAGCTTTTGCGGATTGAGAGACAAGTCCTGGCAACGTGCCGCCGCCGTGGTGATGGACTTGAAATTCGTGATATAGTTCGCACAGCACAGCTCCCTGCCGCAGATTCCCAAGCCGCCTATCAGACCGGCCTCCTGACGTGCTCCTATCTGCTTCATCTCTATCCTGATGCGGAATTCTTCAGCGAAAACCTTGATAAGCTGGCGGAAATCCACACGACCGTCCGCTATGTAATAGAAAATGGCCTTGGTGCCGTCCCCTTGGAATTCCACGTCGCCGATCTTCATATCCAGACCGAGTTCCACAGCTATCTGACGGGAACGGATCATCGTTTCCTGCTCACGCGCTATCGCCTCCTGCCATTTTTCTATGTCGAGGGACTTTGCCTTCCTGTAGATTTTCTTGAATTCCGTATTTTCAGGGTCAATGCCCCTGCACTTCATCTGCTTGCCGACTATCGGGCCCTCGAGTGTAACGATACCCAAGTCGTGACCGCTCTGCGCCTCGACGATGACCAGATCGCCCATCTTGATGCTCTGGCCTGAGGAATTCACATAGAAACCCTTCCTCGTATTCTTGAAACGCACTTCGTAACAGTCAGAATACTGCCCCTGGGAAATGCCTTTCAGCCAATTATAGTCCTCCAGTTTGCAGCAGCCCCTGCGGTAGGTGCAGTTCAGCTCGTCATTGGCATCTCTGGTAACCGTACAGCCACGGTTGCAGTCAAACTGTATATTCTCGTTATTTTCCATATCTGTATATATCAACTCACGAACAGTCTGTCAACCATGTTCGTGAACAAAATTTTCTGATTCACATTGCGGACAACCATCGCATTGGCCTTGTTTATCGCCAAGATCGCCCGCCTGCAGAAGTCCGGGCCCAGTTTTGCTGCGGCTTCGCTGAAGAACTCCTTGTACTCAGGACGCACACCGGCAAGAGAAGGCAACCCCTTCTGAATCATGTATATCTTTCGTATGCAGTCACCTGCGAATTTACAAAAAGCTTTCTGTTTTTCACGAGAAGCCATCGCCGCTATCACATCACCTGTTTCGAGGACATCCTGGAAATCACGGGCCAATATCCCATCCATCAGCCTCATGAACACATCCATCATCTCCACATTCTCATCCCGCTCCGCAAGACTCCTTATCGCCACGCCGATGCTGCCACCCGCAAATTCCGCTGCCGCGCCCGCCGCTTCCGCATCCACACCGGTCCATCGTGGCAATGCAGCTGCAATCTCCTCTTTTGTTGCCGGTTTCACCCTTATCAGCTGACACCTCGAACGTATGGTCTGGAGCACCCTCTCAGGCTGATGGGTAACCATGAAGAACAATGTGCGTTCAGACGGTTCCTCGATGATTTTCAGCAGTTTATTGGCCGTCTCCACCTTCAGTTTCTCAGGCAGCCATATCACCACAGCCCGATATCCGTCAGAATAAGACGAAAGCGAGAGTTCGTTCAGGATAATCTGCGCATCCAGGACCGGAATAACGGAAGATTTCTTGTCAATGCCGAGAGACTCGTACAGTTCATTCTCCATGAAGAACGGGTTGCGGACGAAAAGTTCGCGCCACTTCTGTATATAGGTGAGCGACGACGGTTTTTCACTCGACTTGTCCTTGGATGCAGTCGGAAAGACGAAATGCATATCCGGATAAATCAACTTGGAAATCTGGTTGCATGCCGGGCATGTTCCGCAGGAATCCTCTTCCCCACGATGCTTGCAGTTAAGATACTGCATGAATGCCACAATCAGCGCCAATGCCCCGCAGCCCTCATTCTCGTAAAACATCATAGCGTGCGGAATACGGCCCGCGACGGCCATTCTGACCAGCGCTGCCTTCACTTCAGCATTTCCTATGACATCCGAAAACCTCATGACTTTCTGTCCGCCGTAAATTCTGCAATTTCACCCAGCATCTCGACCTCCTGCATATTTCCGAAAGGCCTCAACGCTATCCTCGCATTGTCCACATACTCGTAAAGACGCTTGCGGGCATATTCGATTCCGCCCTCCGACTTCACGAACTCTATGATTTCACCGCCATACTCAGGGTGATCATCGATTCTGCACAATTTCCGCCTGATCTCCCGTCCACGCTCCTCACCAGCTTTGGCCAATGCCCCGAGCAGAGGCAATGTTATCTTCTTTTCCTTCAGATCCAACCCCACCGGCTTGCCTATCTCGGCATTCTCTTCATAGTCGAATATATCATCCCTTATCTGGAATGCGACACCTAGACATTTCGCATAGGTCCTGGCCGCCGACATCTTCTCCTCAGTAGCGCTCACCGATATCGCTCCTGCTGCAGCGGAAGCCACGAACAATGATGCCGTCTTGTCGTAAATTATTCTGTAATAATCCTTTTCGAGCGTATCGCCGGTCTCGGCCTTCTGCAACTGAAGCAATTCCCCCTCAGCGAGGTCTGTCAATGTAGAGGCAAAAATCCGTATGACCTTGTCCGACGAATTCCTGCTGGCGAGAATGTTCTCCATTCCCTTCACCAGCCAGTAATCCCCCAGCAGGACAGAAGCGCGTCCTCCGAGAATGGACATCACCGTAGGCGCACCCCGCCGCACAGGACTGTCATCCGCCACATCATCGTGGAGAAGGGTCGCATTGTGCAACAACTCCACCGCAGCGGCATATTTTATCGTATCATCAGTAACAAATCCTCCGGAACAGGCCTTGGCCACAAGCAGAGTCAGCACAGGCCTCACCTGCTTTCCATTATGCGAAAGAATCGCCCTGTTCGTCTTGTCCAGCAACTCAATATCCGTGGACAGCGACGATCCCATCAGCTTGTTTACCTTGTCCAGGTCCTCTTTCAGAAAATCCTTTATGCTGCTGAAATCCATATCTACAACATTTTCACAAGTTCATCCACCGTCTTCGGGAATGATATAAGCTCCATAGTGGCGGCATCCATCATCTTGGTATCCACATAATGCTCAAGGAGAGCGATGAGCTTGTCATAGAATCCGTTGATGTTCAGAGCGAAAATCTTCCCGCCGTACCTCTGGAGCTTGGCAAGCGTCAGTGTCTCCACCAACTCTTCCAATGTCCCCACACCGCCAGGCAAAGCTACAGCAGCACACGTCCCTTCACGCATTTTGTCCTTGCGCTCGGACATCGTATCCACCCATACGGTCTCTGTAAGTTCATGGGCGACAACACTTTCCATAAATCGCGGAATCACGCCGACATGTCTTCCGCCGGCAGCAACCACCTCGTCAGAGACCACACCCATAGTGCCCTTCCGGGTTCCTCCGGACACCACCGTATAGTCCCTTTCCACAAGGGCACGGACCAGCTCCCTCGCAGCACTGTCATATTTCGGATCAATGCCGCTTTGGCTTGAGGAGCAGAATATCACCACTTTCCTATCGCAAGTCATATCAGAACATAAAAGCTAATGAGAACGATATGCCGTTGAAGTTCCTGCCGTCCTTGAACGCATCCTTGACATGCTTGCCGACATCGTTCATCTTGCCGCTTTCAGAATAGAGAGAACCGAAGTTCCAGTAATATTTCACTGAAACCTGCATCTTCCAGACATCGATTCCGGCTCCGAGTCCCAAACCGTACTCCCAACGGGACAAAGCCGCCTCGCTGAAAGATTTGGATGAATAGGATATCGGATCTGAGCCCTTCACCTTGGAATGGAGTCCATATCCGATGAACGGTTCCGCGAACACATATGGTCTGAAAGCCATCAAGTCAGGTCCCCACTGAACCTGTACAGGGATTTCGATGTAGGAAACCTTCGCATCAAGCTTGAAGTTGTCGATATTCGCATCGCTCAGCTTGGTACCCTTGGCCTGATACAGCACTGAAGGCTGCACGGCGAACCCGAATGCAATAGGAATCTCTGCGGTAACACCGAAATGATACCTGCCTATGGAACTCGGGTCCAGATTCTTGGCATTTGATGACGATGAAGTAAATCCGGCCATAATGCCGAGCCTTGCACCGCTACGGTCGCCGGCATAAGCATAGAGTGATGACGCCAATATCACCGCCACTACTGCCGCAGCAAATTTCTTGAACATAATTCTTGCCTCTTTATAAAAGAGCGTCAATTTTAGATGTAATCTGCGCTTTGGGAACAGCACCCACAAGTCTGTCAACTACTTGACCGCCCTTGAAGAAAAGAAGTGTAGGAATGCTTCTGATGCCGTACTGGGCTGCGATATCCTCGCAATCATCCACATTGCACTTCACTATTTCCGCCTTTCCTTCATATTCAGCAGCCACCTCGTCCACTGTCGGAGCGAGAGCACGGCAAGGACCGCACCAGGTCGCCCAAAAATCCACTATTACCGGAGCTGCTCCGGAAATGATATCCGAGAAATTCTCGTTCGTAACTACTTTTGCCATAATAATATATTTTAGAGTTTACAAATATAATAATCTGACCGAAGTTTCGCAAATACGAAATCATTTTGCTGCTCCGTCAGATGCCAAAAAGGGGGATGACATGTAAATCATCCCCCGTACATATATGGATCCAGGCTTCTGTAATCCCTTACGGTTACTTAGAAAGCCTGGGCAGCATCCCAGACAAATACTCTGAGCCCCAATTCCGGCGTTTCCTCATCCTTGGACTTCAGCGCAGAGACGATACCCTGCACCTTGTCATCAGGAACGACGGCGAGAATCGCATAATTCAATGCCGGCCATGCGTGATTGCCATAGTGCGGTTCACCGTCCACAGAACCACGGCCCTGGATATTGTCCCAAAGAGTGAAACCCCTCTGCCCATTGGCGTCGAGGACTTCGAGAACTTCCTCGCTGAACGCCTGATTGTATGATATAAACAATGCTTTCATAATCAATGCTTTTTAGCCGTTTATTGCAGCCTGCTTGGCAAGCTTTTTCTGTTTGTGCTTCTCCTGCCTCGTAGCGAATACGCAGTAGATGGTAGGAATCAGCACCAATGTAACCACTGTCGAAACTGACAGACCCCAGGCAACAGTCACACCAAGTGAGCGCCACATTTCAGAACCTTCACCCGTTCCGATTGCCATAGGAATCATACCGAGCACAGTAGTAAGCGTGGTCATGAGGATAGGACGGAGACGGCTTCTTGCAGCAGTTACCGCAGCGTCGAGAATATTCATTCCCCTCTCACGGCACAGGATAAGGTAGTCAATCAGCACAATACCGTTCTTCACCACGATACCGATAAGAATCAGCAGACCGATCATCGCCATCACACCGAGAGCCGTATTGGTAAGCCACAGACCGAAAATCACACCCACAAGAGCGAACGGCACTGAGAACATGATCACGAACGGACTCATGAATGACTCGAACTGTGATGCCATCACCATATAAACCAGTATGACGATCAATACCATAAGGGTAATGAGATCCACGAACATATCCTGCTGGTCCTCATAGTCTCCGGCCACCTTGGCGCTAAGCTCAGAAGGGATATTTGCCTCATTGATGGCAGTCTGCGCTGCCTGAACGCCCTCACTCATCGCGTGACCGCCCTCAATCACACCTGATACCTTGATCATTCTCTGACGGTTCTTTCTCTCGATTGTAGGAGGAACTTCCGTCTCGACCACTTTTCCGAGGTCCTTGATCTTGATGCCGGCACCTGCCGGAGTGTAGATGATGATGTTTTCAATATCCTCCACACTTGTCCTGAACTCAGGAGCATAACGCACTCTGATATCGTACTCTTCACCGTCTTCACGATAGAATGAGCCTACTGA
>HF996044.1:153553-174304 GCA_000432515.1 Bacteroides sp. CAG:545
TACTGACCCGCTCATGGCAGCGCTTACAGAAGCTGCAGCTGTGGTCCTATTCAATCCGTTGGCAGCAAGTTTCACCCTGTCGAAATCCACCTGATACTCAGGAGTGTACTGGTCACGGCTCAGAGTAACCTGGGCAAATGACTGGTCTGCGAGCATCCTGGCCTGGATATCCTTGGCCACGCGGTCCGTGGTAGCGAAGTCATAGCCGTAGATTTCCACATCTACGGTAGCGGCACCGCCCATACCGCCCATACCCTCGGTCACGGTTCCTTTATGGATTTCCGGATATTCCCGGATATCGGCACGGATAATGTCGGCGATTTCACTTGCAGAACGCTTACGAAGTTCCATACTTCCGAGGTTGATGTTCATTGATATGACATTGGAACCGTTGGTCTGCATACTTGCAAACGCATTGTCGGAGTCAGCCTGACCGTAGGTGTAGCTGCAGATCTTGATTTCAGGAACCTGCTCACGGACACGGTTATAGAAGTTGCGGGCAAACTCTCCTGTCACTTCCTGAGACGTACCGGCATTGAGCTCGATAGACACTGTCAGACGGCCCTGGTCGGAATGAGGGAAGTACTCGCTCTTGATATGCGGTCCGAGAAGGGCCAGCACAGCCACAAATATAGCCAATGCGCTGAATACCACGGTCTTTCTATGACGGACAGCCCAGTTGATGATGTATGCATACCCTTCAGATATCGCATTCAGAGCCTTGTCGATAGGCGTAAAGAATATCTTGTAGAGCTTGCTGTCATGCCTCTTGTTGCTGAGCATTCTTGAGCAGAGCATCGGAACGAGAGCCACAGAAGAAGCCAATGACACGAACATGATGATGCTGACGATCCAGCCCAACTGACGGAACATGATTCCTGACATACCGGTAACGAGAGTCAGAGGGAGGAACACTGCGAGCATTGTCAATGTAGAGGCCACAATGGAAATACCCACTTCCTCTGTTCCGTGGATTGCTGCCTGCTTAGGCTTTTCACCTCTCTCCAAGTGCGTGGTGATGTTCTCCAATGCCACGATGGCATCATCGACGACCATACCGATAGCGATGGAAAGGGCCGACATTGATATGATATTCAATGTGTTGCCTGTAGCGAACAGGTACACGAGGGATGCAAGCAGTGAGATAGGGATGGTCAGGACAATGATAAGTGTCGCTCTCCATCTTCCGAGGAAGACATATACCACAAGCATGACGAGGATGAATGTGATGATGATGGTCTCCTTCAGGGAGTTGATACTGTTGATGATATTGTCCGAACTGTCCACGACGGTCTCGATATGAATATCGGTAGGCAGTGTCTTTTCTATTTTCTTGAGTTCGTTCTTGATGCCTTTGATGACGTTCACCGTATTGGTTCCGCTCTGCTTCTGGATTACGATCTGCGCAGAACGTCTGCCGTTGGTGACTGCTTCCTGCTCTTTCTCCTGCTGGCCGTCCCTGACGGTAGCCACGTCCTTCAGATAGACAGCGTCGCCGTTCTTGTAGCCGACCACGATATTGAGCAGCTCTGACGGGTCTTTGAACTCCTTCTGGATACGGAGGGAGTATGACTCGGAGCCTATGTCAATGTTACCGCTCGGCACGTTCCTGTTTTCTGAAGAAATGATTCCGGAAACAGTGGCGATGGACAGACCGTAAGCCTGAAGCTTGTTAGGGTCGCAATACACCTGAATCTCACGGGTAGGAGCACCTGTCACTGACACGGTACCTACGCCTTTCACTCTGGCAAGCGGTGTGGAAACCTTGTCGTCCAAGATCTTGTCCAAGCCCGGAAGGCTTTCCTCTGCCGTTGCGGAAAGGATGAGGATAGGCATGTCATCTGCACTGAACTTGAAGATGACAGGAGTAGTGGCCTGGTCTGGCAATGAAGAGTTGATCATGTCCAGTTTGTCACGGACATCATTGGTCGCCTCCTCTATATCTACACCGTAGTTGAATTCAAGAATAAGAATGGAAATGTTCTCCTTTGATCTGGAGGTCAGATCCTTGAGGTTGCTGACTCCGTTGAGTCCGTTTTCAAGAACCTTGGTCAGGTTCGTCTCGACGTCCGCCGCACTTGCTCCAGGATACGAAGACATGACCATTATGACATTCGCATCGAAGTCCGGATACTGGGCTATGGACGTTTTCATGAACGAGAACACGCCGAAAATTGCAAAAGCTATGAAAACCAATGCAGTAGTGACCGGCTTGTTCACCGCTGTTTTATATATACTCATTTGATTCTGATTTAGAAATTACATGAAGTGTGGACTGCCGGACTATTCCTGGACATTGACCTTCTCGCCATTTCTCAGGCTTGACTGTCCCTTGACAACCACTTTGTCTCCTTCTTTGAGTCCGCTGAGGATTTCATATTTTTCGTCGAAGTGCCTTCCGAGGGTAATTACAGCTTCTTTTACAGTTCCGTCTTCCTGAAGCACGAACACTGTCCTGACACCTGAGCCCTGCTGTTTTACTACTGAGCCGTCAGGTACTGTCACATTGTGAATAGCGCCGAAGTTGATGGTGACTCTGGAGTACATGCCCGGTCTGAGCTGACGGTCGGCATTTGCGACATTGACCTCAACTGTGAAGGTATGTGTGGAGGCCTGCATCGTAGGGAAGATTCTGGCGATATGGCCTGTGAATGTCTTTCCAGGAAGAGCGTCTGCGGTCAATGTGACCTTGTCGTTTTTCTTGACTTTGGTATAGTCGCTCTCTGATACGCCTACATACAGTTTCACCGGTGTAATCTGCTGAACCACATAGAGAGGCTGACCTGTGTACATGTCACCCTTGTCATAGTTTCTCGCGGTAATCACGCCGCTGATAGGCGAGCGCAATATGGTATTCTCAAGAAGATTGTTGTATTGGCTGCGGGTAACATTGTATTTGAGTTCCATCGCATCGAAATCCGACTTGGAAACGCCGCCCTGCTCGTACAGGCTCTTGATACGGCTGAATTCCAAAGAATCGTTTGCCAATGAGAGCTTGGACTGGTTCAGGCTCAAGTCGTCCATTCTGGCAACTATCTGTCCAGTTTTCACGAAATCACCTACTTCCACGTAGATGTGCTTGATTCTGGACGGGCTCTGAGGTGCTATGTTGTTTGTTGCATAAGGCTCTACCGTAGAGGTATATACGTCTGACTGAGGGATGTCTTCAGCTGCTACTGACATGACCTGGACATTGCTCAGTTTCACTTCCTGCTGCACATCCTGCTGACCTTCTGTCTTGGAGGTGTTGTTTCCGCAGCTTGCCGCCATCACGACTGCAGATGCGTAAATGATAGTTCTGAATTTCATATTTTTCATTGTCTTATTATCTGTTGTTCAAATCCACGTTACCGTTTTCGTCTATAAAATCATGGCCGAGAACCTGCTCAAGGCTTGATTTCGCTACCATATAACTGTATATGCTCTGAGATTCGCCGAGTTTCGCCTGTGTAAGTGCGAGCTGGGCATCGTTGAGTTCAGTGATCGTACTGCGTCCCACGTTATATGATTTGGTGGCGATGTCATATGCCTTCTGCGCTGTCTCCACGGCTTCTTTTGCTGCTGCGCAACTCTTCATCTGGGTCTCCATCGTGTTCAGATACTGTCTGATGGCGATTTTCAGCTGACGTTCCGTGTCATTGACCTGGATGGCAAGCTCTGAAGCCTGGACTTTCGCCTGGCGCACATCGTTCAGACGTTTTCCGCCTGAGAATATCGGGATGTTCAGGCTGAGGCCCACATAAGAATACGGGGTCCATCTGTAGTCGCTGAACTTGAAGTCATTGGTCATCGCATTCATACTGTATGAGAATGTGAGGGCGAGTGACGGAATGTAGGCGTACTGCTGGAGTTTTACCGTTTCTGCGAGCTGGTCTGCCTGGATCGCCAACTGACGCATTGTCGAGTTGTGGTCCAAGTTCATTATATCGGTGCCATTCTCCAGTGCCATCTCACCTGTGTAATCTTCAAGTGAGCCGGCCACGTCGATGTTCTGGTCGAGCTCCACGCCCATGACCGCCTTCAACTGCCACAATGACAGAACTACTGAACTTTCTGCGTTATATACGTTCGGAATCGCGCTTGCTACAGTAGATTTCGCTCTGGTATATTCCAGCTCAGAGGCTTTCTGCGCATTGTAACGCATCTCCGTCTGCTTGAAGTTTTCCACAGCATTGGCATACACGTCTTTATAGACATTGAGCGCTTCCTTTGCAAGAAGGGCTGCATAGTATGACTGCTTTACCTGTGTAACCATTTCAAGACGTGATGAACGTGCCTTCTCGACTGCGAGTTCCACGCTCTTTCCTGAAATTTTCAGACTTTTCCACAACTGGGCATTGACAAGAGGCATTGACGCGGATACTCCGGCATTGTAGGTGTTCCAACGTCCTACTTCGATGCCTCCTCCTGTAGGGACACTCGATGTTTCCGTGGATGAGGAACCTGAATCCGCCGCTCCGTTGTTTCCGTGGATGAGGAACCGGAATCCGTCGCTCCCGAATCTGTCTTTCCGGAATCTGAAGACGAGCCGCCTCCCATGATCTTGCTCATGTCCATATCCATATACATAACCTGCTTCTTGATGGTTCTCATGAAAGAGGCTGTCAGGTCAATCTGTGGAAATAAAGATGCATAAGTACCTTTCTTGGCATAACCGGCGCGTTCAATTTCCTTGTCCGCGACTCTTACCGAAGCGTTTTCACTCAACGCGATTTTAAGGGCATCTTCCAATGTAATGACTGTCGCTGTCTGCGTGCTGTCCGCTTCCTGTGCTACTGCCTTTGCGGACCAACTGACCGAGATTGCAATCAACAGCAAGCTCGGAATCCATTTTTTCATACTCTAACTATTTACTTTTCTTTACAATTTTCTATAACCAACTCGGCGGCGATAATTGCAAAGCACATACCAGATTTGTGTACAAAATGACATTTTTTATTGCAATTATGTTCTAAAGGTCGACTATTTGTTAAGTTCAAGGACTATTTAAGCCAATGACTTGGCGTAATGTGTCTTTTCCTTGTGTTTCCCATCGTCCGGACGCACTATTGCCGCAGGTTGTTTCCTCACGAATGCATAGACGAGGAAACCGACGCCTATGAGGATGAACGGAATGCTCAGAACCTGTCCCATATTGAGGACCATATTGTCCTCGAACGCCACCTGAGGCTCCTTGATGAATTCTATCAGAAATCTCATTCCGAAGCAGACGATGAAGAATATGCCGATAAATGTGCCTCTATACAGTTTGTCGAGTTTGTATCTGTACATCCATATCAGGACTATTCCCAATATGAGATAGCTGAGCGCCTCATAAATCTGTGTAGGATGTTTCGGCTCGGTTTCGTGCCGCAAATCGAATATGAATCCCCAAGGAAGAGATGTCACGTCGCCGTAAATCTCTGAGTTCATCAGATTTCCGAGGCGGATGAATGTGGCTGCGAATGCCACGGCTATACACAGCCTGTCAAGCAGCCATACGAAGTGGAAATGGTTTTTCTTGCCGTAATGATGTGCGTACCAGAGCATTGCAAAGAAGAGGACAATGGTTCCCCCGTGGCTTGCGAGTCCGCCTTTCCACGGCATGAATATCTCTAGAAAGCCTTGCCAGCTGCCGAAATAGTAGTCCGGCTGGTAGAAGATGCAATGCCCTAGTCTGGCGCCTACTATCGTGGCTATCAGGAGGGTATAGAGCAATGAATCCAACAGGTTCTCCGAGACGCCTTCTCTTCTGAAAAACCATCTGAAGATGTACCATCCCAAGACGAAGCCTGATACGAACAGTATGGAATACCATCTGAGGCCGAATGAGCCGATATGGAAAATGACAGGATCCACATGCCAGTGGACAAACAACATTTCGAACATATGTAAATATATTAATAAGTAGTCCATGCCGGCTGTCCGTTCACAACCTCGTTAGACCTAATAACTTACAAATTTACGCATATTTTCGGATTTCTCTTTATTTCGCCCAAGTATTCCACCTGCACGACTGAGTGAAAACAGTCCTGTCACCCAAGTATTCCACCTGCACGACTGAGTGAGAATTCGCATTGTGTCTAGTCCTGAAAAAGGTTACCGATTGAACAATAAGCAGTAAGGCGCACCACGCAACAGACTGACTATGAACATATTAAGCATTTTCAGAGTTACAGGATCGCCAACTCTGAAAATGCATACATCATTGAATATTAAGTTATTGCGTGTCGCGCCCCGAGCACTCCTCTTCACATCATACACACAAAACCACAAGCACGGATACGTCACACTTCATACAAACACGGAATGTCACGCTTCACAGCGTCCAAACCTACCGCAGTTCATAGCCACGCGCGACGCTTGCTTCCTCAACTTGCTTAGTCACCCCAAAAACCGCCGCCTTCGGCTTCCTCTAAACCACATTCACACAGGACATCATAAACTTTGCCTGCCTCTATATATTTGGTAGCGTAAAAATCAATCCTCCTATGAAATGTCATAAATGGATCATAAGAACTACCTATCCCAAGACCTTCAGGCATAGAAGCTAAATAATTCATAGCAGGAACCATAACATACCTGTATCCTACAGAACCTTTACCATATTCCGAGGAGCCTTTCTCTGCAGGTGTCTCAAGATTAATCGAAAGCCTGATCCAATACTTGCTGCTCGAATCAAACCCGGCATTGCCGAAATCCTCACTCACCTGTGCCTTTGCAAAATCCAACACAACCCGATTTGCCGCATTGGCAGTATGATTCACACACTTCAGACGAAGTATAGCACAGTTATGCTTGAACGCAAACGAGAGAGCACCCTCTTTCAGTTCAGATGTCGCGGTCATAACATCGTAAGCGGAAATGTTATCCGCTTCGCCATTCTGCTTGCTGAAGTCAATGTCGATTTTCCCGTCAGGATTCAATGTGGCAGCAGAACCGTACAGGCCTGTAAATGGAGTAGATACGGAAACACCTTCCGGAACGGACTCTGCAGTAAACGAAGTACCTGCGGCAGTTTTGCTGAAGACGACAGGTGCTGTCCCGCCATCATAATATGCCCTGAAAGACTCGGCGGTATCCCATGATACTTTCGCACCTGTCTTATCACCATAATTTCCGACTTCATACACCGTCCTGGTAGCATCGGACGAAATATAGGCATTGGCACACAAAGTCTCACCTGCAGTCTGAGCACCCTCTTTGTTACAAGCCACGACTGTCAGTGCGGCAAGACAAAGGACAGAATAATATACTCTTTTCATAAGTTCTCCTCCCATTAAAGCATTCCACCGTATTCGAAATCCTCAGGGTCTTCTGTATATGAAGGCGACCCTACCGACAGACTGCTGCTGCAGAACGAGCCTTCTGAAACAATATTGAAGACGCTTACTTTCGGCGCTTCATAGCACGCTGGCTTTCCAAAATCTGTTTTGTAATTCATCTCTTTACTTTACTTTTTTTTGATACGATAGCGGCTGTGACAGCGACGCCATACGACATGATTATCGACCGGCAAAGGTATGTCCGAGGAGATTCCCTTGCCAAAAAATCTTTGTAAAGAAATGTTACTTTAAAGGCAAAAGCATTGTGCATCAGCCTATTGCTACAAGCCAACGCACTTGAATACGAAAAAATTTATAACCTGAAACCCTAAAGGGAGTTTTGTTACTTTAAGAGCAAGACGCTACTGGAACATCTTTTCCACGCGAGAGGAGACTTCGCTATAAACGTCTGACACAGACTTTCTTGCCTTATAGAACGTCACTCTGGAAGTGAAACCGGACTCAGCAGCCACCAGATCCTGGATAGCATCCGGATTCTTCAACTTATATAGACGCGCATACTCGAGACTGAACATATTCACGAGACGATAATAGCCATGAAGAGCTATGAACTTGTCCGCCTTCTGCGCATTGCCCCTGCTGACGGCTGCAAGAACTTCGCTCTTCAGCAGATGAGGCTCCTTGAAATGACGCCCGATTATGGTGAGCACCTCGTCTTCGACACTTCCTTGCGTGCAGTTCACTTCCTGAGGAACACTCTCCACAGGCTGCAACTCAGGCAGGGACCTGCCTTCCTGAGGCTTAAGGATAACACAAAGAAGCCATACGAACACGACAGAATATAAGAGATTGTTCGCCAAGAAGAACCAAGGATTCTTAGTCAGAAACAGCACCCAGCCCAGCAGAATCAGAACAAGAGGCAGCCACAGGACCTTGCGGGCGAAGTTCAACGGGAAACCCTCCGGATTGGAATAGTTGTCATTCATGTACAGGTCAATGTCTCTCCTCAGTCTGAGCAACGTGAATACAGCCAATACCGTCGAACATGTTCCGGCAACAGCCGACCCCACATAAATCCACTTCTCATGGGAGGAGAAAAACTGAGGGCAAATGACCAGGACGAGCAAAAGCGCAGCCATCCATAGCAATTCACACCAATTGACTATCTTTTTCCACAAGAACTTGCCGTCAAGTTCCCATCTGAAATAAATCCGATACAGAACTGACACGGCGAGGGATATGTAAATAATCCATACGGATACCGCATAAGTCATTACCACCGGGCCAGACGGCATCAGCACATATGGCACCAACAGGACCGGCAGCGCAAAGAAAAGCGACATCTGTCTTCTGGCCGGATAAAACACCTTTTCATTATCAGAATATGGCGAGCACATGTGAAACCACCGCACGGTTGCACAAACCAGCCCGGCAACAATCAAAACAAGACAAGCGTCAGAAAACAGCGCTTCTCGAGATATGGACATCCAGAACATCTTCTTCATACAAAGAAGGCAGCCTGAAAAACAGACTGCCCCTCTATGATTTTAAAATCTCCGCCACCAGGGCATTGATCTGAAATTATTCATTTACAGCAGCTACGCCAGGGAGGACCTTGCCTTCGATAGCCTCGAGGAGGGCGCCACCGCCGGTAGAGATGTAAGAAACCTTGTCGGTAAGACCGAACTTGGTGCAGCATGCTACAGAGTCACCGCCGCCGATGAGTGAGAATGCACCTTCTGCAGTAGCCTCAGCGATAGCATTGCCGATAGCTCTTGAACCTGCGCAGAACTCGTCACACTCGAATACGCCTGCAGGACCGTTCCAGAGGATGGTCTTGCAACCCTTGATAGCCTCGGCGAATTTCTTCTGAGCCTCAGGACCTGCGTCCACGCCTTCGAAACCGGCAGGGACAGCCGTTGCAGGGGCAACCTTGTACTCAGCACCTGGCTTGAGAGACATTGTAGCGAAATCGAGACCGTTGGTAACGACTGCATCAGGAGCCATAATGAGCTCGACACCATTCTCTTTAGCCTTCTTCTCCACGTCGAGAGCCACGTCGAGCTTATCCATCTCTACGATAGAGTCGCCGATCTCTCCGCCGTGAGCCTTGGCAAATGTATATGTCATACCGCCGCAGAGGATGAGCTTGTCAACCTTTCCGAGAAGGTTCTCGATGATACCGATCTTGGTGGAAACCTTGGAACCGCCCATGATGGCGATGAAAGGACGTTTGATGTCGCTGAGGACATTGTTCACAGCCTGCACCTCTTTCTCCATGAGGAGACCGAGCATACGGTCCTCAGGTTTGAAGTAATCTGCAATGACAGCTGTAGAAGCGTGTTTGCGGTGAGCTGTACCGAAAGCATCCATTACCCAGCAGTCAGCGTAAGAAGCAAGTTTCTTGGCAAACTCTTTCTGAGAAGCCTTCATTGCCTTCTTAGCCTCTTCATAAGCAGGATCCTCCTTGTCGATTCCTACCGGTTTGCCTTCCTCTTCAGGGTAGAAACGGAGGTTCTCGAGAAGAAGCACCTCGCCCGGTTTGAGGGCAGCAGCCTGCTCGTCAGCCTTCTGGCAGTCAGGAGCGAACTGTACAGGAACGCCGAGTTCCTTGCTTACTGTATCAACTATCTGAGAAAGAGAAAGTTCCGGTTTAACTTTTCCCTTAGGTTTGCCCATGTGGGACATAATGATAAGCGAACCACCTTTCTCAAGAATGAGTTTAAGTGTAGGGAGAGCACCACGGATACGGGTGTCATCTGTAATCTTGCCATCCTGGATAGGAACGTTGAAATCCACTCTCACGATAGCTTTCTTACCTTTGAAGTCGTAAGACTTAATGTTTGATGCCATAATTTATATAATTTTATTATAACTTTCTGTTCCGGCCTACAAAGTTAGCAATTTCCGACAAATTCCGTACCGCTATTTTTCTCCGCTGTACATACGGCAGATACCGAAGGTGAAAGCACGGTGCCTGACATTGTGATATCCGCAGTCACGCAGCGTCTGCATGAACTCTTTCTTACCCGGAAAATTCAGCACCGAAGCCGGCAGATATTCGTAGGCATCCCTGTTTCCCGACACCTTTCCCCCGACAACCGGAAGAATATGCAGAAAATACAGGTTGTACAACCATTTCATCACAGGATTCGACGGCACGGAAAGTTCCAATATCACAAGTTCACCGCCCGGCCTCAACACTCTAAGTATCTCTTTCAGAGCCTTTTCCCTATTCTCAAAATTCCGAACGCCGAACGCCACAGTCACCCTGTCGAACGCCCCGTCAGAGAATCTGAGACTCTCGCAGTCGCCCTGTTCACACGAGACAATGTTTTCCAACCCGGCTGCCTTGACCTTTTCCGCCATAATCTTCAACATCCCCTCGGACAAGTCCACACCCATGACGTGACCGGGCCAATATCTGCAGGTTTTCAAAAACTCACCCGCATTGTCAACTTCCTGAACCCGAGCCACTTCCTGACACCCAGAAGCCCTCCGCAACATCTCTTTCGCTATCGCAATCGAAAAATCGCCTGTCCCGCAGGCAATATCCAAGACATGCAGTCCACCGTTTTCGCTGTCGCCAGCCGCCGTCATCGCCCTCTCTGTAAGATTCGGCTTGAAGATTTGGGTCAATGCCCTTTTTCTCCAGGTCTTGTCAATGTCCAGAGACATCAGATGATTCAGTCTGTCATATTCCGGGGCAATGTTGTCGAACATTCCCTGTATGTTTTCCTTTTTAGGCATATCCGATGCGTATTATTATTTCTTAAGTCTAACGAAAATACTGAGAGGCAGCACCTTACCGAAGCGGTCACGCAAAGCGAGCTCTCCGGATTCCAAGTCATACCCTTCAGTTTTGCCAGTAAGGCCGAATGCCTCCTTGACTACAGTTTCCCCGAGAATCGGTGAAAAACCGTTTGAATACAGATTGAGAACCATGAAGCTGTTCTGCGGGGCCAAAATGGCCTTGACGGTCTTCATCATCTCGAACAGGCACTCGTCGAGCTTCCATTTTTCACCATCAGTTCCATGACCGTAAGCTGGCGGGTCCAAGATAATCCCCTGGTACACATTGCCCCGCTTCGCCTCTCTTTTCGCAAACTTCATCGCATCCTCAACCACCCATCTGATACCGTCGAGGTGGCTTGCGTCCTGATTTCCGTGAGCCCACGTCACCACCTGCCTTACTGAGTCCAGATGAGTAACATCTGCGCCTGCCGCCTTTGCCGCAAGAGACGCCGCTCCCGTGTAGGCGAAAAGGTTCAGCACCTTCGGACGGCCATCCGGAGTCTGTCCTGCAGCCCTTCTCTGCTCTTCTGTCAATGTCTGTGTCTTGTCCAGTGCCACAAACTCAGAAGTGTTCTTGAATATGTATTCCCAGTTCGGGGCCTGCTCAGGGAAAACGCCCACATGCTTGAACGATGTCAGTCCGAGTCTCAGTGAAAAATCCAGACCTTTCTGTTCTCCCCGATACTTGATATACCACTGATCATCGGTACGCTTGATCCTCTCCCAAGTTCCGCTGTCCTCTTTTCCGGCTTTTGCGAATCCTGCACCGGGACGGAAACGCGTATGAGCGGTCCTGTCCCATTCATCTGCCGGCATTGTCCTGTGCCATAGCGCTTTAGGCTCAGGCCTCACCATATAATAATTGCCGAATCTCTCAAGTTTTTCGCCTTCTCCGGAATCGACCAGTTCATAGTCTTTCCAGAATTCACCAGGATACTGTACCATTCTTCTGTTTCTTTTGCTGCTACAAAGTTACGTAAAGTTTGAAGAATTTCACTCCTGTACACAAAAAGACAGGAGACCGGAAAGTTCCGATCTCCCGCCCGAAAGTGCTTTACGATACGCCGTTACTACAACTCGCTGAACATCAGCGTGAACGTACCGCGTGTCTTCTTGTTCTCCTGCCAGTTGCCGATGAACTGATAAGTCTTTCCGGATATCACCTTGGTGAAAGTGTAGGTGGTGATTTCTCCCTCCTTCTTCATCTCCTTGGTAAATCCGGCAGCTTCGAACTGCGAATAGTAACCTAATGCAGTCTCTTGAGTAGCGTTGTCAGTAAATCCGACAGATGTCGAATTCGCAGATCCCATAACCAATGTCTGGATGTTACCGCCGTATTTCGGGAAATTCGCCATGAACGGCCTTTCCTTCACGATATCCTCCCAAGACTTGTCTGAAGTGAGCAATATGTCTCTCACGTCATTCTTGGAACAACTTGTCATTACAGGACCGAGCAGCGCAATGCAAAATAAAGCTGCAAGGAGTTTTTTAAATGTTTTCATATTAGAGTTTTGTTAGAAATGTGTGTTCAGCTCTTATTCATCAGCATCCTGAGCCGCATAGTCCTCCAGCAGCTTAGCCTGGACATCACCAGGAACAGGCTGATAGTCAGCAAACTGCATCGTGAATGTAGCACTGCCCGAAGTCAGTGAACTCAATGCGGTAGAATACCTGTACAGTTCTGCGAGAGGAACCCTTGCCTTGATAACTTCAAATCCCTTTTCGCTGCCCATTCCTTCGATGATGGCCCTGCGGTTCTGAAGGTCTGACATACATGCTCCCATGTACTCGCTCGGCGTGAGGACTTCCAGATTGTAGATAGGCTCCATAATCTTCGGGCCTGCATTGCGGAACGCCTCCTTGAAGGCATTTCTTGCAGCGAGAACGAATGAGATTTCATTGGAATCCACCGGATGCATCTTTCCGTCGTACACGAACACCCTGATATCACGGGCATACGAACCGGTAAGAGGACCTTCCGTCATCTTCTCCATGATACCCTTGAGGATAGCCGGCATGAAGCGGGCATCGATGGCACCGCCGACTACGCAGTTGTAGAACTCAAGCTTGCCGCCCCATTCCAGGTTATAGGCTTCCTGGCTCTTGACATTGAGAGTGACATCTTTTCCGTCAATCTTGAACTTGTTCGTGAACGGAACGCCTTCCACGATAGGGCATATCAGCAAGTGGACTTCACCGAACTGGCCGGCTCCACCTGACTGCTTCTTGTGACGATACTCAGCCGTAGCCTGCTTTGTGATGGTCTCGCGATATGGGATCTTAGGAGGGAACATCTCGATGTTCACCTTGAACTCGTTCTCGAGTCTCCATTTCACAACATTGATATGCTGCTCGCCCTGGCCGCTCAAAATGGTCTGTTTCAACTCCTTGGAATACTCTACAACCACTGTAGGGTCCTGTGCTGAAATCTTGTTCAAAGCATCGCCGAGCTTGGTCTCGTCTGCCTGGACCTTAGCCTTGATGGCCGTGCGGTACTTAGGAGCAGGGAATTTGATATCCTCGTAACTGATGCCCGTTCCCGGCTGGGTCAATGTCACATTGGTCTTGCCGGAACGAAGTTTAACCGTACAGCCGATATCACCGGCCATCATATCGGACACCTTCTCTTTCTTGGCACCTGCCACTGCGTAAATTGTGGATATGCGCTCGCGGTTTCCGGTCAATGCATCTTCGAGATCCATGCCTTCATCCAATTCTCCGCTCATTACCTTGAAGTACGATACCTCTCCGAGGTGTGGCTCTACATCAGTTTTATATATGAAAAGAGTGGTAGGAGCATCCTGCTTGCAAGCAACCTCCTCTCCTTCTCTTGTCAATGTCTTGGTGATTTCAGGTGATGCGGATGTCCTGATAGTGAACTCCATAAGGCGTTTCACACCGATATCCTTCTTAGCTGAAAGGCAGAATACAGGAAGCACCTTGCCTGCACGGATTCCTACACCGAGACCCTTGCGGATTTCATCCTCGGTAAGAGAACCTGCCTCGAAGAATTTCTCCATCAGCGTATCATCATATTCTGCTGCCGTCTCGATAAGCGTCTGGCGCAGAAGTTCCGCTTCATCTTTAAGATTTTCAGGGATTTCCAGATCTTCTCTGGTACCATTTTCATCCTTGAAGTGATAGTATTTCATCTTCAGGACATCCACGAAACCGTCGAATGACGGACCCGGGTTAACAGGGAACTGAACGATTACAGGCTTGTTCCCGAAAGCCTCCTTCATACTGGACTGAACTGTATCCCAGTCAGCCTTTTCGCTGTCAAGCTGGTTTACCGCTATTATAATAGGAACCTTGTACTGTTCCGCATAACGGGCGAATATCTCTGTCCCCACTTCCACGCCCTGCTGTGCATTGATCACGAGAATACCATTCTCGCATACTTTAAACGCGGAAACAGCGCCGCCAATAAAATCATCAGAACCCGGAGTGTCAATGATATTGAACTTAGTGTCCATAAATTCCGCGAAAAGCGGAGTTGAGAAAATGGACCTCTGGTTCATCTGCTCTATCTCTGAATTGTCAGATACAGTGTTCTTGGCTTCAACTGAACCGCGTCTGTCGATTACTTTACCTTCATAAAGCATCGCCTCCGCTAATGTGGTCTTGCCTGACTTCGTGCTGCCAAGCAAGACCACATTCCGGATGTCTTTGGTAGAATAGGATCTCATCTTCTTAGTATGTTATTAGTTTATAAAAAAGTCATTACGGCGCACCAATGGGGTGCACCTACGCAAATCTAATAAATATAAAACGTAATAACAATACAATTCCGCATTATATTTAAAACCTTTTAAGATGGCACTTGGCCTGATACCCTCACGGGCATATCCTACCGGTGAAAAATACACGGAACTTGTGCCTGACGGCTGCCCGCCGCAGTGCAAGGTCCAAGGTTTCCTCTCCGGTCATCCCCAACTCCTTCACCAGCATTGACTCCACTTCTGCCGGATCGACATCCAGCTTTCGGCACAATGCCTCGAACGGTTCCATAAGACAGGAATCCAACTTTCCCGAATTCAACATTCCGCAAAATCTGCGGTAACTGCGCATTGCAGAAGTCTCCACCCTCTGCTCATGTCCGACATTTTCTTTGTTTCTCATAGCAATGACAAGTTTTTGTGTGCATCGCAAATCTCGGTCATATATCGCAAAAGGACAATCAGAAGCGCTATCAGGAGTGCAGATTTTTACGATTTTTAAATAAAATTTTTACGATTTTTAAATTTTAGACAAATTTTCATTGTCTTTACACAGATTTTATTGTCATCATCAAGTGAGATTTTACAAATATCTTTGTCAAAAATGAACGGCACTCACGAGATGGACAACGACAGCATTAAAGTGAATATTGTCCGTAAGCGGACTGAAGAGGGCATCTCGCAAGATGAGATGGCCAGAAGACTGCGTATTTCGAGAAATACTTACAGAAGTATCGAAAAAGGGACCGCCAAAGTCATCAGTGAGCGTCTGAACGAAATCGCAAGCAGTCTGAACACCTCCGCGGAGGAGCTTGTTTTAGGATACAAACCCGTCGAGAGAAACTCAGAGGTGGAGGACATCCGGATGGAATTCGACTCCGCCAAGAACCGTTATGAGAAAGAAAAGGCCTCATTGATAGCCGATTACGAGAATCGCATCAATGTACTGACGGACCATATAGCATCGTTGGAGTCCACAATTTCCAATATGAGGGAAATCATTGACTCGAAAAATGAAATCATATCGCTGATGAAGCGTGAGGAGTCCAAGAAATAATCACTAATTTCGCATTCGGACAAGATTTTTTAACAATGCACACACCGGATCTGAAAAATTTTCTTCACGAAGACTTGATCGAAGCAGGGTGCGACGAAGCTGGACGCGGTCCGCTCGCAGGCCCTGTTTTCGCCGCATCTGTCATATTGCCGAAAGATTTCTTCCACCCGTTGCTTGACGACTCCAAGAAAATGACTGCCGCGCATAGGGATAAAGTGCGTGAAGTTATTGAGAAAGAAGCCGTTGCCTGGGCAGTGGAAGAAGTCAGCCCTGCTGAGATCGACGAATTGAATATTCTCTGGGCCTCGGTGACCGGTATGCAGAGGGCAGTCCTGAAACTGGATCCCAAACCTGAGTTTCTTCTCATTGACGGAAACAAATTCAGGCCGTTTGACGTCTATTCGCAGAAAAGCTATCAGACAGTGGTCAAGGGTGATGCGACATATGCGCCGATTGCGGCCGCGTCCGTCCTGGCCAAGACTTGGAGGGATGAATTTATGAGGAAGATTGCCGAGGAATATCCGCAGTACGGCTGGGAACGGAACATGGGCTACCCTACCCCGGAGCACATCGCCGCCATCAGGAAATACGGCTACACCCCGTATCACCGCATGTCCTTCCACCCCAAAGAACTCGAGCCCACACTGTTTGATTCTTCTGATTCTCGCTGATTTTAACTAACTTTGCGTGATGCTGCCGGCGATAGCGTCTGGAAGCATTTGGGGGAAATTATGCAAATAACATTGACAAATATGAAAAAGGCATTTATTGCGATTTCGGCGTTCTTGATGCTCTCGTCGGGAGCTCGTGCCGATGAAGGAATGTGGCTGCTGCCGCTTCTTCAGAAAATGAACAGCAAAGCTATGGAGAATATCGGTTGCAGACTGACTCCTGAGCAGATTTATGACATAAACCACAACTCTCTGAAAGATGCCATCGTGCAGTTCGGCGGAGGATGTACGGGTGAGATCATCTCCGACAAGGGCCTCCTCGTGACGAATCACCACTGCGGATACGGAAGCATCCAGAAACTCAGCACCCCTGAGCACAACTATCTGGAAGACGGATATTGGGCAATGCAGAGCAGCGAGGAACTCCCGGTTCCCGGCCTGACAGTGCGTTTCCTCCAGAGCATGACAGACGTGACGGACGTATTGGAAAAGACACGTGCGGCTGCATTGAAAGAATACAAGGACAGCGCAAATGTTGTGGAACTTGCGAACAATGCATGGTCAGCGGCGCGCGAGCAGATGATAGAGGCCATCAAGAAAAGCAACCCTGACTGCGAGGTAAGGATCGTGAATTTCTACAATGACAATGTAAATTACCTGATTATCGACAAGGTGTTCCGCGACGTCAGGTTCGTCGGCGCTCCTCCTGCTTCTCTGGGCAAGTTCGGCGGCGACACTGACAACTGGATGTGGCCACGCCAGACTTGCGATTACTCCATGTTCAGAGTGTATGCAGGCAAGAACAATGAGCCTGCCGATTACTCTGAAGACAATGTTCCTTACACCCCGAAACAGTCATTGAAAATATCCCTGAAGGGTGTGAAAGAAGGTGATTTCTCGATGATTATGGGCTATCCGGGACGCACTCAGAGGTTCCAGAGCGCATCAATGCTGGAGCAGATGATAAAGAGACAGGACGTGAGCATCGCTGTCAGGACATTGAGACAGAGCATCATGAAAGAGGGCATGGAGGCAGATCCTGTCGTGCGTCTCCAGTATGCGAACAAGTATGCCGGCTCTTCAAACGGATGGAAAAAGTGGATTGGCGAGAAGAAGGCTTTCGAAAAGCTGAACATCATCGGCAGAGAGGAGCAGAAAGAGGCTGAATTCACCAAATGGGTGAACGTCAACAAGAAGCGCAAGGCTGCCTACGGTTCCGCTTTGGAGGCGATAAGCAATGTGACGAAGAGTTCTTCCGATGACGACGTGGCCCTCAGACTTCTTATGGAGGCTCCGTTCAAGGTGGGTCTCTGTGACCTTGTAGGCGCTTTTGCACAGGGCATGATGGCTCAGCGCAGTATCAACCCTGAAGATACTCTTGCTATGTTCCAGGCCGGAAAGGATGCCGTGAAACCACTCTACAAGGATTTCAATGAACCTCTCGAGCGCAAGATTGCCGCAGGTCTCCTCAAATATTATCGTGACAATGCCAGAACTTCAGATTTCCTCAGCATCGGCGACCGCGATTTCGCGACGATGGACATTGACGCTTATGTGGATTTCCTCTTCGACAGCAGTTTCCTTTCTTCCGAGGCCAAGCTCGACAGCAAGAATATAACTTGCCAGAAGGATTTTGTCAATGACGCGGCTACGGAGTATTACAATGCTGTGGTTACGGCCTATCTTCCTCTGTATCAGAGGATGAGCTCATACAATGCTAAGCTTGCAAGTGCCAACAAGTCTTTTGCCGCAGGTCTTCTGGCTTGGGAAAAGGGCCAGCCTTCTTATCCTGATGCAAACTCCACTATGAGACTGACTTACGGTACGGTGAAAGGCTATTCTCCGGCAGACGGCGTTACATATAAATATTATACGACATTGACAGGAGTAATCGAAAAGGAAGATCCGGACAATTACGAGTTCCGCGTTCCTGCGAAGATCAAGGCTCTTTACGAGGCGCGTGATTTCGGCCAATATGCTGATGAGAGCGGAATGCTTCCGACTTGTTTCCTGAACAACTGCGACATTACCGGCGGAAACTCCGGCAGCCCTGTGCTCGATGCGGAGGGCCGGCTTATCGGTCTGGCTTTCGATGGCAACTGGGAGTCAATGTCGAGCGACGTAATGTTCGAGCCTGATCTTCAGAGATGTATCTGCGTGGATATCCGCTACGTCCTCTTCGTGATGGACAAATTCGGCGGTGCAGGCTATCTGTTGGACGAAATGAATATTGAGAAGTAAGATCGCATTGACAATGAAAGAAAATGAGATAATGAAGATGCTCTTCGATGTTACTCATCCGGGAAAGGGTGACAAGAACATCGTGGAGCTGGGACTTGTGGACAAGGTGGAGATTGACGGGGACAAGGTAACATTGACTCTGGCCTTCCCCAAGCATCGTGATCCGCTTACGGAATACCTTGTGGGTAGCGCGAAAGCTGCAATCTACAGGCATGCGCCCGAAGTCAAGGATGTGGAGGTCAAGACTGTTGTGCGAGAGGAAAGCGCACCGAAGAAGCAGACCGGCCTTAACTTGACGCTTGACGAGGTGAACAATGTAAGGCACATCATAGGTGTGGCTTCCGGAAAAGGCGGTGTGGGAAAATCTACCGTAGCAGTGAATCTGGCCGTGGCATTGGCAAGGCTAGGTTACAAGGTGGGTCTCGCTGATGCTGATGTTTACGGTCCGTCCGTTCCCAAGATGACGGCTACCGAGGGCGCTCTGCCTGAGGCCATCAAGGAGGGCGAAGGTGAAGTGATCATGCCTATAGAGAAGTATGGTGTGAAATGGATGTCCATAGGTTATTTCTCCGAGCCGGGTCAGGCGCTGATCTGGAGGGGACCGATGGCATGCAATGCATTGAAGCAGATGATCCTGCAGGTCAGATGGGGCGTTCTGGATTTCCTTCTTATAGATATGCCGCCGGGAACTGGTGACATCCATATCTCTCTGGTGCAGGATATTCCGATGGAGGGTGCCGTGATAGTGACAACGCCTCAGGATGTCGCATTGGCCGATGTGGAGAAGGGTGTGGACATGTTCCGCAACAAGAATATCAATCGGAGGATTTTCGGTATCGTGGAGAATATGTCATGGTTTACTCCGGCGGAACTGCCTGAGAACAAATATTATATTTTCGGCAAGGATGGCGGTCTGAGGATGGCGGAAAAGTATGGTGTCCCGCTTCTCGGCCAGATTCCTATCGTGCAGAGCATCCGCGAAAATGGTGATGAGGGCGAGCCGGCCGCTTTGTCTTCACGCCCGGACGGCCTTGCCTTTCTGAATCTTGCAGAAAAACTTGTTAAATCTGTCGAGATGCCGTAAATTCGCCCTGTGATTTCAGGTTGCGTGCCGGATTAAGTAGTGGGATAGGACGATTTCTGAGGTGGAACAGATCGGATTCGGAGGTGGGGCAGAGCGGATTCCTGATGTGGAACAACTCGGGTTCCTGTGTGGCAGTTCGGATTCTGTGGTAAAAGGGCCAGGATACTGTGGCAGGAGCACCTTCAGAGGTAGAGTAACACGGATACAGAGGTAGAAGGACCATCAGAGGCGGAACCACTCGATTGCAGAAGTAGGAGCACCCGACTCCTGATGTGGAACGACTCGGATTCCTGTGTTGCAGTTCGGATTCTGTGGTAGAAGGTCCCGGATTCTGTGGCAGGAGCATCATCAGAGGTGGGGTAACACGGATACAGAGGTAGAAGGACCATCAGAGGTGGAACCACTCGATTGCAGATGTGGGATAAGCCGACTCCAGAGTAAAACCACCTGATTTGAGTGGTGGGAGTACGTCAGATCTTAGAAGAGGCGCAACCTATAAAACACTGATAATCAAAGACTTACCTGATTTCAGAGTAGTAATTTTCACAACTCTAAAATCAGTTAAACCTCTGAGCATCAGACAATTACGCGATGCGCCAGATGTGTACGGCAACAAGAAGCCCCTCAACTCTTTTGCTCTCACGTCCGAAGGGCTAGCAGGCATCATCAGATGCCGGGCCGGAGTTGGCGGGCAGGGAGCCATTGCGGCGATGGAAAGCCCGTAGGCCCTGATCGCCCCCTTGGAAAGGGGGGGGTCGGGGGGATTGAGATAAGCAAGTCCCCACAGGGGCAACCTTGTTGCCGGCTACAATGGCTTCGGTTATCTACATTTAGTGCAGCTGGCCATCTAACGGAATTCTTTAGGGGACCAAGGCATCTTCAGATGCCGGCCGAAGAACAGCGAAGCGATGGCCCCGAG
>HF996045.1 GCA_000432515.1 Bacteroides sp. CAG:545
GGTTCATATTATAGGGAGAAAGGATGAGTTCCATCAGGTGATTCTCATCTATCCGCACTTCCGCAAGTCCGCCTTCGGTTATCTCCATATAGGTCTGCGCTCCCTCGATGACTTCGGCTTCCAGCCTATCTTCCCGCGGGCAGCTCTCTTTCGTTTTCCGCTTTCTTTCCTCCATAGAGTTTCTTCATTAGACTTACTTCAAATAAAGTTCGGCCCTTCCCTGCGTGTCGATATTAGGCAGGTAATATGGCCTCTGCTGACTTCTCGCAGTTCGTTGTTACTGCTCGCTTTCGCTCGCCTGCGAGACCTCTCCAGTTATGGACATACTCTTTCCATCTTATGTCTGCCCGATTTACCTTGGGCGATTTCGAATAGTTATCGGACTTCGGTTTCTTTTGCAATCTTATCCTCACCCTTAGGCCTTTTATCGGATTTCTGTCCGTCAGACCAGATGTTTGCCACCGGCTTCCTTCAGATTCCGTCTCGCGGCGGACACCCTTG
>HF996046.1:0-19126 GCA_000432515.1 Bacteroides sp. CAG:545
TGAAGTTCGTCTTCATCGAGGTCGAGAAGTTCAGCAAGGGAGTGGATGAATTGACTACTGATTTCGACAAATGGCTCTACATCCTGAAGAACCTGTCGAAACTCCTGGAAAGACCGGCAGCGCTGCGGGACAGGATCTTCAGCCGCCTCTTCGACGTAGCCGAGTACGCCAGCCTTGACAAGATGAATTGACCACCGATTTCGACAAGTGGCTCTACATCCTGAAGAACCTGTCGAAACTCCTGGAAAGACCGGCAGCGCTGCGGGACAGGATCTTCAGCCGCCTCTTCGACGTCGCCGAGTACGCCAGCCTTGACAATATTGACAAACAAAATTACGTAAAGGCCATGACAACAGCACGTGACACCCACAATCAGATTGAATATGCCAAGGAGACCGGACTTGAAGAAGGACTCGCGAAAGGGCGTGAGGAACGTAATCTGGAGGTAGCGATTAACCTGCTTCAGTTGGGGACGCCATGTGAGATCGTGGCGAAGGCGACCGGATTGTCCGTGGAGGAGGTTACTAAGCTTAAGGAAAGCCTCTGAGTACGCCAGCCGGTGGCCACACGACCAGAATATACCAGAATATAGAAGACAAAAGATGGCAGAGAACGATTGGAAACAGCGATTGGGCGTGGTTTATTCCACGAATCCTGATTTTAAATATGAGCAGGAAAGCATAACGGAGGACGAGACATTGGCTCCGGAGAAGCAGAAACTGACGGTAAGCATCGACAGAAGATGCAGGGCCGGCAAGCAGGTGACATTGGTAAGCGGCTTTGTAGGCAGCGAGTCCGACCTCAAGGAACTAGGAAAAACGCTGAAAGTCAAGTGCGGAGTGGGCGGCACGGCTAAAGACGGGGAAATCACGATTCAAGGGGATCTCCGGGACAAGGTCACTGCGCTGCTTTGCGCCATGGGATATCGCGCCAAGCGCGGAAACTAACTGAGGCGGGAAGCACGACTCCGAAGACGAACACTGTTTTCAGCCAAGCGCGGAAACTGACAGGGTCAGACGCGGAGCGCTAACAATGAGAGAAACAAGAGAAGAAGCTCTATGAGGAAACGCGGGAGTATGACACACGAAAAAAGCCTTACAAATCCGCGAAAGCTGAACCGTTCCCAGCAAGCTAAATGACAAATGCCGACTATATCATCAGAAATAACATCTGTGGACACATTGCAGATCAGGCCTGTCTCTGAAGCATTCGCTCAGGGACAGCTGTTCATGCACACGACTACAGAGCAGAGCATCCCGACGACAGACCTTTGGGGCACCTCACCACTGAACTGGGCACTCATGGCCATCTGCATTGTCCTACTGTTAATCAGCATGAGGCGATTCATTTCAGTACTGCCGTACATATGGAGCACACTTTTCAGATGGAGAGAAATAGTGTCGATCGAAGGGAACATGCGACTGAGCAGGGAACGGGACTCTGTGGCATTGGCATCGATATTCATCTGCAGCCTCTGCATCTCCAGACTCGGACTGTTCCACAACAAGTTCCTTTCGGCGCTGTCCCCCGGTCTCCAGACATTGGCCATCATCGGGATCCTGTGCGCATACCTGCTTGTAAGATGGATAGCGGGGGCCGTAACCCCTACCGGCAAAATCAGATTCGAGACAGCCAAGATTTCCGGACATGGCGGGGCGAACTTCTTCATCCTGGAAACATTCTTCCTCGCCATAGGCATCACAATCATCGCAATATCAGGCAGTTGCCTTCCCCACATAAAAACGGCGGCCTATATCTTCACAGGCCTGCTTTTTACTGTCAATCTCATACGCAGATATCAGATTATCACTCAAGATTGCGGATTTTTCACAGCAATTTCGTACCTTTGCAGCGTCGAAATATTACCGGCAGTGCTGCTGGTGATTTCGCTGGTATATTTGTAGGATAGGATTGGTATGGCAACAAAGAAGATTTTGATCTCGCAGGAGACGCCTATGAATGTCGCTCCTTACGAGACTCTCAAAGAAAAATTCGGTGTTCAGATAGATTTTATGCCGTTTTTTCTGATTGAACCGCTTACATCACGAGAATTCAGAGGTCAGCGACTTAACATTTTGGATTACACTGCGATTGTTTTTTCCGCTCGACATACTATCGACGCATTCTTCAAGCTTTGCGAAGAACTCAGAGTGAAAGTACCGGAGACAATGAAGTACTTCTGCACCACCGAAGCAGTCGCAATGTACCTTCAGAAACACATTGTATTCCGCAAACGCAAGATTTTCTACGGAAACGGCACCCCGGCATCAGTCATTGAGCAGATCGGTACGAAACACAAGGATGAGAAATTCCTCATAACCACTTCAGACACAAGCAGCAATGATGCGCTGCGCAGACTGTTCGAGGAGCACAAGCTGGACTTCAACACAGCAGTTTTCGTCAAATCAGTGCCGCAGGACCTGAAAGGTGTGGACCTGAAGTCCTATGATATGATAGTGGTTTACAATCCGGCAGACTTGAAATCACTGTTCGAGAACTACCCGGACTACAAGCCGGAAAACACCAAATTCGTAACCTTCGGCAAACTGATTGTCAAGGCCATGGAGGAGGCCGGACTGCCGATTGAGATAAAGGCGCCAACGTCTGAAGCACCGTCTGTGGCACGCGCACTGGAGCTTTATCTCGAGAAGAATCACTGAATTTATGGACAATGACTTCCGGAAAACATTGAAAAAGAAGGAGAGGCTGTCAGTCGGGACAGACCTTTCAAGGCTTTTCGCGTCCGGACGTTATGGCATCACTGATGGATTCAGATACTGCTACCGCATAGGCAACGAATTGCCTTTCAACAGGATAGTCGTATCTGTCCCTAAAAAATGCTTCCGCCGCGCCGTCAAGCGCAACCTCCTGAAACGCCGCATCCGCGAAGCCTACCGGCTGAACAAGAATCTTCTTCCTGTCAATGCAGAGAAAGGCGGCACAGACATACTTTTCATCTACAGTTCCAAGGACATTCTCGACTTCAACGCTGTAGTTCTCTCCGTCAGAAACATTCTTGAGGGTCTCGCGGCAAAAGTTACTGCAATGGATGCTACTCCTAAATATTCTCCAGGAGAAGCCATACAAGAGGCACCGGATGCAGCACAGAAAGAGACACTGGATGCGGCGCAGAAGGATGCACCGGAGGCAGTACAGAAAGATATACCGGAAGAAATGCAGAAAGAGACGGCGCTGCAACTGAAAGAAGTTCCTGAAACAACTCGGAAAGAGACTCAGCAAGAGAAACCGGAAGAAACCCCTGAGAGCGATGAACAGCATTGACACGAAACCGAAGAACAGATTTGTTGAGACACTGAAGAAGGTTTCGATCTTCCCGTTCATTGTCCTCATCAAATTTTACCGGACCTGCATATCGCCTTATACGCCGCCGGCTTGCAGGTTCACGCCGACGTGTTCAGAATATGCACTTCAGGCTTTCCGCAAATGGGGACCGTTCAAGGGGCTCTACCTCACTGTGCGACGCATACTCAGATGCCATCCGTGGGGCGGCTCAGGATACGACCCGGTTCCGTAATCGGAAAATTATGTGTATCTTTGCGTAATACACATATAATAACGATGCGCATCTTTAGAAAAACCATCATTGCGGCAGCACTTCTTGCGACAAGCATCACAGGAATGACCGCACAGAACACAAGAAAAGAAGCAGACGGACTTCTCACGGAAAAGAATTCACAGACCATCTACAACAAGGAACTCAAGGCTGACGTCGTCGTGGCCGGAGGCGGAATCGCAGGCGTTTGCGCTGCAGTTTCCGCAGCAAGACACGGCAGCACGGTCATCCTGGTTCAGGACCGCCCGGTACTTGGAGGCAATGCATCCAGCGAAATCCGCATGGGCATCGTCGGAGCAAAAGGCGACCAAAACGCCGAAGCAGGACTCCTGGAAGAAATCCAGCTGAGGAACTTCCGACACAATCCGCTTATGAGATACACCCTCTGGGACGACGCCTTCTATTCTACAGTAATCTGCGAGAAAAACATCACGCTTCTCCTTAACACATCAGTGGAAGACGTAGTCATGGACGGAGACAGAATCGCCGCAGTAAAAGCATGGAACACAAATGCTTACACCAAATATCTCATAAAAGGCACCGTATTCCTCGACTGCACCGGCGACGGCATTCTCAGACTCTCAGGCGCCAAATACCGCCACGGAAGAGAGTTTGCAGATGAGTTCAATGAGTCATTTGTAGGAGAAAACGGAGGCGATTCCAAGACAATGGGCAATTCCATCCTGCTCCAGCTCAGAAAGACAGATGAGGACCATCCGTTCACAGCTCCAGACTGGGCATACCATTTTACCGATGACGACTTCAACTATGACAAGCCGAAATCCACGATTCCCGGCGTCAAGTTCAACTACAAGAAGCCTTTCCCTAAGGACAACAACTACTGGTGGATAGAATACGGCGGCACGATCAACACCATCAAGGACGCCAACGACATCCAGTTCGAACTCAAACGTATTGCCTATGGCGTATGGGAATATATGAAGAACCATCCTGACGGCAGATGCAAGAACTACGACCTCGACTGGATAGGCTCACTTCCTGGCAAGCGTGAATCCACACGTTATGTAGGCCCGCACATCCTTACCCAGAACGACGTCATGTCAGGAGGACACTTCGAAGACGTCATCGCCTACGGCGGCTGGACACTGGACAACCACAACCCTGAGGCATTCCACAGCAAGGGCAAAATGTCCGTCGAATATACGACTCCTACACGCTTCGGAATACCTTTCGACTGCCTGTATTCTGTCAATGTTCCAAACCTCATGTTTGCCGGAAGGGACATCTCCGCCACACACATGGGACTGTCATCGACACGAGTGATGGCCACTTGCGCATTGCTCGGACAGGCTGCAGGAACAGGAGCCGCGCTGGCAATAAAATACGACACAACACCGGCTGGCGTGCGCAAAGACCACATTGCCGAACTTCAGGATATGCTGGAGGACGACGACAGCATGCTCCCATACAGATGGAGAAAGCCATCAGCATTGACAATGAGTTCCACCACCTCCGAGGAGAACATGATTCTCCGCAACGGCATTGACCGCCAATGGGATGGCGCCGACAATGGCGTCTGGGTGGCTCCTGGCGAAGAAAGCATCGTCTATACATGGAAGAAGCCTGTCACTCTGACAGGTGCCAGGATCATCTTCGATTCCGAGTTCAAATACAGAAGCAAGAGAATGAGAAAATTCGAGGCGACTACCGAGAGGGTGGAAATGCCGAAGATGATGGCCAAGGATTTCAGGGTCGAGGCTCAGGTCAAAGGTCAATGGAAGACCGTCTATGAGGGTAAGGGCAATTATCTGAGGCTCCGCAAAGTCGAATTCGCAGCACCTGTAAAGGCCAATGCATTGAGACTTGTGGTGGATTCTACCTGGGGCGCAGAAAAAGCTCACGTTTTCGCATTCGACGCATTGTAGAACGCCAAGCGGATACAAACAATAAGAGGCTGACCCAAAAGGGTTGGTCTCTTTTTTTATATAGGGTGTCGTATGAATACGCCAAGGAGACCGGCCTTGAAGAAGGACTCGCGAAAGGACGTGAGGAAGGACGCGAAGAAGGTCGTGAAGAAGGACTCGAGGAAGGTAGAGCAGATGCAAAACAACAAATCGCGATCAACCTGCTTCAGTTGGGGACGCCATGCGAAATTGTGGCGAAGGCTACCGGACTATTTTTGGAGGAAGTTATTAAATTAAAAGAAAATAGCTGAACTCGCATTTCCTCTATGAACAATATTGTCGAGTTTATTGAGAGGCGGAAAAACGAAAGTAGGAAGAAAATGCTTCATTTTTCTTCCTACTCAGATTTAGGATCTGATGTCCTTTGTTTGTTTTACGATAATTTCCTTCACTTCAATTTCCCCATTCTTAACCTCAATGAATGGTTTTCCATTTTTTAACCTACAGTTGCGTATCCGCTTGCGGTAGAAAGGAAAGAACGGAAATTTTTGCCTGCCTTGGATTCAATGTGCATAGTCTTGGTTACAGCATCGTATCTTACACCTGTAAGAGCCTGAATCAAACTGTAACTTGCCAGAGCTCGAGCATACCATGAACCACATTCGTATTGGTTGAAAGGATTCCTCTTTATTAAAAATATCACCATAAGTTGGTATTTCTAAAGTCTGTGAATATGGTTACATTTGTGGTTGTCGGATAAACCGAACTGACAAATGACGTTATAGAACAGAATTCAGAAGATGGAAACAGAACACAAGATAACATTGGCCCGGATAGCAGGCAGTATAGTGCTGCTGGCGGTAGCGCATTTCGAACCGGGACTTACAGAAACATGTCAGATAATTCTTTATGCCGCAGCGTACCTGGTCATCGGCGGCGATATCGTGTGGAATGCATTGAGAAATGTGGTCCGGGGAGAAGTATTTGACGAGAACTTTCTTATGGCAGTCGCTACGGCGGGAGCATTCGCTACGGGGCAATACCCTGAAGCCGTGGCAGTTATGCTGTTTTACCAGATAGGCGAGATGTTCCAGGATATCGCCGTGGACAAAAGCCGTAAATCCATAACCTCGCTTATGGATATCCGTCCGGACTATGCCAATCTCGAAACCAGCGAAGGAGAATTTACACGTGTGGCTCCGGATGCCGTGCCGAAAGGAAGCATAATTGTCGTGAAGCCCGGTGAAAAAATCCCGCTGGACGGTGTCGTAATTTCAGGAAATTCATCATTGGATACAGCAGCATTGACAGGAGAAAGCCTGCCGCGCGAAGCTGGAGAGGGGAGTCAGGTGATAAGCGGGTCAATGAATATGACAGGACTGTTGAGGGTGCGGACAAGCGGCACTTACGGCGAATCTACTGTGGCCAGGATTCTGGATCTTGTAGAGAATGCTGAAAACGGCAAAGCGAAAACCGAGAAGTTCATCACCCGTTTCGCAAAGTATTATACCCCTGCCGTCACAGGCGCTGCCGTACTTTTGGCCGTAATCCCTCCGCTAGTGGACGGGCAATGGCTGCTCTGGCTTCACAGGGCATTGATCTTCCTGGTCATTTCCTGTCCTTGTGCGCTGGTCATCTCCATTCCTCTGACATTTTTTGCAGGAGTCGGCGGCGCATCCAGGCGCGGCATCCTCATAAAAGGCTCGAACTATCTTGAATCATTGGCCCGCCTCGGGACGGTGGTGTTCGACAAGACAGGAACATTGACAGAGGGCAAATTCAGCGTTACAGCTGTCTGTGCATCAGGAAATCACGATGAGAAAGAGCTCTTGTCGATGGCGGCAGCGGCCGAGAAATACTCTGACCATCCGGTCGCCACGGCCTTGAAAACGGCAGCAGAACCCGTCGTTTCCGATATTGTCAATGTGGAGAACTTTGCCGGTGAAGGGCTGAGAGCGGACGTTGGCGGCCATGCGGTCTATGTGGGCAATGCCAAGCTGATGCTCCGCGCCGGTGTCCGTGCCTCTGAACCCGAGAAGCCAGGCACGGTAGTCCATGTGGCCGTGGACGGGGAGTATGCCGGATACATCATTATTTCTGACTCCGTGAAACCACAGTCTGCTGCGGCCGTGGCTGCTCTCAAGGCCGAGGGCGTGATGAAAACCGTTATGCTGACAGGCGACAGAAAGGCTGTGGCTGAGGAAGTTGCCTCTGCGCTTGGACTCGATGAAGTGCATTCGGAACTGCTCCCTGCCGACAAAGTGGAATATGTGAAGTCAATGATGACCGCATTGCCGGAAAACAAGAGCCTTGCGTTTGTCGGGGACGGTATCAATGACGCTCCTGTCCTGAAAACCGCTGATGTGGGAATAGCGATGGGAGCTGCAGGAAGTGATGCAGCGATCGAGGCCGCTGATGTCGTGCTGATGGATGACAATCCCGGAAAAGTCGCGGCTGCAGTTACGCTTTCACGCAGGACAGTACGCATTGTGCATCAGAACATTGCATTCGCTCTCGGGGTGAAACTGCTGTTTCTTATTTTGGCCGCATTCGGTGTCGCCACTATGTGGGAGGCTGTTTTTGCTGACGTGGGAGTGACAGTAATCGCTGTGCTCAATGCCCTTCGTGCGATGAAGTAGATTTCATGCCGCGAAGAGGGTTTCCTCATATTCCAAAAAATCGCTATATTGTCGTGCAATGTACAGATGATTCCGGCATTTTACCCAATGTCCGGCGCGTGTCGGGTGTGAATCATTGAAAACCAATGTAACATTATGAAAAAGAACACATTGATTTTGGCCCTGACGGCAGTAACTATAACTTTAACCACATTGACAATGAGCGCTTTTTGGAATTCAAAGAAAAAATCGGCGGAAACTGACAGCGAGGGACACGTACTGGTCTCATTATGGGCTGATTATCAGCAGGCTGTCTCGCTTGACCGTCCGGCAAAACAGGTCGAAATCCTGTCGAAAATCAAGTCGGAAGCGTCCGAAAAGCGTCTTGCGTGGGACTTTTATGACGCGGCGAAGAAATATGTCTCCGATGCTGCATCGCGTAACTGGAAACTTCAGGATTCATTGAAACTGAACCTTGGAGAGGAAATAGCGAAGTTCGATGAGCCGGTGATGTCGTTCGTCTGGAAATTGTCCAAAGGCGATGAAACTGCCGAAGCCATTTTCGAATATGTCCGAGCCAATGCGAAGAGACTGGAAGCCTCCTGCAATCAGCCGTTCTGGACTTCCTACGATGGCAGGTCCTATGTTCCGGGTATCCCGGGAAGCGGATTCGTGAAGGAGTTCTATGCCAATGATTATCAATACGCATTGTGGACACTTCTTGCAAAGAACTTCTATACGGGCAAGTTGTTTGCCGATATTGTCGAGGCCTTGGCCGAATATCAGGGTGACAGTTACCCTATGAGTGCGTTTCTCGAATATGTTCAGCTGGAGAAGTCCTGGAGCAATGCGGACGGGAATACTCACGCATCCGTAAATAAATCCGCTCTGGAGGCGTTTGCTGGCAAATATGCCGGCAAGGCCGTGTCAATGTTTGCCAAAGCTGCCTTGTTGGAGTTGGAGTTTTCTTCACTTGGAGAGAATAAAGCAGGCTCAGATGAGTATAAGGCGCTGTATGACAAGTGCGCGGCATTTGAAAAGGAGAGGACTGCATTTTCTGGTGTCGAAAGCAAAGTAGTCGGCGACCTGAACACTGTCGAAAACCTGTGCAGTCATTTGACTGCCAAGTCGGTAGAGGTGAGACTTGAAGACGGGAAAATACTCGTTCTGCTTCAGAATCTCAAGTCGGCAAAACTGTCGATGTCTTCTGATGAGGCCAGTTCGAAAACGGTGCTGTCCGAGAGTCTGGCCAATCAGAAATGCAGTTTCTATGTAAAGGATACGGTCTCGGTGGACTTGCCTGTGGTAGATGACGGGGATTATGTCATTGTCGCGAAAAACGGGATGAACGTCTCATCGAGGAGGTTCTGCTCTCACCGTATTTCAGTTGCATCAAGGACTGACAGCCGGGGGAAATGCATCTATGCGGCCGGATGGAAAAGCGGAAAGCCATTGGAAAGTGCTGATTTGCAGCTGTATAAGAACGGAAAGGTCATAGCGTCTTGTGCTGGTTTCAAGTTTGACGGATTCACTCCGCTGCCCCAAGAGTTAGTGTCCGTGATGAAGG
This sequence comes from Bacteroides sp. CAG:545, assembly GCA_000432515.1. GTDB lineage: Bacteria > Bacteroidota > Bacteroidia > Bacteroidales > UBA932 > Cryptobacteroides. The sequence continues at coordinate 9,625 of HF996046.1, forward strand.
ACAATGTCTATTATACATTGACCTGCTCCTACAAGGGCGAGGATGGTTTCCTGAGAAAATCCGAGCAGCTGTCACTTAACAGCTGGTATAGTACGGTGGATTCCGGAGATGACGCCAAGGTGCGTCTGTGCGGTGAGATCTTCACCGATAAGTCGGCCTACAATCCTGGCGAAACGCTTGAGTTCAAGGTGCTCCTATATAATATAGAAGGTAGAAACAATGCGCGTGTGGCACCTCAAGGCACGGAATGCAAAGTGGTCCTGAAGGACGCGCAGGACAATGAAGTGTCGTCTCAGCTGCTGACTACCAATGAATTTGGTTCATTGGCCGGAAAATTCGCGCTCCCGAAGGGACTCAGGAACGGATACTGGTATGTCAATGTCCTGACCGGCGGAAAAAAGCTGCTTACGGTCAAACCGGTACGTGTGGACGAGTTCGTTCTTCCGACTTTCGACCTGGAGTTCGACAAGACCGAAACACTGTTCTTCCCTGGTGACGAGGTAGCAGTTTCGGGCCGTGTGCGCAGTCTGTCCGGTCATCCTGTATCTTCTGCCAATGCTGTTTACGAGGTGACTTCATACGGAGACAAGATCGACTCGGGCAAACTGAAGATGTCCTCGGACGGCAGTTTTGTCGTCAGTTTCAAGGCTCTTCCCTCTCAGTGGAGCCGATACTATAATGTGGAAGTGAGAATTTCTGACGACACTGGAGAAACTCATGAATATAGTCGCGCAATATGGGTGGCGGATGAGCTGACTCTGGAACTGGAACTTGCGAATGGCGCTGAAGGCCAGGCATTTGCAACCGATGAGAAGTCAGAAATCACTCCTCGCAGATGGCAGAGAAAAGAAAGTGTGAGCATACTTCGCGGCAATGTCGCTTCTGTCCGGATGGATGTCCTGTCCGATGATGGGGAAGCCGTGCCTGTAAAAGTGAAATACACTCTTCAGAATGAACAGGGGAAAACACTCCTGAGCGGCGAAGCGGCTTCCGGAGAGGCAGAAAACATTGACCTTAAATCTTGTCCGTCAGGACTTTATACTATCAAGGCCGATGCTCAGGCCAGAAGTCAGAGCGGAAAGGAATATACTGATTCGTCGAGTCTTAGGATTCTTCTGGTCAATGATTCCATGACGGTTCTGGACGCGCCTGTGAAGGATTTCATAATGTCGTTCGCTCAGCAGGTGACGGAGGGCGAAAATGCTTCCATCTGGTTAGGAATGGCCGATGACGCTCCGGTCTGGGCGATTGCCGAGATTTTTGGAGAAAAAGCCAATGTGTTGGATATCAAGTTTGTACAGCTGAGCGGAATGCGCGGCAAGGATGGCTCTCTTGTAAAACTGGAGTTCCCGTACAAAAAGGAGTATCCTGATGCTGTACTGGCAAAAGTCTTCTATTTCAGGAACGGCGATTCCGTGTCTTATTCATATGAGTTCCATAAGGTCCGCAAGTCTGACATCCTGCCGCTGGAGTTCTCTTCATTTGAAGACAGGACATTGCCTGATACGAAATATACATTTTCAGTGAAGACCGCCCCTGAAACGGAATGTCTGGCCGCGGTGTTTGACAAGAGCTCGGAACTCATTGAGCCGAATCATTGGCCGGTCTATTCTCCTGTCGAGTACAATGTCTGCACTATTAGTTACAACACTTCACCGGGTTCAGTGGATGCGGACGGCAGAGATGACGTAATCGCTTATGGCTCAGTGCGCAAGTCCAAGTCTCAGGTGTTCTATGCTATGAATGCGAGGGCTGACGTGGAGATGGAATGTGTAGAAGACGCTGCTCCTGTCATGGAGTCCAAGTCATTGGAATGCGGATCCGGAGCAGAACCGGCTGTAAGAGACAATTTTGCCAGCACATTGACCTTCCAGCCTTTCCTGCGCCCGGACAAGAACGGCAACCTTTCGTTCTCTTTCCGCACGGGCGGCACGCTGTCCACTTTCATCGTATCTCTGTATGCCCACGACCGGAGTATGCGCAATTCCGCACTTCGTAGGGAAATGACTGTCTCGCTGCCTGTAAAGGTCAATGTCGTGGCTCCTGAATATCTCTATCGTTCTGATAATTACCGACTTGCGGTCGGGCTTTCTTCGGTTGCGGAAAACGACGTAGAAGGAACATTGACCCTTAACATATATAAGGGTGGAGATTACAAGGCTCTCGAGTCATCGGGCGCGAAGCCTGTTTCTGTGCAGTCCCTGCGGGTTAAGGTCCCTGCGGGAGAATCGCTGCGCTCGCTTTTCGATGTCAATGTCAATGAACTGATTCCCGAGTGCGGAACTCTCGGATTCAAGGTTGTGTTCAAGGCGGAAAACGGCGGCAACGCATTCTCTGATGCGATGTTTGTGCCTGTTTCTGTATATCCTGATAATCAGCGTCTTACGGAGGCTCATTCGGCTGTGCTGCTCGCAGGTGCAGACCAGGATGCCCTGATTTTACGCCTGAGGAAGATGTTTGTCAATGCTGCCGGGGACAATGCCGAGGTGAAGGTGCTCAGCATTCTGGATATGGTCCGTGATGCCGTGCCGTCAAAGGTGGAACCTGCCGGCAATGATGTGCTCACACTTTCGGAGGCTCTGTACGTGAGACGGCTGGCCGATGCGCTAAGAGCTGCCGGCAGAATGCCTGCGAGGGACAGTGTAGTGCTTTCCGATGAGGAATTGATGAAGAAGATGCTGGCCTGCCACAATGCGGATGGCGGTTTCGGATGGTTCGAGGGGATGTCTTCGTCTCCTGTCATAACGGCTGTACTGCTGGAGCGGTGCGCGAAGATGCTGAAGGCAGGATTGCTTGACGGCTCAGAGGCGGTGGCCGGAGATGCCGCGGCCGCGAAGAATGTGGAAGAGGTGCTCGCTTCTGCCGTGAAGTATATTGACAAGAGACAATTCGCTTATCTTCAGCCGGTTCCGTTCTGGTGCGGCGGCCTTTCGGACAGCCAATATATGTATGTGCGGTCAATGTATGCTTCGGTGAAGTTTACTGAGTGGGATTCCGTTTCCGGTATCTTGGGCAGGCTGTTTGGCAAGAGGGCGAAACAGTTCCGCTCTGATGCTAAAGCGTACCTGGTTCCTTCCAAGGAGCGCGGACTCAATGGCCACATACTGGATAAGGCGCGAAGACTATCGACATTGATCCGTCTGAGTTCTTCCTCCGACGGCATCGCCTTGGCGAAGTCGTGGGGCGTGAGGGTCAATGCGGGTGCCCGTCTGGAAAGGTCGCTCGAGGCGGATGTGGTGTCGCTTCTCGAATATGCCGTGATGCACAAAGATGGCGGAATGTATTATCCGAATGCCGTGATGCCGTTCCGCGGACTGCTTGAGAGTGAAGCTTACGCGCATTCTATGCTTTGCGATCTGCTTTCGGGCTATGCTTTCAGGATCCAGAGTGCCGGCAAGGGCTCTGTCAATGCTTCTGAGGCCAAGCGTGTCGCTGACGGTATCCGTCTATGGCTTATGCTGCAGAAGCAGACGCAGCACTGGGAAGCGACTCCGGATTTCGTGGATGCGATAAATTCCGTTATGGAAGGGGATGCGGCCGTGAAATCCACGAAAGTGGTGGTGCTTTCAGCGGTTACGGATTTGCCTTTTGCGGAGGTGAAGGCTTCCGGAAACGGATTCACTGTCGAGAGGAAGTTCTACAGAATAGGAGCTGGCCCGAGTGCGTCCGGGGAGGATCCTGCCGGAATGTCTGAAGCGTCCTCTGTCAGCGTGTCTGCTGAAGCGTCTATGGGCTCGTCGGGAGTAGGGTCCGGCACGACAACTGATAAGGCAGGACGTCAGGAGATCAGGCCGGGGGACCGTGTCAATGTCGGTGACAAGATTGTGGCCGAATATGTTATCCACAATGATGAGAACCGTAGTTTCGTGAAGCTCAGTGCACCTCGCGAGGCTGCATTCAGGCCGGCAAACCAGTTTTCCGGAAGATACGGATGGTGGCTCTCGCCGCTGAGAATCACGGATTGGTATTCTTTCACGCCTCAAGGCTACCGCAATGTCAAGTCTGCTCTCACGGAGTACTATTTCGATTCGTACCCGGAAGAGAATACGGTAATCAGTGAGGAGTTCTTCGTGACTCAGACAGGCACGTTCTCGGCTCCTGTCGTGACGATCGAATCCCTCTACGCCACTCACTATCGCGCCAATGCCCCGGCACTTCCGCCTTTAGTAAGTCGCTGATCACCAGCAGAAGTGATTTTGTCCGGAAAATGGTGGGAGTTTACGGATAAGTTGTTCAAAATCAACAATTTGTCCGTAAAAAGGGCCGTTTTCCCGGACAAAACCTGATAAAAATATAATTATGAAACAGAACAAACAGGAATATTTCAAGAAGAACGCCGAGTGGCTTGAGGCCAAATCCAAGGAGGACGGTGTCAATGCCCTCGAAAAGGGAGTGCTCTACAAAGTCCTTCAGTCAGGCCCTGAGTCGGGGAGGCAGCCGGGGATGACAAACGTTGTCATCTGCCATTACCTGGGCAGGACGATAGACGGCAAGTGCTTTGACACCAGCCTGGGCGGCTGCCCGCTTGCGATACGTATGCGAGAGCTGATAGAAGGCTGGGTCATAGCATTGAAACAGATGCGCATAGGCGACAAATGGGAAATATATATCCCGTCGGAACTCGGCTACGGTAAAATCTCCCAGCCCGGCATCCCGGCCGGCTCCACATTGATCTTCGAGGTCGAACTGATCGGTATCCAATAGGACAGTTTGAGGTTATTGGGCAGGACACTCTGGGCTTACTTGATTTATTGCTTCTCTCGACGAGGTGTCGCGGGGAGGGGTTTGTGTGCTTCTAAATGTGTTCATTTTTTATGGAATCCGGGAAAAAAGATATAATTTTGCAGTTTGTTCCGAAATCCCGTGGCGATGGCGGAACTGAGCGTGTCCCGTGAACGCGGAATGAGCCGCTGACATATGGACAATTGTAAAACGGAAAAATAAAACAACGTCATATTATGATGACCTCTAACGAGATACGACAGAAATTTCTGGACTTTTTTGCATCAAAGGGCCACACCATTGTCCCTTCTGCACCGATGGTCGTAAAGAACGACCCTACACTTATGTTTACCAATGCCGGAATGAACCAGTTCAAGGACATTTTCCTCGGCAATGTTACACCTAAGACACACAGAGCCACCGATTCACAGAAATGCCTCCGCGTGAGCGGAAAGCACAATGACCTCGAGGAGGTGGGACACGATTCCTATCACCATACGATGTTCGAGATGCTCGGAAACTGGAGCTTCGGCGACTATTTCAAGACTGAGGCCATCTCCTGGGCTTGGGAACTTCTCACGGAAGTTTACAAGATAGACAAGACAAAACTCTATGCCACCGTATTCGAGGGTTCCAAGGAAGATGGGACATCCCTCGACGAGGAGGCCCGACAGACATGGCTGAAATATCTCCCGGAAGACCACGTTCTTCTAGGAGATAAACACGACAACTTCTGGGAAATGGGTGACACAGGTCCATGCGGCCCATGCAGTGAAATCCACATTGACCTTAGAAGCGACGAGGAAATCGCAGCTGTTCCGGGACGTGAGCTTGTCAACAAGAGCAATCCTCTCGTCATTGAAATCTGGAACCTCGTGTTCATGCAGTACAACAGGAAGGCAAACGGCGAGCTTGAACTCCTGCCGAACCACAACATTGATACGGGTATGGGCTTCGAGAGGCTCTGCATGGTACTTCAGGGCAAGAAGAGCAACTACGATACGGACGTGTTCACGGGAATGATCAGCAAGATCGAGGAACTTTCAGGTCACGGTTATCACGAGTCTGAGGATACTGAGGTGGCAATGAGGGTGATTGCCGACCATATCAGGGCCATCAGTTTCTCAATCGCTGACGGCCAGCTTCCTTCAAACGTGAAGGCCGGCTATGTGATCCGCCGAATCCTCAGAAGGGCAGTCCGTTACGGTTATACGTTCCTCGGATTCAACGAGCCGTTCCTCTGCCGTCTCGTACAGCAGCTTGCCGATGACATGGGCGGTGCATATCCGGAACTCAGAACTCAGCAGAAACTCATTGAAAGCGTCATAAGAGAAGAGGAGTTCGCATTCCTAAGGACATTGGACCGCGGCATCAGACTCATGGATGACTATCTTGCGAAAGCGGCTGAGACCAAGGTGATTGACGGTAAGGATGCATTCGTGCTCTACGATACATACGGCTTCCCGATTGACCTTACTGAGCTGATCGCTTCCGAGAAGGGCTATAAGGTGGACCTCGAGGCGTTCAATGTGGAACTTCAGAAACAGAAGGATCGTGCGCGTCAGGCCACGTCCAACGAATTCGGTGACTGGATACAGTATCACAACGGCGAGGAGGAAGAGTTCCTCGGCTACGATTACACCGACATTGACGGGGCGAGCCTCATCAAGCAGCGCACCGTAAAGCAGAAGAACAAGGTCATGTTCCAGCTTGTCTTCGACCGCACTCCGTTCTATGCGGAAATGGGCGGCCAGGTAGGCGACACCGGATATATAGAGTCCGAAAGCGGTGAAAGGATCAAGATTCTGGACACCGTGAAGGAGAACAACCTCACGATCCATATAGCAGAGCGTATTCCTTCAGACTGCTCAGAGTCATTCTCGCTTCATGTCGATGCCGCGAGAAGGCTGAAAATCACGAACAACCATACTGCAACCCATCTTCTCGACAGGGCGTTGAGAGAGGTGCTCGGCACACACGTTGAGCAGAAAGGTTCGTATGTATGCCCTGACTATCTCCGTTTCGACTTCTCGCATTTCTCCAAAATGACCGACGAGGAGCTCGAAAAAGTGGAGAAGAGGGTCAATGAACTGATCCGCGCCAATTATCCTCTCGTGGAAAAGAGGGACGCGACAATGGAAGAGGCCAATGCAATGGGCGCAATCGCATTGTTCGGTGAAAAATACGGCGACAAGGTCAGAGTCGTGAAATTCGGCGACGCTGTGGAGCTTTGCGGCGGAACACATGCGCAGGCGACCGGACAGATCGGTACATTCATCATCCTGTCTGAAGGCGCTGTGGCTGCAGGAGTAAGACGTATTGAGGCCGTTACAGGCGAGGCAGCATGGATGCATACCCGTGCTCTCTTGGAGACATTGAAAAATGCAAAAGCGTTCTTCAACAATACCCCGGACCTCGGTGAGGCTATCCGTAAGGTCCTCGACGAGAATACCGGCTACAAGAAGGAGATTGAAGGATTCGTTCAGGAAAAGACCGCGCGTCTTGCTGAGAAGCTTTCCAAGGAGGCTTCCGAAATCAATGGACTGAAAGTGGTCAAGTTCACCAACAGCGTGGACCCTGCATTGATAAAAGGCGTGGCAGGACTTCTCCAGAAGCAGTCTGAGAACTTCGTGTTTGCCGCTGCATTTGAATATGCGGAGAAACCGAACCTCGTGCTCATGTACTCTCCGGACCTTGTTGCCAAAGGAAAGAATGCAGGCAAGGATATCCGCGAGGCTGCCAAATTCATCCTCGGCGGCGGTGGCGGACAGCCTGGACTCGCAACCGCGGGCGGCAAGAATGTTGCAGGGCTGAAGGACGCTCTCGACAAGCTTGTAGAAATAGCGACAGCTTAGAATCAGCCGTAACACAGACAAAGGAGTAAGGAATGAAGAAACTCGACCAGTTCATCATCAAATCATTTTTGGGACCGTTCTTCGGTATCCTGATGGTGGTCGTGTTCATTCTCATGCTCCAATACCTGTGGCTATATATAGATGAGCTCGTAGGTAAAGGCTTGGGACTCAGGATTATACTTGAGTTCCTCGGATGGGGCAGCGCCACTATGCTGCCGCTTTCCCTTCCGCTTGCCACACTTCTCGCTTCTGTGATGACAGTGGGGCAGATGGCCGAGAACAACGAGCTTATCGCCATGAAATCTGCCGGCATATCATTGACAAGAGTCCTTACACCTCTTATAATATGTGCCGGCATAATCAGTATCCTTGCATTTTTTGCGGTCAACAACCTCGTCCCGGTCGCCTACAACAAGATTTTCACGCTTCGTGATGACATCGGAAAGACAAAGGAGGAAATCAATATCCCTACCGGAACTTTCTACGACGGCATTGACGGATATGTGCTGAGAATCGACTCGAAGGACGACAAGACGAATATGATGCACGGAATTCTGGTCTATGACCATACCGCGGGCAAGGGCAATGTCAGCCTTACGATCGCGGATTCCGCAATGCTCAAGATGTCCAAGAGCAAGGATTACCTCACGTTCCAGATGTTCAGCGGAATAAATTATTCCGAGACGAACAAGATGAATTACAGGGATACCTCGCTGCAGCTGCAGAAGACCAATTTCCGCAACCAGAAGATGATAATCCCGTTGCAGAACTACGCCTTCCAGAAGTCTGAGAAGTCCAAGTTCGGCGACCAGGTAAGGGCAATGAACCTTACACAGCTCGGTCACGGAAAGGATTCCCTTACACATCTGAACGATTCCACATGGGCTGTGAATACGGCATCATTCTTCTCCAGACGCATCCTCAGGTTTGCGAACCAGCTGGATACTGCAAGCCATTTCCAGGGTACGACATTGTTCGACAGGAGCAAACTGAAAAAATGGGGCAGCAAGGAGGAGGAACTCAGCGCGTACCGCAATGCCGAGAATATGGCAATCGAGTATTGCACCGCTGTAAGCAGCTATGAGAATGATGTTTACGGTTATATCTACATCCTCAGACGTACGGACGTGGAACTGCTCAAGAAGTTCGCGGAGGCATTGGCCTGTTTCATCCTTTTCTTCATCGGAGCGCCTCTCGGGGCATTTATCCGGAAAGGCGGACTGGGCGTCTCTGCCATCATCGCCGTCCTGTTCTTCGTACTGTACTGGGTAGTCGATATTACCGGAACAAAACTGGCACGCGACGGAGCTATTACAGCAGCTGCCGGAGTATTCATATCCACCATTGTCCTGGCACCGCTCGGAGCATATTTCACGTGGAAGGCAGCGCACGATTCGGCAATCTTCAATACGGAGAATTTCGGTTCATGGTGGAGAAAAATCAAGAGCAAGTTTATGAGCATATTCAGAAAGACAAGAATTGTCTATATGGGAACGCCGGAGTTCGCGGTTGCTCCTCTCAAGGCCCTCATTGAGGCCAAGTACAATGTCGTAGGTGTGGTGACCGTGGCTGACAAGCCGAGCGGAAGAGGATTGAAGGTCAATGAGAGTGCTGTGAAGAAGTTCGCAGTGGAGAACAATATCCCTGTCCTCCAGCCGCTCAAGCTCAAGGATCCTGAATTCCTGAAGCAGCTCGCAGCATTCAAGGCAGACCTTTTCGTGGTCGTCGCATTCCGCATGCTGCCGCAGGAAGTCTGGGCAATGCCGAAGCTCGGCACGTTCAATCTCCATGCAGCTCTTCTGCCTCAGTACCGTGGCGCTGCTCCTATCAACTGGGCAGTGATCAACGGCGAGAAGATGACAGGTGTGACTACCTTCATGATAGACAAGGACATTGACACCGGCGGGATTATGCTCAGGCAGGAA
>HF996046.1:19153-46909 GCA_000432515.1 Bacteroides sp. CAG:545
CAGGCAGGAATGCCGTATAACTCCGGAAGATACGGCAGGTACGCTTCACGACAAGCTGATGCCGATCGGAGCGGAACTCGTGGTACAGACCGTTGAGGGTATCATTGAGAAGAATATAGAAACGCGTGTCCAGAGGAGTTTCATCCAGGGTTCGGAAGTCCTGAAACCGGCGCCGAAACTCACTCGGGAGCTGTGTGACATTGACTGGAACAAGAAGACCTCCGCTGTTTACAATCTGATCCGAGGTCTGAGCCCGTACCCGGCTGCATTTACCATGCTGAAATCGGAAGCGCATCCGGAACCGGTCCAGTTGAAGATTTATTTCGGAGAGAAGGTGGAAGGAGAGGATTTCAGGTCAATGCTTGAGAAAGCCGGCAAGTCTGAGGCTGTTCCGGGCGAGATTCTGAGTGACGGCAAATCATTCTTCGCTGTCACTACGACTGACGGAGCGGTTTCTCTGACTGATGTCCAGCTTTCAGGCAAGAAGCGGATGGATGTTAAGGCATTCCTCGCCGGCTTCCGCAATCCGGAATCATGGAAAATAGTAAAAGACACTAAATAACGATTATAAATGAAAACAGCAGTTCAATTCGGGGCCGGCAATATCGGCCGAGGATTTATCGGAGCCGTACTTTCGCAGTCAGGCTACAAGGTAGTGTTCGCAGATGTGAACAAAGAAATCGTGGACAGGATCAATGCTGACAGGCAGTACACTGTCCATATCAAGGACGTTGACAGTGAGGATATTCTGATTTCTGGCGTCAGCGCGGTGGATTCATCTACCGATGCGGTAGTGGATGTGATAAAGGAAGCTGAAATCCTGACTACAGCAGTAGGTCTGAGGATACTTCCGTTCATTGCACCGGCTATTGCCAAAGGCATTGTCGCGAGAAAAGAAGCTGGAATCGAGGCTCCTCTGAACATTATCGCTTGCGAAAACGGACTTATGGCATCGTCACGTCTTAAGGAAGCTGTGCTTTCTCATCTCGACGAGGCTCAGACAGAGTGGTGTCTCGCGCACACAGGTTTTCCAAACTGCTCTGTTGACCGCATTGTCCCTCCGGTAAGAAGCGAGAATCCTATCGACGTGGCTGTGGAGAAATACTACGAATGGAATGTCGAGGAAAAGGCGTTTGTCGGAAAAGCTCCTGAAATTGCAGGAATGAATATGGCTGACAACCTCCTCGCATACATTGAGAGAAAACTGTTTACGCTCAACACCGGTCATGCGATCACAGCATATCTCGGTAAGATGAAGGGCTGCCAGACCATTCTCGAGAGCATTGAAACTCCTGAAATCTACGCTGTCGTGCATGCTGCGATGCAGCAGAGCGGCGAGGCTCTGGTAAAGCAGTTCGGCTTCGACCATGAGGCTCATTTCAAATATATCGAGAAGATTATCAAGCGTTTCCACAATCCATATCTCAAGGACGACGTTACCCGTGTGGGACGTGAGCCGATAAGAAAGCTTTCTCCGGACGACAGACTCATAAAGCCGGTAATGACAGCCAAGAGTTTCGGACTGCCTTATGACAAGATTCTGCTCGGAGTCGGTGCTGCATTGCACTTCAACAATCCTGAAGATCCGCAGAGCGTACAGCTGATGGAAAAGATTGCTACAGAGGGACTTGTCCCTGCCATTTCGGACGTTACCGGCATCAAGTCCGGAGATCCGATGCTTCAGGAGATTGTCAATGCCTATAAAGAGGTGGAAAAGATATGATGCTTCACAGACTTACAATCGCGGCTGCTGCATTGTTCGCTATGGCCGTGACTGCGGCTAATGCTCAGAATCCCGAAGCCGGATATCAGGAAGGCATTGACCGTAACAAGGTGGAAATCAATTCTTTTGAAGACCTTCAGAATTATTTCAGATATTCACCGAAGAGAGATGTCATCATCAGCGCTCATCGTGGCGGTATGATGGCCGGTTACCCGGAAAACTGCGTCGAGTCGTGCGAAAAGACATTGTCAATGATGCCGACGTTCTTCGAAATCGACTTCAGTTTCACGAAGGACAGTGTCATGGTACTGATGCATGACCTTACGCTGGACAGGACCACGACAGGCAAAGGCAAGGTCTGTGACTATACCTATGAGCAGATCCGCCAGTTCAATCTCGTGGACAGAAAGGGCAAGGAGACCCCTTACAAGATACCGACATTGAAGGAGATGCTGGAGTGGGGCAAGGATAAGGTCGTCTTCAACTTCGACAACAAGTACATCAATACCAAGGGCGTGAGCGATGCCGAGAAGAAGGGTGCATTGGACTATTATATCAAGCAGCTGCTTCCGGGAGGGGACTGGTCAATGTACCACAACATCATGTTGAGCGTGCGTTCCATCGACGAGGCTCTGTACTACTGGAATCACGGCGTGCAGAATGTGATGTTCTGCGTGGAAATCAGCAAGCCTGAACATTTTAAGGCTTACGATGAGTGCCCTATTCCATGGGACCACATCATGGCTTATATACGTCTGGCCGTGAACCCTGAACTTCATGACATTTACCGCGAACTGCATAAGAAGGGCGTGATGATAATGACCTCTATCACAGGCTCTTCCGACAAGGTGAAGAAAGATGGGGACCGCCGCATCGCCTATGAGCGCGAACTTCTGGCCGAACCGGACATCATCGAGACCGACTACCCGTCCGAGTTCATCGGACTTCCTTGGAGCAGGAAAGAAATCCATTCTCTCCAGGACAAGGCCATCAAGTCAATGAGAACAGCGAGACCAAGAAAATAACACCATGAAACCGATAAGAATTTTCGTTGCTGCAGCGGCTTTCCTCTTTGTCTGTGTCAATGCCTCTGCACAGGTAACTCGTGAAAAACTGGCGGCAGATCCTTATGCAGGAGTCGGCATCTACCATGTATATAAGCCTGGCAATATGCAGGACACGGCAGCGCCGGAAGGATACAATCCGTTCTATATCAGTCATATAGGCCGTCATGGCTCACGCTATCACGATTCGTCCAAGAAGTTCGACAAGGCGCCGGAAAAAATCCGTAAGGCTGCGGAAACCGGAATGCTTACTGAGCGTGGAATGGCATTGTACCGCGAATTGATGAAAGTCGATTCTGCTACGGTGGGAAACTTGGGCAAACTCTCCGAACTTGGAGCTGAGGAGCATCAGATGATAGCGAAACGTATGTATCGCCGTTTTCCGGAGGTGTTCTCAAGTGAGGAAAGAATCTATGTGGACGCCGCATCAAGCACTGTCAGAAGATGCCAGGAGAGTATGATGGCGTTTACAAAAAGGCTTAAGAAGGAACGCAAGAGCCTCAAGGTCAATGTCCATAGCGGGGATTCATACATGGCATACCTTCTCTACAAGCCTGCTGATTATTTCGATATCGTACACCTCGGCAGTGATGTTACGGACTCATTGGCCAAGGCGTTGTTGGATACTACAGCATTCCTTTCTTCTATTTTCAAGGATCCGGAAGAAGGTGCCAAGCTGGTTTCCCCGTCCTGGAAATTCATGAGGGAGGTGCTCATCTGGGGCAGTATCGCGCCGGATATCAGGCTGGACGATGTGTGCGTGCCTGCGTATTATACTGAGGATATGAGGTATCAGCTGGCTAAGGTCAATGCCTGCAGAATCTATTCTGAAATGTGCAATTCAATGGAGTCCGGCGGACGCAGGATGTCATTGACAGAAACTCTGCTCTCTGATTTTATCGCGAAGGCGGATGCGGCGCTTACATCCGGGAGCCAGCGTGCAGCGGACCTCAGATTTGCCCACGACGTGTCTGTGGCGCCGCTTTCTGCATTGATCGGCATAGAGGGCTGCGACAAGAGGCTTCCGGCAAAGGATGTCTGGAAGTACTGGATGACGTCAGAATATGTTCCGATGGCAATGAACCTGCAGATGGTGTTCTACCGTAAGGATGGTGACACCAAGTGCAAGGATGTTCTGGTCAAGTTCCTCTTGAATGAGCAGGAGCGTCTCGTGCCGGCTTTGACACCGGTTGAAGGTCCATACTACAGATGGAAGGACGTGCGCAAATTCCTTCTCGAGAAGGTGAAGTATGCGCATGAAATCAATGTCCGTTGGGGTGTGGCGCAGTAAATTCTTAATTCTGGTGGCAAAAATGTCAAATTATTTTTGTCGAATGGAAAAATAGTCATATATTTGCATTCCCGATTTGGAAATAGAGACCAAGTCGGAATGCAAATAAGCTTGGGAGCATAGCTCAGTTGGTTCAGAGCGTCTGCCTTACAAGCAGAGGGTCGGGGGTTCGACTCCCTCTGCTCCCACCACGGAAAGCACTGCAGCAATCGTTGCGGTGCTTTTTTCGTATTGTGCCCTCTGCCAGGCTGCGACTTGTAACCGCATCATTCTATCCTAAAAAACAGTATCGATTTTTCTCAAAAAAGTATCAGTTTATCGAAATAATTGGTAAATTTGCTTGACGTAATTGATAACAAGATATGACAAGCCACGCTATTGTCGGACTACTATAACTATAATAAACAGACGCGATTTTATCGCTGTGTCAGCACTTTCGCTGACAAGTATGACATTTCTCAGCTTTCCTGTTCTTGCGGGGGCCAAGAGCCGGAAGGACAAAAACTACTCAATCGTAATTCTAGGCGACACTCACTTCGATACCGAGCCGGCCGATGTGTATCATTCACATTACAACGAAAAAGTGGAATGGCTCAATCGTGTGCAGCGTGCGGAATTTGCCCGCAACGGTGAAATGTGGCGTGAACGCTGTCCGCGGCTGCTGAAAAGATGCGCCTGCCTTGCAGATGAGAACACTCAGATTGCATTGCAGGTAGGCGACCTCATTCAGGGAGATTGCGGAAACGGAGATGTGCACAGAAAGATGCTCGACGATGTCATGAATGCGTTCAAGAAGGAGTTCGGCGGATTGCCGTTCGTGACGGTCGAGGGAAATCATGATGTGCGTGGAACTGATGCCAAGAAGGTAATCATGAATATATGCCTAAAAGGATGTCAGAAGAACTCGGAAAAGACATTGAGAAAACTACATTCTATTTCAACATTGGCCCCGATGCTTTCCTGGTATTGGACTTCAATCATCCTGATGACGCTGAAATAGAGAAAATGCTTCATGAAACCCGCGGCGCCAGACACACGTTCATCATTACCCACGGACCGGTATTCCCTATGGACGAGCAGAGCTGCAGATGGTTTTTCCATGGAGGCGCAAACGAAAGCGAAACCGCTGCAAGACGTCATTTCAGAGCGGAGTTTGCCAAAAGGCATGCGATAGTGCTGTGCGGACATTCTCATGCCACAACCCTTACAGAATGGAAAGGCGACGGCGGCATAATCACACAGATGGAGATGAGCAGTGTCTGGGCTAAGCCTGAGGCAGCGGAATACAAGGTCATAACTGAGGACCCGAAAGAATACGGAAGCCGCAGAATGGGCATGAAAACCATGCCGGACGGCTCTCCGATAAAGGATGAAAGCGCACTTTTCGAAGAATATCTTCCGGGCATAACCCGCTACATCCATTCCTACACTCCTGGTTCATTCAAATTGAATGTAGGCCCTAAGCACATAACTATAGACTTCTACGCCGGTGACTCCACCTTTAAGACCCGGACGTTCGAACTGCGATAACAACAATACACAATATACACCTAATAACTAAAACAATCAGTAATGAGAAAAAAGCAATGTCTGATTATCGTTCTCGCTTCGCTTGTGCTCCTCGGAGCAGCATCTTGCGAAGAGAAAATGGTTTTCCAACTCGCCGATGACCCCGGGTATGTGAAAGATCCCGTTGTCGGCATCAGAGCACTTGACGGTGACAGATGGATTGAAGGTTCTGTCGATCAGGAAAACAGGACTGTCAATTTTGAATTCCACACCGCAGCCTCTCTGGACAATGTCCTTTGCGACATTGAACTGAACAAGGATTGGGCAAGAATGGTAAGTCCTGCCCAGACCAGACTGACAGCAAATCTGAAATCAGGTTTCAAGATCACTGTCAATGATGGTGTGGACGATATCGCCTACACGCTTACGGCCTCCATGTTCCAGCAGATCAAGGAGGTGAAGGCGACACTCGGCTCAGAGACCGTCAGCCTTTCATTGTCCGACAATACTTACATCGGCTCTTTCCCGTCCGCCTATCTGGCTTCAGAAGTCAAGGGTGTCAATGTCGAGGTGGTGACCAATGACGATGTCGAACTGGTGACCGACCCGAATGCGCTGAAGAACCTTGACTTTTCGGAAGGCAATGGCGTGGAGTTCGTCATCCTCGACAAGACCGTGGGCAAGAAGAAATCCTTCACAGTCTATGCTACACCTTCCGATGTGGCGAAATTCGATGAAGGCTGGACAGAGGTTACCAAGAAATGGAGCACCCAGTATGGTGTCAATTTCGGAAACGTGCGTCTGTACCAGACCTCAAACCTTATGGGCAGAAGCGGCAATCCGGCCTATGCTCTTACGATTCCTGCCGGTCATGTCAATATGAAGGTCGCTGAAAAGAGTGTCGTAGGTAATGACAATATCAGAATTTCCGCAGTACAGAGAAACAACAGGGATTTCGTTTTCTTCCTTCCTGAGGCAGGCCCGGCTGTATGGCATACAGACGGAAGTTCTTCTACTGGCAATCTGGAGTACTACAGCCCGTTGGCCTATGGCCCGGACGATAAGGGTGCGACCAGGGTTCTGCGCAATGATGGCTTCGGCGGCAAAAATAAAGCCTATGCTCCGGCTATGGGCATAAAGGACGGAAAGGTTTCCATCAAGCCTGCCGGTGCTGTTGACGGACAGCTGTATTCTTATACGGACGCCCTCGGCAACGGTCAGGAAGCCTGGGAAGTGGAAAGTGCGTTCGGCGGTTACTTCCAGATATGCAGAAACGGAGAAACGCTCATCTCAGGTGATGCGGAGAAATTCTACACAGTCTATGACTCCGAGTGGCGCAAGTTCGGTGCGCAGATGACCTGCTTCCTTACACCGGACTGGGGCAAGTCTGTGCCTGTAACTGAGTACGACATGCTGCATACAGGACGTATCGGTGTCGGTTGCACAGCAGACGGCGCCCTTGTAGTGCTCGTTTCCGAAAAGTATGTGAACACCCACAACCAGGGCCAGCATACCGACAACGGAAAGAACGGTGACGGCGGTGACAATAAAGGCTTGACACTCTATGAACTGGCCTCTGTGATGACCGGTCTCGGATGTAGTGATGCCATGACAGTTGAAGACTACAACTGGTCGCATATCGTCCTCCAGGATGGCACTGACAGAGGCAAAGACCTTTTCTGGACAAACAACAGATGGTACATCACCAGCACCAATGCCAACTATGGCAACATAAAGCCGGAGTCTTCGGAGCACGTCAACCTCGTTGTCGCATGTTTTAAGTAGAAGAAAAATGAAGAAAATAAAATTTATACTTACGATATTGCTGGCGACGATAGTTGCCGGCAGCGCTTTCGCTCAGAACCGCACGGTCAGCGGTACGGTGAAAGACTCAAACGGTGAGCCCGTCGTCGGTGCGGCTGTCATTGTCCCGAAGTCCACAATCGGTGCTTCCACTGACATTGACGGTAAGTTTGCACTCTCTGTCCCTGAAAAGACACTTTCCCTCGAAGTGAACATGATCGGCTACGCTACAGCTACGGTTACCTTGGGGACAGCTTCAAGCTATGAGGTCGTGCTCAGGGACGATACCAATTATCTCGATGAAGTAGTGGTCGTCGGATATGGTGTCCAGAAGAAGATCAATGTAACCGGAAGTGTGTCTTCCGTCAATTTTACTTCGGAAAGTGTCAAGTCACGCCCGATGTTCAATGCCACCCAGGCCCTTTCCGGCACGATGCCGGGCCTTCAGGTGATGCAGGGCTCAGGTAATCCTTACGAGGAAGACTTCTCGATGCTTGTCCGTGGTACAGGTACCCTCAATTCTGCCGGACCTCTTGTCCTTGTGGACGGTATGGAGCAGGGTGTGGGCAATGTGAACCCTTCTGATATTGCTTCCATCAATGTGCTGAAAGATGCCGCGTCATGTGCCATCTACGGTAACAGGGGAGCGAACGGTGTCATCCTCATCACCACAAAGAACGGCTCATCTTCCGACGGCAAGGCTGAAATCAGCTATGACTTGACTCTTTCGTATGACGAACCGTTCAAGGTCATCCATACAGTGTCGGATATGGCTACGTACATGCGACTCTACAACGAGTCCTGTACGAATATCGGCGGAGTGGCCCAGTTCTCCCAGGGTGTGATAGATGAGTGGTTGAAGGCAAAGGAAAACCCATGGGGACGTGCTGAGTCCGGTTACTACAACTATATGGCATATCCTAACACGGACTGGTGGGATGTGATCTACAAGAACAAGATTATGCAGAAGCACACGCTTTCTGCAAGCGGCAAGGTAAAATCGATGGGCTACAATGTGTCGCTCTCATACATTGACAATCCGGGTATCATCGACAATACCGTTACAAGCGCTATTTCGGCAGGGTGAATGTCTATGGACAGATAACTGACTGGCTCAAGATAGGTGCCCGCATTTGGGGCTACAATACCGATCAGGAAAGCAGCAATGTCGGTTCCCTCTATTCGCTTGACACTCAGAAGATGACTCCGGACATTTATCCGTATTCGAAGTCTCTTGACCTCTATGGCGGTCCGCAGGCTTATGGACAGGATCCTCAGTCTCATAACCCTCTCGTGGATATGAACTCATCCAGAGGCTATACCAAGAACACCCAGATCTTTTCAGACTGGTATGCGCAGGTGAAGTTCCTCAAGTATTTCAACTGGAACACTGACCTTTACTACAAGGACTATCGCCAGGAGGAACAGAGCGTGAACACCGGTATCGGCAAGTATGACTTCCAGAATGATACCTATGTGATTGCCCCTGCAGATCCGTCCGAACTGTATTCCTACATGTACAACAAGAGGGAGAATTTCGTGAAGCTGTCTTCAGTGCTCAATTACAACCAGACTGTAGGCAAACATGACATTGCGGCCATGGTAGGTTACGAGATGAGCCACTTCAAGTATCGTGATTTCAGCGCTACGAAACGTGGCCTTCAGGATGTTTCAGTAGGAGATCTCAATGCCGTGGCAACTCCTTATGCCTCTGGCGGTTACGGTACCGAGTATGCGTCCCGTTCTTTCTTCGGTCGTGTGAATTACGCATTCGCAGGCAAATACCTTTTCGAGGCGAACCTCCGCGCAGATGCTTCTTCGCGTTTCGCTCCTGAATACAGATGGGGATTTTTCCCTTCAGTGTCAGCAGGATGGCGTATCAGTGACGAGCCTTGGCTCAAGAACGCGCACATTTTCGACAATCTCAAGGTGCGTGCGTCATGGGGCCGTCTTGGAAACAACTCCATCGGCAACTACGACTGGCAGTCCACATACGGAACCACCAATTACGTTTTCGGTACGGACGACATAACAAACGGTATCTCAATTACTTCCATCAAGAACTATGCATTGACTTGGGAAACTACATCCGTAGCTGATGTCGGAATCGATTTCGGCGTGTTCAAGAACAGGCTCACCGGTACCGTGGACTATTACGACAAGGTCACAAGCGGCATTCTCTACACACCGTCCATGTATATGGTGATGGGTAATGCCAGTGCTCCGAGACAGAACATCGCGGCCGTGACCAACAGGGGAGTCGAGGTCGAACTCGGATGGAGAGACACCGTAGGGGATTTCTACTACAATATCAGCGGTAACGTGACCTACAACAAGAACAGGGTGAGCCGTTACAAAGGCAAGCTCAAACAGGGATGGGAAACTGACGCTGAAGGCAACCGTGTATGGAAGACCAATATCGGAGACGTTTCCACAGGCGGTTCCACAAGAGTTGTCGAAGGACACATGATAGATGAATTCTACATGATGGATACCTACAAGGGTTCCGGCAAGTATTGGAATGCAGACGGCACTCCTGATATCAACGGAGGTCCTGTGGACGGTATGATCCGTACAACAAATGATATGGAGTGGCTCCGCGCCATGATGGATGCAGGATATTCATTCTACCCTCAGCAGGGCATCGGCAAGCAGAAGATCTGGTATGGTGAATACATTTATGCGGATGCAAACGGAGACGGACTCTACGGAAACTCATATGATGCTGTATTCCAGAATGTTTCCACGACACCGAAGGTCAATTTCGGTCTGCAGTTCTCTGCCGGATGGAAAGGCATTGACTTTTCTATGAGCTGGGCAGGCGCAGCAGGGTTCTCGCTGTATTATTACAGACAGGCCAGCAACTCCTCCAACACCATCTACGGTTACGCCATTCCTGAATCAGTGGCAAATGACCACTATTTCTTCGATCCGAAGAATCCGGATGATCCGCGTACCAACATCAATTCCAAGCAGCCTCGTCTTGTCAACCTGACATCCTGCCAGTCCGATGAGACATCCTCTCTGCATCTGTGCAAGGGAGACTACCTGAAGCTCAAGAACTTCACGCTCGGATACACACTTCCTGAGAGGCTCACGAAGAAAATCCTTCTTCAGAAAGTCAGAATATATGTCAGCGGAGAGAATCTTTTCGCAATCACCCAATTCCCGGGCATGGACCCTGAAATGCGTTCTACAGCCGGTTACTCAACCATGCGCCAGTATGCGGGCGGTCTGAACATAACCTTCTAATATGTATTGAAAAGATGAAAAAAGTTTTATTGATATTCACATTTGCCGCCGTTTCCTTCGCATCTTGCCAGTCACTCGATCTGGAAAGTACCTATCAGGTGGGTTCTTCCAACGTATGGAACAAGGCGACTCTTGCCCGTCAGGCTGTGAACGGAGTGTACAACGAACTGTATGTCCGTGCCTCCGCTTCAGACAGCGAGAACAACTGGAAAGTAATGAACGAGGCATACTCTTCCGTGATGGACACGGACAAGAACTGGTATCACAACCAGAAAGTCTGCTATGGTGACGGAACACCGTCAAGCAGCGTGTTCTCGAACATGTACAAGTACTATTATACCTTCATCTTCCGCGCAAACGATATCATCAGCCACATTGACAAGGTGCCTGACATGACCGCTGAAGAAAAGGGCAGACTCAAGGCTGAGGCCAAGTTCTTCAGAGCATTCGGGTATTTCAACCTCAATGTCCTCTACCGTGGAGTTCCTCTTTATCTGGAATATATAGAGAATGCGACCAACGCCACCCGTCCGCGTTCGTCTGAACAGGATGTGTGGAATGCTGTCATTCAGGACCTTACGGATTGCGTTGAAGAAAAGAATCTTCCTAACCGCTACACTGCAGGCTCGTCTGATTACGGACGTGTAAGCAGGGCTGTTGCTCTTGCATACAGAGGCCAGGCCTACCAGTTCCTCGCTGCCCGCGGAGAAGGAGACAAGGCCCAGTACTGGCAGTTGGCATTGGATGATTTCGAGGCTCTTGAACCGATGGGATTCGCACTTTACAAGGGTGCAGGTGACGACAGCTTCAAGCAGCTCCTCAAGCCGGCCAACGAACAGTGTGACGAGATGATTTTCTCAATCAGGATGACCCAGAAGGACGGAATGGGAAACAACCGTGCAGTCCTGTTCGGAAACCGTTGTACTGGAGTGACAAGCGGTGCGTGGAACAACTATCTTCCTAATCCTGCCTTTGTGGAGTCATTCGAGAATGCTGACGGCAGCAAGTTCAATTGGGAGGATTATTGCCCGGGCTGGAATGATATGACTCCGGAGCAGCGTTCGGTATTCTTCCTCCGCAACGAGATGTCAACCGGCGAGATAGCAAACATGACCGCATACGGAGCAGATATGAGCAAATACGAGCCTCACAAGAACGAGAACCGTATCAAGGCGGCTTACGACAATCGTGACCCTCGTCTCAAGATGTCTGTAATTACTCCATATTCAGAGTATTACGGAGGTATCTCCGGTGTCCCTTACACCTTTACACTCAGATGGCCATACCGTTCTGACGGCGCTTCTTCACGTGATATCCGTACTGACACGAACTCCATGTTCTACTATCTGTGGAGAAAATATGTTCCGGAAGGAATCGAGAACACTATCCGCTGGGTGTACGAGGAAGACCTGATCCTCTGCCGCTACGCCGAGATTCTTCTCCGCAGGGCCGAGTGTCTCAATGAACTGAACCGCACTGACGAGGCCGTGGAAATGGTCAATGCAGTCCGCTCCCGTGCTAAACATATCCTTCTCAATACCAATGAGTTCACGCAAGTGAAAGGTCAGGAAGACATGCGTGAGCGTATCCGCAACGAGTTCTACTGGGAACTCGCCGGAGAGGACAGCATGTATTACAATGAACTCCGTTGGGGAACATGGCTGGACAAGAAGTTCCGTGACCATTCATCCGGCCAGAACGGAGAGATGAACACCAACGGACTTATGCAGATCTGGGGTACAAAGACCTATACTTGGTACTCCCTCGGGGATTACGTCCAGACCTGGCCGATTCCGGCAAAGGAGCGTGAGATGAATCCGAGCCTGGTCCAGAACGAAGGTTGGAGAGACTAATCATATAATGTCAATACAATGAACAGAATATTATATACAATAGCGACAGTCGCCGCGCTTGCGTCACTGTCATCATGCCATGAGAAAATCATCGATGAACGTCCTATAAAACCGGACACCGGCGCGGACGGCTTCATGACCACGACGTACATGAACCCGGTGATCAGAAACAATGCTCCAGACCCGTCAGTTTTCGATGACAGGGAGAGGACCGGATATTTCTATGCCTACAGCACCCAGAACGGCGTGAGCGGCACTTCCGACGTGGTTTACCTGCCTGTTTACCGTTCCAAGGATATGGTGAACTGGGAACTCGTAGGAAATGCATTCGGCGGAATGGAAAGACCACAGTGGGTCCCTGACACCAGAATCTGGGCGCCGGATCTTGAATATATAGACGGGCGCTACTGCCTCTACTATGCCGAAGGACATTGGGACGATCCTAAAAGGAGTGCCTGCGGCGTAGCTGTCTCCAACAGTCCGACAGGCCCGTTCACTTGGACCAATGTCAAGGATATCAATCCGTTGGCCGATTCGAACGGCAAACTCGTGGACTATGCGTCCCAGCACGTTTCGAACTCCATTGACCCGGATGTCATCCGCGACGAAGTCACCGGCGACTATTACCTTTTCTGGGGAAGTTTCGGAAGCGACTCCGGAATATGGGCGATCCAGCTTACCTCTGACGGTCTTGCAATCGCGCCCGGTGCGGAGAAGGTCTTCATTGCCTATGACCTGGAAGGTACCTATGTCCACTACAAGAACGGCTATTACTACTGTTTCGGCTCGAAAGGCTCCTGCTGCGAGGGTGCGAACAGTACCTACCATGTAGTCGTAGGCCGCTCGAAGAATGTGCTCGGCCCGTATGAGGGCAAGGACGGCAATCTCATGTCCACCAGAAACTCCGCTTTCGACAGCGAGGCCAATACGATTCTAAGCGGTCCTGCTTCAGGTTATTTCGCCGGTACCGGACACAATGCCGGAATCGTCACTGATGACAAAGGCAAGGACTGGATGTGCTACCATAATTACTGGGCTGGCAACAAGTACAACGGCCGCTGCATGTCAATGGATGAAATCGTCTGGGGTGACGGTTGGCCATCTACCAAGACCGGATTCCCGTCAGAGGCGAAGACTGCCGGTCCTACCTGGAAGATTGCTGAAACCAAATCCGGTCCTGTACAGACAGACAATTTCGCTTCAGGCTCCCTCATTGAGACGGGTGATTCTTGCGGATGCCGCAACACCTGGAAATATTCCCAGGAAAATGAAAACAAATACGAAATAAAGATATTCTATGAATAATATTGTCAAACTGTCAGCTTTGATGCTGGCAACCATTTCAATATTTGCTTGTGAAAGAGAGGTTTCAGCCCCTACACCGAACGCAAGGCCTGAGAAAGGAGACAAAAAGGTGGACACGGTTCTTGTTGAAACCACCTTTCAGGCGAGACTCGGGGCTTCGCGTTCTTCCGTATGGAACGGTGATGTGCTTGTCTATGACAATGTCGCATCCCACGAAGCCAATGTTTTCAAGCCAGGTTCTGTGGAGGGCCTGAGAGCAGAACTCACCGGCCAGTCCTATGACCCGTGTGACATGTATTATGCCCTTTATCCGTCAACAGCGTTCGATGCTTTCTCAGAAGGCAAGGCTACCCGCACTGTTCCTGCTGAGCAGAAAGCATACC
Organism: Bacteroides sp. CAG:545; assembly: GCA_000432515.1. Lineage (GTDB taxonomy): Bacteria > Bacteroidota > Bacteroidia > Bacteroidales > UBA932 > Cryptobacteroides. The sequence continues at coordinate 33,337 of HF996046.1, forward strand.
TGATTGCTGACGGCGCTGAATTGCCTGCGGTTCCACAAGTGGCTTTCGCTCAGGCTCTTGAGACCTCACTCGTCTTCAGTCCTGTTGCATCCTATCTTAATTTCAATATGCTTGCAGAGGATGTCGAATCCCTCAAGCTCACCAGCATTGACAAAAAAACAATTGCAGGGACTGCGACGGTAGATGTTTACAGTAGGGATGTCACTGCCGGCGGGGAAGCTGAGAGCATCAGTATCACTCCGCAGGAGGGGGATGTGTTCTCGAACGCCATCTATAGCGTTGAGATCCTTCCGGGCGTATATGAGCAAGGATTCGTGGTGGACATTACCTTCAAGGGCGGCGCGGCTTTCAGCAACACCTTCAGTTCTCCGCTGACTGTAAATCCTGGTGAAGTCGTCCTGTTGGGCAATGTGTTCAGTCCGAAAGTCACAGCACCGGTTCTGAAAAATGCTGTCGCTGCCTTCACTGATGCGCATCTTTCATGGGATGCCATCGAAAGTGCCGACGGCTACAAGGTTTATGTCAATGACGTACTTGCCGGTGATGTCAATGAATGCAGCTTCACGGTCAAGGGGCTTCCGCAAGGCACAGAATGCCGTATTAAAGTTGAGGCTTACAATGCATATTCATCTGCTTCTTCAACCGTTGACCTGAAGACCAAGGGCTTGCGCAAGAGTGATGTCAGCACGGGTACCACATTCCTCTGCATTGACTGGGATGCAGTTTGCAGAAACGGAATTACAGGTTATGACCAGGCATACCAGGTTCAGATTTTCGAGGACGAGACCTGCACCAAGCCGGTTTATGACTTCGTGCCTTATGACGGACAGAAGATGATAAATCCATGTTTCGGCAACAGCTCATACTTCGGCCATACGTCACAGCTTCAGGACGGACTCAAGTGTGTCAATTACCTTACTCCTACCAGAGTGTCCATCGGAGGTCTTTATCCTGCTACCACTTACTACGTGCGCATAAGGACGCTCAATTCGATATCCATGAAGAATGGGTTGGGCAAGGCTAACGTGACATTGACAAATTCATTCGGCACATCTGAATGGTCGCAGCCTGTCGCTATGGCTACTGACAATGAGAGGGCTCTGGATGAGAGGACCGTGTTCTATACCGGTTTCAATGACTTCTGCGTGCAGTCAGACTACAAGGCCTGGGCGCCGGGCGCTGTTCCTGCCGGCAGCATTGCAGGTAAGGCTCTTGGCGGATGTTGGATTCCATGGAATCATCCTAATCGCGACAAGTCCATCGGTTTTGCCTTCTATCCTCACGGAGAAGGCCAGCACCAGACCAATACTTGGAATCTCACGTCAGACGGCAAGCATGTGGACGGTACTTCAGGCAATAATACAGGCGGTTATCTGATAGGTCGTGCCAAAGGCTCTGTCAATGCGATTACCGGTGATGTCGCAGGCTGGATTTTCGGCCGCTGGGCACGTCCGTTCATGGGAATGGTCGGCCTGGACGGTGCCGACAATGGTTCGACAATAGTCTGCACTCCGGTGATTCCTTCCGGCAGAGTTGATGCGGCCGGTTCGGAATGTACGATTTCATTCTCTGCAGTAGCCCGTGTCCGTCCTCAGGACAATTTCTCCGGCACGCTTCAGGTCAATGTATGGCGTGCGGAAAGCAAGAAATGGGAGACCATAGGAGCAGTCTCATCCGAGGCTTTGCTTCCGTACACTCCGGGTGCTTCAGAGTCAGAATACAAATGTGACTTCACGGGACACGTGCATACATTCAAGACGACACTCAAGCCTGGTGATGCGGTAGAACTCCGCACGACCAAGGAAGGTATCATTCTCGTAGATGATTTTACTGTGGTCAGAGGCAACAACATAGACGGAGTCTCCAGAGGAGAAATCAACTGGTAAGCCATTCTGTCAAATATCAATAAGATAGAAATGAACAAACGTATAACAAATATCCTGAGCGCTGCGGCATTGCTGCTGGGCGCTTTCTCCTGCAGCCGGGAAATCGAGCCTGTTGAAAACGGCAGGCCTGATTCCGAAGCCCTTGTCTTCAAGTGCTCGTTGGAAGAGACGAAAACTGTCTATGACGGAGTTGCCACTGTCTCCTGGAGCAAGGGAGATGTCGTGAAGGTTTTCGATGCCTCCGGAGCAAGCGACTCTTTTACCATTGACGCTCAATGCAATGACTTCGAGTTCGCTACAAAGAATCTGGGTGCCGGCCCGTATTATTCCATCGCCGGCCCAAAATCTGTGGTTGATGCCGTAGTCTTCAATTCCGGTGAGAAACAGATGACTTTCCCGATGGGAAGCGGTTTCGACGGAAGTTTCGCCTCATCAGACATTCTGGTAAGTATGACTCCTGATACGGAACTCCGCTATCATCATGTACTCGGCTTCATCGAGTTTGAACTTGCAAAGGCCAGGAAAGTGGAGTTTACCGGAACTGGTGTTTGCGCGGAGTCCCTCAGCCTCACTTTTGACGCAGATGGCAAATGGTCTCTGAAAAGTCTGAAGCCTTCTGACAAAATCACCATAAATACCACCCAGGGCGGTACTTACTACATTCCTGTCATACCTCAGACATTCGGGAACGGATTCTCATTCAAGACCATCGATGCCAATGATGTCGTGTTCGAGAAATCCACATCCAAGTCCAACACCGTTGCAGCAGGACAGGTTCTTGCTGCCGGCCGACTCGGTTCTGAATATGAGGTGGATGAAGACGGTCGCGTGACAGTGAAGACGTCCGAGCAGGGCTATCTGGAAGTATATTATGCCAACAAGAAAAACAGCAAGTGCGTGATTCTCTATCCTGGAGGCGGCTATGCTGTACATCATGCGGGCGGTATCGCCAGCGTGATCGAGGACTTCCGCGGCTCTGACGTCACCCTTATCGTGGACTACTTTACCCTTCCGAACAAGGGCCTGCTCAGGGACCGTTCTCTCGAGGATGCCAATGCGGCGCTCGACCTGGCCTTGAAGAACAAGGCTTTGTGGGGAGGATATGAGAAGGTCGGTCTTATCGGCAACTCCGCTGGTGGACATCTCGCAGGATACATCGGCCAGACCCGACATGCAGACGTTGATTTCCAGATACTCATCTACCCTGTCGTGACACTTACACCGGGCAAGACCCACGAAGGTACATTGCTCTACTGGCTCGGCAGTAATCCTTCACAAGAGGAGATCGACAAATATTGCAACGAAAAGCACGTGTCCCTGGATACGCCTCCTACCTATGTTTCCTACAGTACGGGAGACTCTACAGTTCCTCAGGAATACAACGGCAAGGCTATGGGGGATGCTCTCCGTGCCATAAATCATCCTAACTATGAGGTGCATGTCTATAACGACAACTCCCACGCAACCGGAAGCTGGCCGGACTGGCCGGACGCCCTTTTCAAATGGCTTGACAAACTCGACAGCCCGGTTGTCGCTCCTCAGGAGAAGACCATCTCTACAGCACAGCAGTTCAAGGATTTCCTTGCCGGTGCAAAGGATGCCAATGCTTCCGATCAATACAAACTTGACGCCGATATCGACCTTACAGGCGTGTCCTACGCTTCAGCGGAATCTTTCTCCGGCACATTTGACGGACAGAATCACAAGATCTCCGGCATCAATACTGATGTGCCTATGTTCGGGAGCCTCAGTGGAATCGTGAAGAACGTCACTCTGGAAGGAAATGCCACTATCCTGGCTGATGCGGTGGCCTTCGGCGTACTCGCATCATCCTCTGCATCAGCTACCGTGACGAATGTGACCAACCGTGTCAATGTGAAGATGGCGGAAGGTGCGGGAAATACCCCGCTGGTCAATGCCGGCAACCTGATTGGTCTTGCCGGGGCTTCAACGCTTGAGAACTGTACCAATTATGGTACATTGACGCTCAAAGCCTCCTCTTGTGTAGCAGAAAGTGCTCAGGACGGCATATTCGGCGGTTATGCCGGAGTCGTAGGCTCACTGATCGGGTCAAGTCTCAACAACTGTGACAACCACGGAGTAATCACTGTCCAGCTTGACGACCACAAGACGGGCAATTACATGTCTGTCTGCGGTGTGACAGGATATGTCAAAGGTGGCGAAGTTCTCTCCTGTGGCAATTTCGCACCGGTTTCCTTTACCATCAGCTCTGCCAATGTGGATCAGGGTGTAATCGTGGCCGGTGTCGTGGGCTTCAACAACAGTTCCGCGAAGATTACGAAATGCAACAATTCCGGAGCGGTTACATTCTCGGCTCCGAAGTATCCTTCAAAGCATCTCTGGATCGCCGGTGTGGCCGGTTCTACCAACGGTGCGGTGACCGACTGCACCAACTCCGGCAAAATCAAGGCGGACTGCGAGAAAGGCAATACCGTAGATGCGGCAGGAGTCGCAGGCCAGATGTACAATGCCATTTCAGGCTGCGGCAATACTGGTGCAGTTGAGGTCAATGTCGGAGAAGCAAGCGCTATCCAGGTCGGCGGCGTTGCTGCCATTGCCAATAATTCTGTGGACAAATGCACGAACAACGCCCCTGTGACCTATGTCGGTATCAAGAGCGGTGTGGTCTATGTCTGCGGAGTGGTCGGCTATGACCAGTCTGGTTCCGTCACCAATATTGAAAACGGCTCGGACGGTGATGTAAGCATCACTTGCGGCACAGTCAAAAACTGCTGGTGCGGAGGTGCATTCTCAGGCTTCTGGAAAAGCGGAGGGAATGTAAAGAATGCAGGTGACCTGACCATCAAACTTGACAACAATACCGGCAATTTCCTGGCAGGCGGCGCGGTCGGATTCGCGATCAATTCCGGTACGGTGGTAAGTGGAGAAGTTTCCAACTCCGGTAAAGTTACTGTTACTCTCAACTCCCTCGGAAACACGTCGGCAAGTGCTGTCGGAGGTGCAATCGCAGCCAGATGGTCTGCCGCCTCAATAAAGGCGACCTTGACCAATACCGGATCTGCAACCTGCAGCCTTTCAGGTGTTTACGTTACAGACCAGGAAATGAAAGTCATATAGTGATTTGACGGGACACACAACTTTTACTGACCACGTGGCAGCGCCAAGTCCGCTGCCACATTTTTTTTCGTGTCCGTTCATGTGTTAATATTTAATTTTGTATTTTAGAAAAAAAATGTATACTTTTGCGTAAGAGAACGGATCTATGCAACATGAAGTCTTAAGTTCCTACTTGAGCGGTCAGTAGTGTTGGTGGGTCCTTTCTTTGTTTGTGGTAGTTCCTTATCTGAGTTTTGGGTCATGGGGAAAACCCTGGCTCAACGTAAAATCCCGGTTGATTTGCATTTCTTAGTGCGTACTTTGTACTGCATAAAACGTTTTTTTGAACGAAATTGACAAGGCATCATCAGATGCCGTGCAGGACATCCTCTTGTCGATGGATATCTGAGCAGCGTAATTTCGTGACACGATTTCTTCAGAAGAACCATGTCTCCATCTGCGTGATTGCCTATGACGCGAACTTCATAGAGGATAAAAAGGGCATCGTCATAGGTGATTTCTGAACCAATGAGCATCCAGACGAACCCGTAAATACCCATATAACAAACTGACATCCAATCGATTATGCCGATTTAAAGCGGAATGTAAATATGCTCATCCCCCTGTTTTTATATGGGAGTGAGCATATTGAGAAACAGGTTTAAATCCATATAATAACTTATACATCAATAAGTTACAAGAACTTTCACAATATTGACGATATGCTCATTGGTTCGAAAATACCACCGCAAGCAGGTATAATAAAATTCGTAATAGCCGGCGGAGAGCTGTAAATTTCTCATAACACCGACACCTTTCCCTTACCTGAAAAGCTTTTTGTTGGCGCGTAGGAGCGAAAAATCATTCTCGTGTACAGAAATTCCATTTCAATCAACATAAGAAAGCCGCAAAAGCCAGTCAGCGGCAAGAGCCCGCTTATCTCAATCCCCCTAACCCCCTTTTCAAGGGGGCACATCAGGGCCTGTTCATTGACAAGTTCCGGGACAGTCCACAGAGAGTCGCCCAATGCCGTTCTGTAAATGTTTCTGATGCCGTCGGAGTCTTTTCCGGACCAGTAGATCTGCTTCACGTCGTCCGGAATGTAGATGGCCTTCGCAAACGGATCATTGGCAGTGGAATCCAGCTGGTTCGGCGTTATTCTCCAGCTTCTGTCCTGCAGCGGGTAATAAAGGAAGAAATCCTTCAGCGAAAACCGCTCTTTGTGCAGAACCCGGTCATGTTGCTTCCGTTCTGGGCGGGAACCATCATCTCGTCCAGCCTGACGGCGTCAGCGGAATCCGCCGCCTCTTTTGCATTCTGGAGCAGTTCGACTGCGGCATTGAACTTATAGGCTTTTGTCAATGAATCAGCAGATTCCTTGAGTCTGCTGAAATCGACCTTGCGTGCAGGTACAGTCAATGAATCCGCCATTTCTTTTCCCGTTGCGGGGATGATGGCGGCCATTGACGACAATATCAAAATACAGTACGTTATCTTTCTCATAATCCGATACCGCAAAAATAAGAAATTACTTGCAGAAAGTTTCTTTCTACGAAAAAATTAGATAAATTTGCACTCTATTGTCTATTGTGACAGATTGGAAACTAATATAATTTAAAAATATCAATCAAATGCAAAGTAAAGGTGCAATCAAATTCGTGGCGGTTCTGCTCGCTATCGCGTGCATCTGGCAGCTGTCATTCTCTCTTGTGACATCTATTCAGGAGGGAAAGGCGGAGGCTTACGCGCAGAAAGCTGTAGAGACTTTCAAGCAGTCATCAGAATACGCCAATGTCCCTGATGTGGACAAGGCCTTTTACCTTGATTCTCTCGCAAAGAATGAGAACCGCAGGTACATTGACTCCATTTCGAGTGAAAAGGTCTATTTCGGATACACTTACAAAGATGTAAAAGCTAAAGAGATCAACCTCGGTCTTGACCTTAAGGGCGGTATGAACGTCATGCTTCAGGTTCAGCTTGAAGACTTGGTAAGTGCACTTGCCGGAGAAAACAAGACTCCTGAGTTTACAAAAGCCATCTCTCTTGCAAGAGAGCGCAGCGTGAACTCACCGGATGATTTCATCACATTGTTCGCTCAGGCTTGGAAAGAGGTTTCTAACGGACAGAGGCTCGCTCAGGTGTTCGGCACCTACGATCTCGCTTCCAGGATCGGCCCTCAGTCTTCTGACGAGGAAGTCCTCAAGGTGATCAGGGAGAATGCAGAGAGTGCAGTAGCTAACTCATACAATGTCCTCCGTAACCGTATCGACCGTTTCGGCGTTACACAGCCTTCCATCCAGCAGCTCGGAAACACAGGACGTATCCTCGTCGAGCTTCCTGGCGTAAAGGAGCCGGAGCGTGTGAGAAAGCTGCTCCAGGGAACTGCTTCCCTCGAGTTCTGGCCTACATTTGACAATGCTGACATCGCTCCATATCTTCAGGAGGCTGATGCTGCTCTCGCTGCTACAGTTGAGCCTGATTCAGCGCTTGTCGCAGAAGCTGATGTGAAAGAGGCTGTTTCAGACTCTTCTTCAGTGCTCAGTGATGAGGTAAATGCTTCAGCATCTGATGAGAAAGCTCTTGCAGAATATAGAAAGGCACATCCTCTCTTCGCTGTTCTCCAGCCATCAGGCTTCAGAAGCGGCGCCTGCATCGGTTTCGCAAACGGTAGCGATACAGCTAAAGTAAACAGACTTCTCAATCAGCCTGAGGTCAAGGGTATTTTCCCTCCTGAGTTCAGACCAGTATGGTCAGTCAAGCCTTCAAGCTATGTAAAGGGAGGAAACATCTTCGAACTCGTGGCTATCAAGGTTGCTACAAGAGACGGAAAGGCTCCTCTTGACGGTGGCGCAGTTACCGACGCCCGTGTATCTTACAACGGACAGGGTGTAAACAAAGGTAACCCTTCAGTGTCAATGACAATGAACGCAGAGGGCGCTTCCATCTGGGCTCGTCTTACCAAGGACAATGTAGGACATCAGATCGCCATCGTGCTCGATGACCTCGTATATTCTTACCCTAACGTGAACAGCGCCATTACAGGCGGCAGCTCAGAGATTACGGGTAACTTCGACGTTGAAGAGGCAACTGACCTTGCAAACGTGCTCAATTCCGGTAAACTTCCGGCACCTGCAAAGATTATCCAGGAGCAGGTAGTAGGTCCTACACTCGGTTCTGAGTCCATCAAAGCAGGTCTCATCTCATTCATCATCGCCTTCCTGCTTGTGCTCGTCTATATGATATTCTTCTATAGCGGTGCAGGTTTCGTGGCTGATATCGCCCTTCTGTGCAACGTTCTTCTCCTCTTCGGTACATTGGTATCATTCGGAGCAGTGCTTACGTTGCCTGGTATTGCCGGTCTCGTATTGACAATGGGTATGGCGGTCGATGCCAACGTGATTATCTACGAGCGTGTGAAAGAGGAACTTGCAGCCGGCAAGGGTCTGTCCAAGGCTATCGCTGACGGTTATTCAAATGCATACTCTGCAATTATCGACGGTCAGGTTACCACCCTCCTTACCGGTATCGTGCTCTTCATCTTCGGTTCAGGTCCTGTACAGGGCTTCGCTACCACTCTTATCATCGGTATCATCACTTCTGTTGTGACATCTATCTTCATCACCAGAATCATATTCGACGACAGAGTTTCCAAGGGCAAGAACGTAAGCTTCGAGAACAACCTTACCAAGGACTTCCTCAAACACACCAATGTCAATTTCATCGACAAGAAGAAATACTCTTATCTCTTCTCAGGAATCCTCATCGTAATCGCTATCGCATCTATCAGCTTCAAGGGCTTTACCTATGGTGTTGACTTCACCGGTGGCCGTACCTATGTGGTAAGATTCGATACTCCTGTTACTGCTGAGCAGGTCCGCAGCGCCGCAGAGAACGAGTTCGGCGAGACTGTCGAGGTTAAGCAGTTCGGTGGTGAGAGCCAGATGAAGATCACTACCAAATACAAGGTGGATCAGGAATCTACGGATGTTGATGCTGAGATTGAAGGCAAGCTGTACAATGCTCTCAAAGGTTTCTTTGCAGAGAAGGATATGACTCTCGGTGAGTTCACATCTACATTGGACAACCCTAACGGTATCATCTCTTCTGACAAGGTCGGTCCTACTATCGCAAACGACATGAAGCGTTCAGCTATCTTCGCAGTGCTCATCGCATTGTTTGTTATCTTCGCTTATATCGCTGTCCGTTTCAATGGCTGGACATGGGGACTCGGTGGTGTCCTTTCACTCGCTCATACTGCGATTATCGTGATCGGATTCTTCTCATTGTTCTCCGGAATTCTTCCATTCAACCTGGACGTTGACCAGACCTTCATCGCGGCTATCCTGACCATCATCGGATACGCAATCAACGATAACGTGGTTATCTTCGACCGTATTCGTGAGTTCAAGGCTCTGCACCCTAAGGCTGATTTCAAGACCAATGCGAATATCGCGCTCAACAGCACGCTCACCAGAACCATCAATACGTCAGTATCTACTCTCGTGACAATGCTTGCTATCGCAATCTTCGGCGGCGAGTCTATCCGTGGTCTTTCCGTAGCCCTGATACTCGGTATCTGCTTCGGTACTTACGCATCCATCTTCATCGGTACTCCTATTATGTATGATGCATACGTATGGAACGAGAAGAGAAAAGCTGCTAAGGCTGCCAAGAAGTAATTGATTACATAACATGGCGGTCTCCTGACTGCCGAAACATAGAATGAGGCCGTCCCTTTCGGGGCGGTCTCATTCATTGTATAGTGCAGCAACTGCTTTGTATAGAGCAGCAACTGCTTTTTGTCGATATGCCGGCTCCACCACCGGTTTTGTCCATATTCTTGGTCTTCATCTGTCGACGGTTCTCGGCGCGCTCCTGCCGCTGCATTATAGCTCTATTGCTGCCCTGCTCCGTCGCAGGCCACGTGTGCAGATCCGGCCCTTTTGCCCCCGTCGTCCTTCACATTGATCTTCACGGGTGCAAATTATGGGTTTCTGCCCCCGTCGTCGTCCATTGGTGTCGTCCCGAACTGCGGCAAGAGCCCGCTTATCTCAATCCCCCTAACCCCCTTTTCAAGGGGGCACATCAGGGCCTACGGGCTTTCCATCGCCTCATGGCTTTTCATCAGGGCCTACGGGCTTTCCATCGCCGCTCGGCTGCCCTGCCCGCCAACTCCGGCCCGGCATCTGAAGATGCCTTCCCTGAGGAATTCCGCTTGCGAAGCACCCGCTGAGCGGGCCTTGCCGCTGTTCGGTTTCCCCATCACAGTGATGACAACCCTGTACGCATCACGAAAACAAGTTAAGTTACAGCGCGTCTGTGCCTGCTGAGATCCCGAGATTCACAGGGGCCAAGACGCAGCGTTCTAAAGTGTGGTAACGACACAAAAAAAACGAGGCTGACGCGATGTCAGCCTCGTTTATGGATTACCCGAAAATCGGGATTGAATTATCTGTACTGAGCGAATTCGATATCTTTTTCAGCACGTGCAGCAAGCTCTTTGTCCTTGCCGGCCTTCTCAAGATATGTCTTGACATCAGCAGCTTTGCCCTGACGAGCAGCAGCGATAGCACGGAGGTAGTTAGCCTTAGGGCACTGGCACTTGAGAGCAGCCTCAGCCTCAGCAGGTTTGCCTACGAGGAGGTCAGCGAGAGCCTCATTGCATGTGTTGGTGCCTTTGAGAGCGGCAGCAGCCTTAGCGTACTCACCATTGAGAATGTCAACAACAGCCTGGTTCTCTTTTGCGCCAGCAGCAGCGAATGCTTTCTGAGCAGCAGCGAGGTCACCCTTGCGGAGAGCGATCACGCCATTAGCGTTCTCGAGGTCAGCATCTTTGGTCTGAACCTTACCGAATGCCTTCTCAGCAGCAGCGAGGTCGTTCTCTTTCAAGAAAAGAACACCGAGGTTGAACTGAGCGCGGTCGCTATTGTATTTCTCAACAGCCTTGTTGTAGAGAGCCTCTTTTGTCTTGGCATCTTTTACGAGAGAAGCAGAACGGAGGAGAGCCTCTTCGTCGAGAACGTCGCTGTTCTCTTCAACGAGCTTGAGGAGCTCTTCCTTGGTGTAGTTCTGGTACTCTACGTTAGCGATGAATCTTGCACGACGGAGCTCAGGAAGAACTTCTTTCTTGAGGGTTGTGTAAACCTCAGACATGTTCTTGATCTCGCTCTCACGAACTGCAGGATCGCTGTACATAGAAAGAACGCGGATGATAAGATCCTTATCCTCGATGTTGGACTCTTTTACGAGTGCCTGGAAGCCTTCCCAGTCCTGACCTACGCTCTTAACTTCAGGAGCAGCGATTTCTTTGTCAGTTACGACCTTGCTCCAAGCCTTGTCAGCGCTCTTTGAACGCTTGTCAGAAAGTTTAGCGTTGAGATCCTGTCCGCCATCAGGTGATGCATAAGCAACAACTTCAGTTCCCTTAAGGGTCTTTCTGTCATTGTTCTTGATCTCCTCGAGAGCAGCCTGGAAATCTTTGATAGACTCTGATTTGAGCTCTTTTCTACGAACGTCAGCAGAGTTGATGGTGTAAAGAATCTGGCCTTCTGCGGTCTGAGGGATTACTTCCTGGTAGTTGTCTTTCTTGTAGCGAACTGAACCGAGACCCTCACCATAACCTACAAGCATATAGGTGGTGTTGGCGCCGTCAGCAACTTTCTTTACAGGAAGGTCGATAGACTTCTTCTTGTATTTTACTACACCGCGGAGCTCGAGATGAGACTGCTCCATACCTTTAACATAGTCAAAGTGTACTTTTTCAGTAACTGTCTGACCGTCAGAAGAAACTACTGTATAGTTATCCTTAACTTTCTCTCCCTGGTACATGAACGGAGTCATTTTAGCCTCGCCGCCTTCATATACAAGCACTGGAGTTACCTCAAGGATTGCTTTCGGGTGGAAATAGTCAGCAGGATAGGTTACAGATACGGTAGCGTCGATTTTACCGGCTACGACTTCAAGTGGAGACGGATCGCAGGTGACAGTAACACTCTCTGCCATCTCAGCCATCTTCTCAGGAGAAGCACACGCAACAGCTGCAAGTCCAAGGACTGCGACTGCCAATGATTTAATTTCTTTTCTCATGATGATTGAAAAAATTATTGTTATTAAAACTGAATTGTAGATTCCTCCAAATTTTGCACCAAGTTACGAACAATTTTGCAATTTTAAGTAATATACGTTCCTATTTTCAACTGATTTCGTAACTTTGTGCTGATATGGACGCACAAGAACTACAAAGACTCAAGAACAAATACGATATTATAGGTAATGACGCGGCATTGAACAGGGCCCTGGAAATGGCCGTGGCCGTGGCGCCGACGGACCTGACCGTGCTCGTTACGGGAGAAAGCGGCGTCGGAAAAGACAACATACCTAAGATTATCCACCAGTTCGGAAGACGGAAGAACGCCAAATACTTCGCGGTGAACTGCGGGGCGATACCGGAAGGGACTATTGACTCGGAACTTTTCGGTCATGAAAAGGGTTCGTTTACCGGTGCGATAGAGGCGAGAAAGGGCTATTTCGAGGAGGCCGACGGCGGAACACTGTTCCTCGACGAGGTCGGAGAACTTCCGTTGCCGTCCCAGGCGAAGCTGCTCAGAGTGCTTCAGTCGGGTGAATATATAAGGGTGGGCTCTTCCAAAGTCAGCAAGACGGACGTAAGGGTAATCGCCGCCACGAACGTGAATCTGCTCTATGCAGTATCTCAGGGGAAATTCAGGGAGGACCTGTATTACAGGCTCAATGCCATTCAGATATCCATGCCGGCCCTGAGGGAGCGCAAGGCGGACATCTATCTGCTGTTCAGGAAGTTTACGTCCGATTTCTCGGAAAAGTACGGGATGAGCAAAGTGACATTGACCCACGACGCTATAGAACTCCTCACGAACTACAGGTGGCCGGGCAACATCCGCCAGCTGAAAAATGTCGCCGAGACTGTGTCCGCGCTCGAAGGACAGAGGCTTGCGCCGGGAATGGGAAAGTGCGAGGTCAATGCAGCCACTTTGTCAGAATATCTGCCGAAAGATGACATAAATGCACTCCCTGTCATGTATCAGAGAAATTCGGGCTCTGCGATGTCGGACGATGAGAAGCAGGAGATATACAAGGCTCTGTATGGGCTCAATGCTGAGGTGAACAAGCTCAAGGCTATAATCGCTTCCGGAAATTTCGGCAATGCAAATGCGCCACAGCCGGCAGAAGCGGCGCCAAGGACATTGGCCCCGAGCTACGAACAGGGCGATGCCTACGTCAGCAAGCCTGTCAATGACTGGAGCGCTCCGGAGAATGATGTGGATATCCAGGAGCCTGCACATCATAGTGAAGCGCATGCCGAACCGGAATCTTCTTCAGACAATCTGTCGATTTCACAGAAAAGCCAGGACCTGATCAGAAAGGCATTGGAAAAATACAATGGAAACAGGAAGAAGGCTGCAGAAGAACTCGGAATATCCGAAAGGACATTGTACCGGAAACTTCCTCCTGAATTCCGTGGAAACAAGAAAGAAGACTGATAGTGTATGAAACCGATACATCATAAGATATTGTCCTACGTTCTTGCCGCGGTTGCGTCGGCAGTGGCGGCGGTGTGTGTGCATTCCTGC
>HF996046.1:46932-50862 GCA_000432515.1 Bacteroides sp. CAG:545
GTGCATTCCTGCGGAATATATTCATTTACAGGAACTTCCATACAACCGGACGTAAAGACAGTCACGATAAATTACTTTGAATACAAGGCATTGAAAGTAAATCCTACGCTGAGCAACAGCATGACGGAGTCGCTTAAGGACAAGTTCCGGAAGATGACGAGGCTGGAGCAGGTGGATATGGACGGCGACATCGAGATTACGGGAGCTGTTACCGGTTACGATGTGCGCGCGATGGCCATTACCGCTGATGAGGTGGCGGCGCAGAACAGATTGACAGTGACCGTGAAAATAGATTTCACGAACAGGAAGTATCCTGAGGATGATTTTCAGGGAAAATCGTTCTCGGCTTATGCGGATTATGACTCCACGCAGTCTCTCGACGCGGTGGAAGGGACTCTCTGTGACGAGATTATAGAAAAAATCTGTGAGGATGTGTTCAATGCTACAGTAGCGAATTGGTAGGGTATGGAATATCAGAAATCGATAAATCTCAGGACATTGACAATGGACGAACTCGCAGGGGTGGTGAATCTCTATCCCTGGTACGGCGCGGCCAGAAAGGAACTGTGCAGGAGAATGGCGGCATTGGGAGGTGATTCCTGGGGCGTGTCTCAGTTCGCTGACCAGGCTATGTATATAGGTAACAGGAGAAGTGTCGCTGAGGTGATGAGGAAAGGGCGTAGTGTGGACTGCTCGGACAAGAATCTGGATGAGTTGCTGAGCTCCTACATTGACGAGAAAAAACCGAAACAGGAGAAGGAAAGTCGCAGGGTAAGTATTGCCGGAGGAGACTTCTTTTCTGCATCAGACTATGACAGTGTGCGTTCGGCGGATGACAACATCTTCTCAGGGTTCAAGCCGAAGAAGACGCAGACAGATGGCGCTGCCAATGCGCCTGCACTTGATTTCTGCACGGAAACACTGGCAATGATATATCTCGACCAGGGATATTATGACCAGGCCAAGGCCATTTATTCGAAACTAATTTTGGCAATACCGGAAAAAAGTGCTTACTTTGCATCCCTTATTGAAAAAATTGACAAGTTGATAAACAATCAGACATTATGAATGCTATATTTACTATTCTTGTTGTGCTCGTTGTGATTGCAAGCATCCTGCTTACGATCGTTGTCCTGCTCCAGAACGGAAAGGGTGACAGTATGGCCAGCAACTTTGTCGCAGGTAATCAGACTTTCGGCGTAAGGCAGACAGCCAATATGCTGGAAAAAGTTACTTGGGGACTCGTTTCCTTCATTGTGGTAGTATCTATCGTCTCATCATTCACGATGGGCAGCAAAGACGCTCAGGTGGACATTACCAACAAGATCGAGAATGTTGCTACAGAGCAGCCTGAATTCCCTTCAGCTGCTCAGCAGAGTGCTCCTGCTGTACAGGCAGATCCTGCAAGCGCTTCAGATTCAGCAGAATAAAGATCGAGCCGCTGTCTAAGACTGACAAAATGTCAGTAATTTAGGCATCGGAATATAATTTGGACTATAGCCGTTTGTTCTTCGGAGCAGACGGCTATAGCCCGTTTGGGTAGGGCGTCAGGTTCTATGAGCAGACTTGTGGGACTGTTCCGGTGAGCGAAAAAGGAGAAATTTAATATGGAAGATTACAGAACACAAAACAATGCTGCAGGAGGAAAACTGGAGTTCTTGAGCAAGTTCGCCACTAACTTGAACGAAAGGGCTTCTGCGGGCAAGCTGGATCCTGTGATCGGAAGAGACGAAGAAATTCGTAGAGTACTTCAGATATTGAGCAGGAGAACCAAGAACAACCCAATACTTGTCGGTGAACCTGGTGTCGGTAAAACAGCCATTGCTGAGGGTCTTGCCCAGAAAATCGTGGACGGGGCCGTGCCGGAGAACCTTAAGGACAAGATAGTATATTCACTGGATATGGGTGCGCTTATAGCAGGCGCCAAATATCAGGGTGAATTCGAGGAAAGGCTTAAAGGCGTGGTAAAGGATGTAGTGGACAGTCAGGGACAGATAATTCTGTTCATTGATGAAATCCATACACTTGTCGGCGCCGGCAGGGCTTCCGGAGCGATGGATGCGTCCAACATCCTCAAACCGGCATTGGCCCGTGGCGAACTGAGGACTATCGGTTCCACTACGCTGGACGAGTATCAGAAATACTTCGAGGCGGACAAGGCACTTGAAAGACGATTCCAGATGGTGATGGTGGATGAGCCGACACCGGCAGAGTCCATTGCCATACTGAGAGGTCTGAAAGAGAAATACGAAAACCATCATAGGGTGCGTATCGAAGATGATGCGCTGATTGCAGCAGTCAATCTCTCACACAGGTATATCACCAGCAGATTCTTGCCGGACAAGGCCATTGACCTTGTGGATGAGGCTGCGTCCAAGCTTAGACTTGAGATGAACTCCGTTCCGGAGCCGATAGCCGAGCTGAACAGCCAGATCCGTCAGCTGGAAATCGAAAAGGAGGCAGTCAAGAGGGAAGGCGTGTCATTGAAGCTTGACAAGATCAATGAACAGCTCAAGGACCTGAATGCAAAGCGTGAAGTCCTGATGAAGAAGTGGGATGAAGAGAAGGGTATCCTTTCCGGCATCCAGACAGCCCGTCAGGAGTTGGAGAACTACAAGATTGAGGCACAGGCGGCTGAGCGTGCCGGCGACTATGGCAGGGTAGCGGAACTCCGTTACAGCAGAATGGCCGAGGCTCAGAGGAAGATAGATGAACTCACTGCCAAACAGGCCGCAATCAAAGACCCGATCATCACTGAGGCAGTAACTCCGGAAGACATCGCAGATGTAGTGTCAAGATGGACAGGCATACCTGTAAACCGTATGCTCGAGAGCGAAAAGGAGAAGCTGCTCCGTATGGAGGACGAACTCCACAAGAGAGTCGTCGGTCAGGAGCAGGCCATCCGCGCAGTAGCAGACGCTGTGCGCAGAAGCCGTGCGGGACTGTCCAATGAAAAGAGACCTATCGGTTCGTTCCTGTTCATGGGTACCACCGGTGTCGGCAAGACCGAGCTTGCAAAGGCTCTCGCCGAGTTTCTGTTCAATGACGAGAACATGATTACCCGTATCGATATGAGCGAGTACCAGGAACGTCACACAGTCAGCCGTCTCATCGGTGCCCCTCCGGGATATGTAGGATATGATGAAGGAGGTCAGCTCACGGAGGCTGTAAGGCGTAAACCTTATTCCGTAGTGCTGCTCGACGAGATCGAGAAAGCCCATCCGGATGTGTTCAACATTCTGCTTCAGGTTCTGGACGACGGTCGTTTGACCGACAACAAGGGCAGGACAGTGGACTTCAAGAACACCATAATCATAATGACTTCAAATGTCGGCTCCGATATCCTTCAGAGCTATATGGAGAAACTTCCTGAAGTCGGACGTAAAGGTGAGACTCCTGCTCAGCAGGCCGCTGACGTGGCGAAGAGGACCCAGATGCTGGAGGAATGCAAGGGCAAGATACTTGAACTCCTGCGTCAGACCATAAGGCCTGAATTCCTGAACCGTATCGATGAGATCATAATGTTCGAGCCGCTTACCAAGAATGATATCCGCGACATTCTTCATATACAGATGAAGGACCTTCAGAACAAACTTTCTGCAGACGGCGTCGAGATCGAATTCACTCAGGCGTTCGAGGATTATATGACCGAGAAAGGTTACGATCCTGCATTCGGTGCGCGTCCTGTGAAGAGAGTGATGCAGCGTGAACTTGTCAATCTCTTGGCCAAAGCCATACTTGACGGCACTGTGCACAAGGATTCCGTCATAGAAGCAGACGTGGCCGGAAACGAGATTGTCCTGCACAACAAGCCGGTTTCCGCGGAGCGGGTACTGTAACAGATTGTGAGACAATATTAAAGGCGTGCTGATGTGCATGCCGACTAACTAAAAAGAGGCTGACCCAAAAGGGTTGGTCTCTTTTTTTATA
>HF996047.1:0-745 GCA_000432515.1 Bacteroides sp. CAG:545
AATTGAAAATATTAAACGACAATCCCTAGTATATAATTGCGTTCCGAAATTGACCTATTGCTGGTTGCATACTACAAGTGATTTCCTTTGAGCTTTAAAGACTTTATTTGCGGCAAATGTTGCCTTTCCCATCGAATAAAACCAGCCTTGTACGTGCACCTAAGGCAACTATTTCAAATAATGCGTTTTCATTTTCTGAACACGGATAGTTTTTCCTTATTTTGCGTAAAAAACAATGTATTATCATTTTTGCACAAACGGATTGTTGAAAAACATCATTTTCTCATCTAACGAAGACTATAGCTATGGAATGAACGCCATTGCTATCTGCAAGATACAATACATAGATGTCAAGATTCTTGCTTTCTGTCTTATGAATAATCACGTTCACTTTATTCTCGACTGCGAAAAAGACGATGGACTATCATTTATGAAACACTATAAACTTCTTATCGGCAAATACCTGAAGAATAAATATGGAATGGAACGTAATCTGAACGGGGCTGATATTGGGTGTAAAGAAATGTCAGACCCTAATTATTGTGTCCGCGCCATCGCCTATGTTTTAAGGAATCCGATTTCTGCCGGTATTCAGATTATGCCTGGAGAATACAGGTGGAGTTCCACAAATTTGTACTTTGCTTCACGCTCATTCGTGTTACATAATTATACACCGATATCAAGTCTGCCTGTCGTCAAAATGAGAGAAATAACTGGAAGTCGTTGTAAATTTCCTGCTGAATGG
>HF996047.1:776-1594 GCA_000432515.1 Bacteroides sp. CAG:545
TGCTGAATGGCGTATAGATATGAATGGTATGATTTTCCCCGGCGACTATGTTGATTACAAGACAGTTGAAACAATATTCGTCCGCCCTATGCAGCTTCTATACTACATTCTTAAAAACAATGATGCCGAACTTGAAGCTGACACTGGGATATTAACCAAGAGCCGGTATAGTGATGATGAACTTTGTGCGTCGAGAGATATCTTTATTCGTGAGAAATACGGAAAGAAAAGTATTATGCAGTTATCAGTAGAAGAAAGAATATCTTTAGCATCGATAATGAGACGGCGTTATGGAATATCTCTGCCGACATTGTCCAGGATTATACAAATAGACAGAGATTTGCTCCGGGGAATGTTGTAACTGTGAATTTACCGGCCTGAGAATTCACAGCGTAGGCTGTAAAGGAAAAATCACGATGTTGGCTTTGAACACGATGTTGGCTGCAAATAGGAGTAGTAGTTGATTGGAACTATGAATGTTTATCCTGAGTTGTTTTTCGTACCAATGAGCATATCGACAGTAGTGCAAACACCTATCCAATCCACTATCCCACAATTAGTTACGCAACTTGTAACCCAAACAGAAAGATGCTCATCCCCATGTTATTTTATGGGAGTGAGCATAATTGAATGCCGGCTTAACTCCACACAATGACCTATAGTTCAATAGATTACAGGTATTTTTAAACTTTAGGGATATGCTCATTGGTTCCGTTTATCAGGGCGGTTTAGTGCTTTCCTCCTATTAGAGTCTATTCGCGCTTGACGAACAGTCCGAAGGGTTACCAAGGCATCATCAGATGCCGGGCCGGAGTTGG
>HF996048.1 GCA_000432515.1 Bacteroides sp. CAG:545
GTAATCATTTCGCTCGCGGCAGCAGGAACATTGGGCTATTTCCTGTCAAACCTCGTGCACGACAAGGCGACAAGCCCGGAATCACTTCCGGAAAACGTATTGAGCTTCATCACTGAGCACTTTCAAGATGAAAAAATAGCATTTGCCAAAGAAGACAGAGACTTGCAGAAAATTTCCTACGAAATCGTGCTCACGGACGGGACCAAACTGGAATTCCGTCGCAACGGAGAATGGAAGGAAATCAACCGTCACCGCAACAGCATCCCCGACGGCATAATTCCGCAGGCAGCAGCCGACAAGGTCAATGAACTGTATCCCGACTCGTTCATCACCAAGGCCGAGTATGACGACGGAGAACTTGAGCTGAAACTGGACAATGGCTTCGAACTGAAATTCGACAAGAACTTCAATCTTGCAGGACTCGACCGATAGCCCGGATAATCAGAGATAAAAAAAAATTACAAATCAATAAATTATAGTACAATGAAAAATTTATTTATTACAGCAATGTGCATCTGCCTGATGACACTTGCAGGCTGCAATAAAGCTTCGACTGACAGCCAGATAAACGAAAAAGCGAAAGCAGAATTGGCAGAACGCTATCCGGATGCAGTCAATGTAAAATGGACATCCAAGAACGGCTACGACGTGGCGCAATTCAACAGAGTCGCTACACGTTCAGCCAACGCAGGATATGACTTCTCCGTATGGTTCAACCGCTCAGGACAGTGGTGCATGACCGAAAGCGAGATTTCGTACAATGAACTTCCGGAAGCCGTAAAGACAGCTTTCCAGGCAAGTGAATATGCTGACT
>HF996049.1:0-10430 GCA_000432515.1 Bacteroides sp. CAG:545
CAGTTTCGCCTGAAATTCTCACGACCGGAAACAACACCGATTTCGGCAAAAGCCCGCTCTGCCCAGCTGCTTCGCAATTCACAGCGGGCTATGCCGCTTGCCGGCTCTAACTTACTGGACTCGGTAGTAGAGGAAGGCATAATACACAGGGTTTTCCCCATGACCCGAAAAAAGCCCAGCGCAAAGCGCTGAGCTTCAATTTGTTTGCGGAGAGAGAGGGACTCTATTTTGGCGATTTTTGTTTTCTAATTTATTCATTATCAGATACTTAAAATTTCAAAAAATCATATTTTGGACTGTTTTTGACCCGATTTTGACCCGTTTGGCGGAGAGTAAAGTGCTCTCCGCCAACTATTTGGGCCATTATTCGAGGTCGTAAATACCCTGATTTCGCCCCAATTCCCCCGCTATAATGGAGGTGAGTTCATTACAATCTTCATTGGTCTGGAACCTGTCGCCACTGGCCATCGTTATGATGGCATTATGTGTGTCGGGGTCCTTCTCTATAAATGCAATCTGCTCCAAGTTTACGAGCACGGTCTTGCCGATAAGATTGATTTTGCGCAGTCTCATTTGTTCAGAATTTCTATATTGTTTTCTCCGAAGACCAGTTTGAGCACCTGGTCCTTTTTGTCCTTTTTCAACTTGATCTGCAGGATGGCTTCTATTGGCTCATCATCCGGCTTTCCAATTTTGACATATTTGTCCGGGTATGTCATTATGTCTATTTCAGACATTGAAAGATTCGTTGCAAGTTTTGACAGTTTCGCAAAGGATATCTTGACCTTCCCCGTCAGCATCTTACTGAATTGGGATGGGGTGGTATCCATATATTCCGCCATCGTAGCGCCAGTTAAGTTCTTATCTCTCATTATCTTAGCGATACTGGCGACTATATTGTCATAAAAAGAATTCTCCATATCCAAATTTAATTATTGATACTCAATTACTTAGCCTAAATTTTGACATTAAATTTCATAAAATGACAGAATAAATGTCAAAATATGAAATATATTTACTACTTTCGTGGCGTGAAAGTTTTGTTGCAACAAATGTAACTCAACATGCACAGGACCAAATGGGGAATAATCACCAAAAAGCAAAAATATATGACACAAGTAGCATTCGTAAAAGGGTGGAAACAAGCCCGAAAAGAAGAAGTAAACAGGATTAAGGAGGAAATCAAAACAGCCCTGAACGTCAAATCGGATCCTACATTCTACCGACGTATGAAAGGCTGCCCGGAGCCGACAGTGACCGAGGCAAGAAAGATAGAGGATGTATTCCGTCGATTCGGGATTTATAGCATTTGGGGCGATGAATGACAATCTGACCCGCAGAGAGGAACAGGTGGCCGAGCTCGTGGCTTGGGGAGCGGCATACAAAGAAGTTCCGGATCTGTTGAAAAAGAAATACGGCGGCCGTGAAATATCCCTGAATACGGTAAAAAGGACGATGGAGAACATCTTCTCCAAACTCTACATCAATAAGGTCAATGAACTTTCCGCATGGTGGTTCTGCCATCGCTGCGGGGTGGATGAGTCTCTGTCCCCATTCAAAGAGTTCAAGAAGACGCTGTATTCCATTCTTTTTCTGGTCATCATTACGCCGCAGATTGCCTCTGCAGATCTTGACCAAGCAGTCAGATCGTCGAGATCCAGGACATCGAGGACCGAGAGAGTCGAACGTTCAAGAAGGAGGGAGGAATGATTGAAATGACAGAAAAGCGGCTTCGGATGATAAATAGCGCCCTCTGTGCTTATATCGCCCGGCTGGAGTCCGACCGCCAGGCATTGGACGAGGATGACCCGAGTTTCCGACAGTTCACGGTCCTTATCGATGAATACACCTCCCTGAAGGAGGACATTGAAATACTATTGTTAAGATATTAAATATGCCACGCATTAAACAAGATATATATGACAGGATAATAGACCGGCAGAACGACGACAAGGTTCTGCTGGATATTGTCGGTCAATACAGCGAGCTCCGGAAGGAAGGTGCCTCATACAGGACGGAGTGCCCGGTGTGTCACAGCCATTCGCTGATAATCACTCCAGGAAAGGGATTCAAGTGCTTCGCCTGCAACGAGGTCAAAGGCCGCAATGCTTATCATTACCTGATGGCTGCAGGACATAAGGACTCAATGGACGTAATCAAGGAGCTGGCGGCGCATCTGAACATATTCATCGAATATGAAGAAGAACCGACACGCATCAAGTCCAAGACGAAAGACAAGAACGACTACTGGAAGAGGATGCTCCAGGCGTCCGGATTGGCCAAGTCGGACGTCACTGCCAAAGTACGGGCAGAGGACGGCACGACAAGGGAAGAACCGACGTTCTTCTCCGGAACGATGACCCCGAAGGGCGACATCACCGAGGGTGATGATTGCGTGATCGCATACTATGATCTGAACGGGCGCCCCGTCACCTATATCTCCAAGTACGACAAGGAGGAACGTCCGAGGGAATACTACCGCGTCAGGTATCAGAATCCCGATATGCATAAAGACCAGAAAGAGGGGAAATCTATGAAGTACCGCACGCCTTATGGCGCGCCTGCTTTCATATATTACCCTCAGAAGATCCGCGAGCTATACCAGAAGCAGGTACCCATCAAGCGGCTGTTCATTCAGGAAGGCGAGAAGAAGGCCGAGAAGGCGACCAAGCACGGCATCCTCAGCGTGGCGGTGTCCGGAATCCAGAATATAGCGTCAGGCGGCAAACTCCCTGAAGAGCTCATCAGCCTTGTCCAGGTCTGCAAGGTGGAAGAGGTCATATTCCTGCTCGACAGCGACTGCAATGACCTCTCGTCCTCCCTTACCGTCAACAAGCCCATCGACACCAGACCTCGCGGTTTCTTCAACGCCGTGAAGAATTTCAAAGAGTATTTTGACACTCTGAAGAATAGCGGAATCTATATCGAGATTCTTTATGGTCACGTGATGAAGAACGAGGCCAAGGATAAAGGTGTCGATGATTTGTTGTCCAATACGCTCAAGGGAAAAGAAGACGAACTCCTGCAGGACATTGAATCTGCCCGCAACAGTAAGCCGATGCAGGGCAAATGGGTGTATCTGCGTAAAATTACCACGCTGCCTGACAATAAGCTTCTGGAGGACTGGCATCTTCATAGTGCTCAGGAATTCGCCCAGGCGCATTATGCGGAGCTGAAGGATATGCCTGAATTTACGTTCGGCCGCCGCAAATACAGGTTCAATGACAATGGGGAATTCGAGTCGGCCCAGCCCGTGGAAGCTGATGAAAAATTCTGGATAGAGTCCAAAAAGAAAGACGGCACCACGGAATGTTACTTCGATTATGACGGCTGCAAGAATTTCCTTGAGCATCGTGGATACTGGAGATGGGAAACATTGAACCACGAATATGAATTCGTGTATGTTGCCGACAACATCGTCGAGACTGTCAAGCCTCATCAGATAGCCGATTTCGTCAAAGCTTTTGCCAAGGACACCCTCCAGAAAGGTGTCCGTCAGATGCTCTATAAGGGCACGGCTCAATACTTCGGGCAGGTCTCACTCTCGATGCTGGATTATTTTACAGGTAAGTTCGATGTCCCTCAGAGGGGTATTGAGCGCCTGTTCTTCCGTAATACCATCTGGGAAGTCAATGCCGGGGATATCAAGGAAAAATCATACACCCAGCTCAGTTATAACATCTGGGCATCCCAGAAGAAGGACTACGAGGTCAGCAAGCTTCCGGAACTCATCCGGATCCGCCATGAGGATGACCAGTGGAGCTACGAAATCACCGAAACGGGCAGGAAGTGCGATTTCCTCTTGTTCCTGGAGAACGCCTCGAACTTCACTTGGAGGAAATCTGAACCTACGCAGCAGGACAAGCTTGAGAATGCACAGCATTTCATCAGCAAGTTGTCCGCTTTTGGCTACCTCGTCACATCGATGAAGGACAAGTCCATCTGTAAGGCAGTCATCGGAATGGACGGGAAGCAGTCAGAGGTCGGCGTCAGCAATGGCCGTTCCGGAAAATCACTGCTTGGAGAAGCCTGCCGAGTGGTTGTGAACACACTTTACAAGAATGGTAAGGAATTCCGGGGAGGACCTCTTCAGCCGTTCGTCTGGGATGGTCTGGACAACCGCACGAGGCTTGTATTCCTCGACGATACACCGAAGGACTTCGATTTCGAGGGCTTTTTCCCGCTCGTCAGCGGAGACTGGCCGGTCAACCCTAAGGGCCACAGCCCTTTCACAATCGCCTGGGCTGATTCCCCGAAAATCTACCAGGCCACGAATCACGCCAATTCCGGCGACGGAGACAGCTATGAGGACCGCCAGTGGCTCATAGCCTTCAGTGACTTCTATAATGCAAAGCATAAGCCTATACAGGACTTCGGCCGTCACTTCTTCTCCGATGAATGGGATGAACACGACTGGAATCTGTTTTGGAATCTGGTGGCCACGGCCATCCAGGTATATTTTCGTTTCGGATACATTCCTGCCCCTGGGGATCGACTTGAGAAGAGGAAGCTCACCCAGGAGGTCGGAGAGGAATTCATCCTCTGGGCTGACGAATACTTCAGCCCATCGACGGATCCGAGCAAGCCGTCACGCCTGAATCAGGTGGACATCCCGAGAAAGGATATGTATGACAACTTCCTGGAGTATATCGGGCCGTCGAGAAGGACATACTATCAGCCGAGGACCTTCAAGACGAAACTCATCAAATACTGCGAGCTCAAGGGATATATCTTCAACCCTCAGATCTTTGACCCTGAGAAGAACGAATATATCAAGATCAAGGACGGCATCATCGACCGCTCAATCAAGCGCAACGGCTGTGAGTTCTTTACCATCGGCACGCGCGAATTCTACAGCTGCCGTCAGACACAGTATAGCAGTACCGGCACGGTCATACCTCCGATTCCGGAAGTGGACATTACCGACCTCGATACATTGAATCTACTTGACATCGAACAATGACGGGAAGGCAAAAATATCTCCTATATACACCCGAGCAGATTTCTGGCTACCGGACACGATACGCCGCATTTATAAGCAAGTATCGCAAGGCTTATCGTGACTGGTTCCAGAGCCTTCCGGGCTGGGAATGGGTGCGCCTTCCGGTCATGGATGAACGCACTGCAGAGATGGTCATCGGGATCCTTTGCATCCTCTACATCGATGATGAAATAAATCTCACTGTCGACAGGACCGTGACAATGGTAATGCGGAACCCGCTCAATGCAGAGGAGTATGAGCAGTGGGCCGCCAAGGTTTTCAAATCCCCAAAAACACATAAAAAATGAACAGTTATGTCATAAAACTTGACGGTCAGGATTACGGGAGTAATACTGACTATTATGAGGCGATATACGCCTATAATACGCTCGATGAGTCTTGTCCATTGGATCGTGACGGACACCCGAAGTCTCTTGTGGCGCGCATAAACGGGGAGGATTATCCTCTTCGCAAGGGCTTCGTCGAGAAAACCCCTGAGCATCTTCTTGTGCACCGGGAGAACGCTGTTGTCCTGATGGCGTCTGGAGAGCTGAAGAAGGCGCTGCATAAAGGGAGCAGATTCGACCTCGAAGAGTTGCAGATGCTTGTTGATGGCTATATCGAGGTCGTGCCTCTCGATGGGAAAACAGTTATGGTTCTCAACGAGGAAGGCAAATATAACGGCTTGCCGTACAACTGCAGGGCGTCCTATCTGCATCAGAAGTATAACAATACGGGAGATTTCGTCGTCGGCGATGTCGTCCTGTGCTATTCGGAGGAAATAAGATGATAACCAGGAATGAAAGAATCATTGTGGAAGCCGTCAAGCGCGCGTCTTCCATGTCCATTCGCTTCAATGGAGTAGAGATTTATGTCAGGAACGGGGAATTCAGCCACGATGTGGCCATCGCCCTGCAGTCGCATTTCAACCGCGTCCATAAGGCACAGGAATATAGTAAGCCCGAAATCCTGGCACGCAACGTCGGCCACATCGATAAATGTAAATAGTGGTAAAATTTCTATTAAATAATTTGTAATTGATATAAAAATGTATATCTTTGTAGTGCCAAACAATAAGGAAATGAAAAGATACAAAGTAAGTCAAATCATCAAGCTCCTCGAACAGGACGGATGGCAAATCAAGAATTGGAAAGGCGACCACAGGCAGTTCACTCACCCGAGTAAGGCAGGAAAGGTCACAGTGAGAGGAAAGCCAAGTGACACATTAAGCCAAGAGTTATTGAACAGCATTTTCAAACAGGCGGGGTGGAAATAACCACCCTGCCAAAACCAAAAAACATAATTACATTATGGCGTGCAAAGTAGGAATTAAAATTGACTGGGATGGGCATAATTATGCCTCATGTACAGAGAATGAGGACATCGCCTGCATTGCTACAGGCAAGACACTGGATGCAGTCAAAGCGGATATGCTCGATGCCCTCAAGCAGCATATCGAATGGATGAAGGAGGACGGGGATATCGTTCCTGAGGAATTCGCCGGAGAATGGGAGCCGGAATGGCATCTGACAACTCGGGCTCAGCTTAGATATTCAGAGGCGTTTATAACACGGAAAGCGTTGGCTGATGCTACGGGCATAAATATACAGCAACTCAGCCACTATGCAAACGGATGGCGCAATCCTCGTCCGGATATGCAACGCAAAATCACTGATGGCATCCGCGCCATCAGGCAGAAATTGGCTGTCATTTCCTGATTTGTTTGGTAGCAATCATCTTGATAGCCTGGCCACCGGATTTTCCGGTGGCTTTTTTCGTAAAAAATGCAGATTTTTTGAAAATAAATACCTGAATGCTTGCATAATACGAAAATTCGTATTATCTTTGTATCGTAATCAAAAAACAAAAGGTTTATGACACGTTTAACAGAAAAAGAGAAGGAACTGATCGAGGTAATCAGAAACTTCAGAAAGGCCAAAGGCCGAATGGAAAAAGAGACCGAGTTCCAATGGTTGATTTTCAAACTTCTTGAGGAACTGATGTACGACGAGAACTGAAAAACGGAGGCCTCCGGGCCTCCCTTAAAAACGCGCAATATGAAGGGTACAAGAATTAAACAGGAAAATATCGAGTTGCTTCTTGACATCAACGTCGGAAGCCTCGCAAGGAAGTATTTCGGCAAATCCGGTTCGTGGCTATATCACAAACTTGATGGAGTGGATGGGAATGGCAAAGAGACGGATTTCACCCCTGAGGAGTTAGAACAGCTGAGAGGGGCATTCTGCGACCTTGCCGATAGGCTTCGGGCTGCTGCCGACAAATTATAACGCCTCCTTAAATCTTTTGTTTTTGATTACATCCGGCCAGAAGGAGGCGCTGGCCAGGCCACCGGAGAAATCCGGTGGTTTTTTTTATTCCGGAAAAAATTTTTTTGCATAAAATGATAAAAAAATTTGGTATAATGTAGGAAAATTCCTACATTTGTAGTGTGATAATCAAGGAGCTCTATGAAATACAACGAATTGGAACGGAAGCTGCTCAAATTCGGTTGTTACCCCACCGGGGAGCAGCAGCACGGACATCCTGTCTGGTTCAGTCCGAAGACAAACAGAAAATTCACGACCAGCAACCACAAAAGCCAGGAAGTCGCAACGGGGACATTGAAATCAATCTTGAGGGATGCGGGGCTACAATAGCCCCACACCTTCATATAATAGGAAGTTATTGAGTTATGAGGAAATGTAAAGTATTTATCGAGAAATCCGAATACGGATATTCCGCTTACATCGGAGATACTCCGCTTGAGTTCGGGTGCATCGGGGAAGGCAAGACCGTCGAGGAGACTATAGCGGACTTTCTCGGGACCTTCGAAGCAATGAAGCAGGATTACATCGCTGCCGGCAACAAGTTTGAGGATGTAGATATCGAGTTCTGCTACGATACGGCCAGCTTCCTCTCTGAGTATGCAGGCATCTTCTCCCTCTCTGGACTGGAGAAGATTACCGGAGTCAGCCAGGCACAGCTCGGCCACTTCCTGCACGGAAGACGCAAGCCAAGCCGCAAGACTATCGACAAGATCCAGATCGGTGTTGACCGCTTTGCCAAAGAATTAACGGCCATAAAGTTCGCTTGATTATCACACAGGCGCTGGCCACGGCCCTCGGAGCAATCCGGGGGCTTTTTTTATTCCGGAACCGAAAAAACTTGCACGAAATGAAAAAATTGTCTTATATTTGCGGTGCTACAAACATATAACTCATCTATTTCTTCTGTCCGGAAATGATAATCCATACAGAAATATAGACGATTGCCTCGCGATGGGTCACGCCCGGGAAACTTGGCGTAAAATATACGGCAGAGATGTTGTGTGTTTGTAGCAACCCTGTACGCGAGGCTTTTGTCATTTATAGTGTTATTATGCTACAAACACGCAACATCAACCGTCAGCAGGCCGAAGCGGCCGCTGCAGCAGTCAGAAATCTATTCCCGAACCTCAAATGCGTCCACGCCAGGACGGACGGATGGGGCAGGTGCCGCATCTGGGCCTATTGCCGGCTCGACTCCGGAATCAAGCAGAGCGCCGTCGCCAGGGGCAAGGGAGCGGCCACAGCGCTGATGAACTTCATCGCCCGCATCAATGCCCAGCCGGAGCTCAAGAAGGCGGCCACGGCCGTGAATTGACACTTCCATCGATATAAGCGGAACGTCCGCACGGATCCAAAACCCGAGAGCCGAGAGGCTTCCGGGTTTTGTCATTATAATACCTATTTTTCGCCTTCACAGAGGCTCTCTGAAGAGTGTAAATTTCGAGGCTGATAAAAGCATCAACAGAGGTAAAAACGGCGAAAAATAGACCGATTTTCATTCATTTTCACTCTCAGTTCTGTTTATCAGAACTGGAAGAGTGCTGACTTTTCAGTTCTGAAGGCGGTCCCTTCCCCGTTTCCCCATCCCGTTTTTATCAAAAAGAAAAATAGAACTTTTGGACTTAACATAGTGGAAATCAGCGA
Source organism: Bacteroides sp. CAG:545 (assembly GCA_000432515.1). Lineage (GTDB taxonomy): Bacteria > Bacteroidota > Bacteroidia > Bacteroidales > UBA932 > Cryptobacteroides. Next base: position 8,953 of record HF996049.1, read on the forward strand.
GTAGCACCCATTTATATATTTTATTTTTATATAATATAGAGAGACTTATATAAAAAGTATATATTTACAGAACTTCAGAACTGACCTTTGCAACGCATTGAGTGTCAGTCTTGTAGGTCAGCACTGTTTCAGCACTAATCAGCACTGAAGCACTTCCGAACAGAACTGAAAGCCAGCACTGTAGAAGAGTGCTGAAAAATGCGCTGAAAATCAGCGAGTTACCCCCGTCAGTTCTGAAGTTCTGTAAAAAACCGATATTTGCACAAGTGTGTCTCGGAATCAGGCTTCGGGAAAGGCGGGGAAACAAGCCCCCGGCAGCATAAAATTTCGTATCTTTGTAAACGCGTCACAGTCCCATCCGGGGACGGAAAATCACGATAAATTTGCTGCCAATGGAATCAATGCACGACATACAGACGGCATCGGTGAAGGTGCTTCCTTGCCTGAGGGAATATATACTGAGCGTCAACGACGGCTCGGACATCATAACCCCCGGCCGGGAATCCAAGTTGTGGGGCATCGTGAAGATGCACCTCGACCTGGTGCCTGACGACTACAGGCCCGTGCCGGCGGCCGGTGATCCGGACTGCATCCGCATCGCCCTGTTCCGTTCCCACCGGCGCCAGTACAACAGGAACTCCCGCAAGGCGGATCCCGGCAAGCGCCGCCTGAATCCCGAGTTCGTGGTGGACACCCTCTGGCGGAACTACCTGAATCCCCAGGGCCAGGAGGCGGTGGCGTCTCATCTGATGCACACCTTCAAGCTTACATATCGGAGCTATATGACAGGAGCCCTCGGCAACAGCCCGGGGCTCACCATCCGTGATGCCATCTACTCCTTCTGCGAGCTGTACAACATCTCGATGGACAACATCACATACGAGATGCTCCGCAAGGATTGGTTCCGTTTCCGCAAAAAGCACCGGGATACCCGTGCGATACCCGTGGAAAACAGTGATTTCTAATAAAATATAACTCCCGAGAGGTCCCAGATTTTCGGGGCTCGAACGGGGCAGGAGAACGAAAAAAAATGGCAACGACTATCACCTCGCATTTTGCGCTCATCGACCCGGAACTCATCCGGGATTATATCCGGTTCCAGCCGCTGAACTTCCTTCCGGTCGGTTCTGTGGAATTCCAGGCATCCGGCCAGATTTCTTTCGAGCAGACGCCCGAGGAGAGCGAGTCGGGGCTGTCGTATCGACAGGAACTGTCGCTTTCCACGCTGGAGGGGGGCCTGCTCGGCTACGACGGACGCAGGATGTACGTCGCGTTCTATATGTCTGACGGAAGTCTCCGCCTCATCGGTACGGCATCGTGCGCACCGCGCCTGAAGGTGACCCCGTTCACCGGCGCCCTGAAGCTCGAAACATCTTTCGACTCGGCCTCACCGCTTGTCTTATAGACGTTCTGTCCTACCTGAAGTGCCCTGCAGTGCATAAATTTGCTGAAAATTCAAATTATGACACAGCAGGAAT
>HF996049.1:10441-26496 GCA_000432515.1 Bacteroides sp. CAG:545
TGAAAATTCAAATTATGACAAAGCAGGAATTCAAAATACTCTTTCTTGCGACGGTGCCCCAGCACGCTGAGGCATCGCATCTCGTGCTCGTTACTGACGACGGGAAAAAGGCATACAAGGAATGCGTGGCCGTGCCTCCGGATACGGAGCTCTGCTACCCGTCCGAGTTCAGCGATGCCGACATACCTGACGGATCCATCGCCTATCATCCTGTTTTCGGCAGCATATCATACCAATCATGGTGGCGCTTCTCGACAAAGCAGTTCATCGCTGACATCAAGGCGGCGGACGAGAACCCTGCCATCAGTGCCCATCTCATCCATATCGACAGCTGCGGCGGTGAAGCATTCGGACTGCATGAGGCTTTTCTGGCCGTCAAGGCCCTGAAGAAGCCTGTGTATGCGCTCGTGGAATCGGTGGCGGCCTCGGCAGGCTACTATATCGGTGCCGCTGCCGACAAGGTGTTCGCTTCATCAATTTTTTCCGAGGTCGGTTCCATCGGCATCGTCAGCACTGCATACGATGACAGGGAGATGCTGGAGAAGGCAGGCCTCAAGGAGATCACGCTTTACAGCAATTACTCGCCTCTGAAGAACAAGGTCCAGCGCGATGTCCTCGACGGGCATCCTGACGAGTTCGTGAAGAGGTTCCTCGACCCGATGGCGCTCCAGTTCATCGACGACGTGAAGTCCTCACGCCCGTCACTCACTGAGGAGGCGCAGCAGGGCGAGCTCTATTACAGTGCCGACGCACTTGCGGCCGGGCTCATCGACGGGCAGAATTCCCTCGACGAGGTCCTGGAACTGCTCAGGGCTGAGGCAGGACAGAAAGAAACAAGTCCATCCGTAGATATCAACAAATTAAATTTCTAACAATGCGTAAATTTTTAACAAATCTGCTTGCGGTGGTCGCATCGGCCGGCCTCAAAGACAAATTTGACCGCAAGGAGCTGACCAAGGAAGACCAAGCCGCTCTCATCGAGGCCTACAACAAGGCGCATGGTGCAGGGGCATTCGCTAATGACTTTGCAAATTATCAGACTGAGCAGAGCGCCCAGTCTGAGGCGTTCACGAGGACATTGGCCGAGCTTGCCGGCATCACTGGCGTAGAGGCCGGAACTGAGGGCACCCCGGACGGACTTGCCCAGATCCTCGCAAGTGTCAAGGAACTCAAGGGCGAGGTCGCCACCGCCAACGCCACCATCGAGAAGCTCTCAAAGCAGGGAGCAGAGGTGAAACCGGTCGCTACCGTGGCCGCCACCCCGTCCGCTACAGGTATGCACACGAAAGAGTATGCTTTCGGCATCCAGAACCCTTTCTTCGCGGCGTCACGCCGTTACAATTCGATTCTCATCAATGGCCGCATAGATGGAAATCCTACAGAGAACGACCGCAAGGTCCTCGAAACCGATGCGATATCTTATGCGGAGAAACTCTCTGAGAGATACGGGGAACTCCGCGCTTCAGGCAGACTCAACCTCCTGAAGCAGGCAAAGGTGGACATCTCACAGCTGTCGTCTGACACTGAAATCGGTACCCGCCAGTTCACTATCCGTCAGGATATGGTGATCGCGAGAATCGTGTCCTACCCTTCGCTTGCAGGTCTGTTCAACACCGTAAGCAATATCCAGTCCGGACAGGTCATCACCAACGTCCTCTTCGACGAGGTGTCCCAAGCATACCAGTCAGGTGAGGTATATAAGGGGAATGTGGACTTCCAGCCGGAGAAAGCTATTGTCGACAAGGTCATGTCCAAGGTTCGTTTCGAGGATATGTCCGCTCTCGAGACCGCTTATCTGAACTACCTGAACCGCGAAGGCTCGGATCCTGTAAAATGGACCCTTCTCGAATGGCTCATACTCAGCCTCGCCGAGAAGATCAATTCCGAGCGCATCGAGCGTTCGATCCGCGGCTGCTATGTGAAGCCAGTCAAGGGTGAGTCCGGCCCGGCCATCTTCGGTTCCACAGGTGTCATTTACCGTATCCTCAGCCTCTACGACAGCAACAAGGCGCTTCCGTTCGACGATGAGGAGCTTGCCGACTACGACGCAAGCAACATCGGTGACGTCTTCCAGTTCTTCGCCAAGAAGATTTCTATCCGTCGCCCGAACGACTTTAAGCGCTTCGTCATCTATGCCAATGCCGCCCATCAGCCGATGTATACTGAGTGGTATAGCAACAAGTATGGCAAGAATACCGATTTCACCGGTACGAAGGATGTGGTTCCTAACTACAATATGGCCATCAGATGGGTTCCGGCCATGGGCGATCTCAAGCTCATCTTCGCTACCATCCCGGGCAATATCGAACTGCTGCAGAACGTGCCTGGCGAAGAGTACAAGACAATGTTCGAACGCCACCTTGAGGAGGTGATTGCATACTCTTACTGGATGGAGGGCTCATCTGTCGGGTTCGCAGGCCGTCACTTCAAGAGCAAGGCTGACCTCAAGGCCAACAAGGCGCGCGAGCAGTACCTTTTCTTCAACCTCCCGTCCATCACGGCCGCTGCTGACGCCACCACCGTGGATACGGAGAGCGCGGAGCTCGAAGACCTCGGCTTCCTCATCAGGACTTCGGCCAATACCAAGGCGACGGTTCTCACAGACATCGTCAATGCCAAGGTAGGCGTGGTTTACCGTATCGAGTGCGGAGACCTCACCAACGCGACGAAGATCGAGAAATCCGGCAAGTTCAGCGAGGTAGAGGCTTGGACTCCTGCGGCAGTCGGAGATTACATTTACGTGCATTACGATGCCGCGAAAGGCAAGTTCTTCGAAGTATCACGCGGTTAGTCATCGGGGGCTCCGGCCCCCTTTAATACCATACGATTATGATTAAAGTACCTAATATCAGCGCCGTTTCGGATTTGGAATCCGCTGGCAAGAGGATATACAACAGAATCCACCTCATTCTGGAGGAGGATGTGGACCTCACCAAGGAACCTGAGATAACAGTTTCCGATGAAGCGCGCTCGATGGCAGCCCTGACGCTGAAGCAAGGCGCGGCCATCGCACATTTCGACTTTGCCAAGTTCACGGCTGCCGCCACCTCACAGGGTAGCAATGGCGACGTGACTACGGAAGTGACAAACACTCTGTCGGGAACTCTGGCCGGTGACAGGCCGGAAATCGACAACTTTATCGAGAACTTCCACGGCAAGGGTTTCTACATCGTTACTGAGGACAGGATCAGCGGGAAGAAGTATATCTACGGACGGCCACGCTGCCCATACTTCTTCACTGACCACGACAAGAGGAAGAATTCGGACAACGCCAGCTGTGACGTGACATTCAATAGCCCGTTCCCGTTCCAGCCGCTTGAATATCTTGGAAGCGTCGAGGATCCTGTCGCTGCATAGTCTCCCGTCGCTTGACATCAGGGCCGCCATTGACGGCCCTGTTTTATTATAAAACTGACAGATATGTACACTTTCCAGCAAAAGAGATCAATATCCAAGGCAATCGCCCAGCCGTCCAAAATAGAAACATACCGCCGCCTCCTTTCATCGAGAGGGCTGCCTGCTGCAGGAACGATAATGAAGGACCGTTCGGCCTTGGCCGTGTCTATGGTCTATGTTCTTCTTGACCATTTTTCGGCCGAGGAAATTCAGGCCGCCTGTGGGGCTTCCGCGGCTTCTGGAAGTCAACCGCCCGCAACGGCTGCCAAAGTGCCGCCACCGGCCCCGAAACAGGCCAAAATCTCGAAGTTCGAACAGTATCCGGACATTCCGTGGCGTCAGCTCGACAACCCTATGGTCAGAATGGCGGACAGCATCTTCACCGACCGTATCAACTGCTGGTCTGAACTGAAGCGCCTTGAGGCCATCACCCAGGGCGAAATCACGGATTTCGATACTCTGGCCGACATCGTCAGGCTGGCCGCAAGGCTGGAGATGTGCTTCAATGAACTCCGGAGCTTCAACAATACCGGGAAATTCCTCGGCAAGCATCCGTTCATTTCCTCCAGTGATGAGCGCTCGCGTATTTTCGACATCCTCAGGCGGAACCCGGAGGAATACTTCCAGGAGAGGAAGAACGTGGAACTGAACATATCGCGGTACAGCTCGCAGGTGAACAGCCCCAAGCTGGCCGGGGAGAAGAAGGAGAAGGCCAAGACCAATCTGGAGAAATTCCAGGCGCTCCTGCAGGTCTTCAAGGATGTGTTCGATGAATTCGTAAAAGGAAAATGAAATGGAAATCAGGACGTATGACGAGGAATTCGTCGCAAGGGTGAAGGACTTGGCGGTAATCGGGCTCTATCCGGTCCAGATAGCGGAAAGGATGAACCTCGTGGGCCGGGAACGGCTTGAATTCCTGATGGACATCTGCTCGAAGAAGCACCCTCTCCATAAGGAGTATCTCATATCCCGTTCTCACAGGGAGGACGATATGGAGGCGGCATTGACGGAGATGGCCGCGGCCGGGGACATCGACGCGCTGGAACTTGACGCGAAACTCACCTGGAGGCGCGGGGTGGACAATGTTAAGAAAGAATTGTTTGACGTATGATTGACAGATTGGCACTACTTGAGAGTTACAAGGCGGATGACATCCAGTTCTTCCTTCAGCACAGGAAGTCGGATGTCATTGTCGCAGATATGCAGACGTACATCCTCCAGCTGGACAGTATGTCGAGGCTCTTCCACTACCACAAGCACAACTATTCCAGGGCCGTCGAGAGTCTGAGGAAGGAGTGGCCGTCGCTTACCATCGCGCAGGCGCGGGAGATTTACCGTGACGCTCTGGAGTATTTCTACCAGGACGACGGCATTTCCGCCCGTGCCTGGGATCTGAAGTATGCCGACGCCTATGACGACCTCGCGAGAGTGGCCATCAAGGCCGACAAGCTGGCCACGGCCAAGGCGGCGCTCGACAAGGCGCACGAACTGAGAACCAAGCAGCGGGAACAGGAGAACCACCAGTGGCAGCCACCTGTCTATCTGGTCAACATCAATGTCAAGCCGGAAGATCTCGGCTACCAGTCGCAGAAGCTTATGGACATAGCCAAGCGTGCCGAGGATGCCCAGTATAAGGAACTCATCCTCGGGCTCGAAACTACTGAGGCGGAGAAGAAGAGGCTGCTTCTGGACGCCAACATATCACCAGACCTCACTGACAATGGAAACACAGCAGACGAACAATAGCGCCCCTGACTACATCGAGATGTATCAGAACAGGGTGCAGGCACTCGTGAACATCATTGACCCGAACAAGCTCTTCGCCGTCATCGGCCGAGGCGGCGGTAAGACCTCGCATATCTCTACACGTCGCATCCTGAGGGTTGCCCAGGAGATGCCGAGGGAAACATCCATCATTTCACACAAGTCATTCGTGGCGCTCTTTACCAACGTCATCCCGACCATTCTGGAATCCTTCCGGACAGAGGTCAAAATGCCGGACGGGACGGAGCGCCCGATGCTTATCGAGGGGTGGGATTACGTGGTCGGGGAGAAGGATCTTCCCAAGCACTTCCAGGCTCCGAGGTATCCGCTCTTGAATCCGGAGCGCACCATCGTGTTCGCCAACGGCTCTGTCCTTCAGGCGGTGGCCGTGGACAGGGCCGACTCCATCGCCGGCCGAAGCATCGTCCACGCCTTCCTGGAGGAGATGAAATACAGTGACGGCGAGAAGGTCAGGACGCGAATCATCCCGGCCATCCGTACATCCCGCATCGGCTCCGGCTCGGATGCCTTCAAGTCGCATCTCCACGGTGGCATTACAGGCGTGTCTGACATCGGGCGCGTCTCTATCGGTGAAAACAACTGGTTCATGGACTACGAGAAGGAGGTGGACCCTCAGCTCGTGGCCGATATCGTGACGCTCTCGCTGATGCTCAATGATTGTGAGGTGAATCTTCGCAATGGCGTGAAAACTCGCATTTCGGAGGCCAAAATCGCCAAATGGGGGCCGCTTCTGTCACAGCTCCGCAAGCGATGCACGTTTTTCATCCGCGCATCGACCTTCGTGAACCGCGATGTGCTCGGACTTGATTACTTCCGCACCCAGAAGGAGATCCTGGACATGGGCGAGTTCCTGTCATCCATCTGCTCCATCGGTGACAGGAACCGTGACAACCTGTTCTTCGAGCTGTGGGATGAGGAGAAGCACACGTACAGCGACAGCTACAAGTATGAAGTCATTGACAAGCTGAACCTGAAGGAGTCTTTCACCGTCACTGCCGACCATCTGAAGTATTACGAACCTACCCAGAAGCTGCTGCTCGGCTACGATCCCGGCAGTTTCTCTTCAGTGGTGAGCGGTCAGATGGACAGGAAGGCCAACGCCCTGAGGGTGATGAAGGAGTTTTTCGTCTATCCGCCGGAGGATGCGGAAGACCTTGCAAGGCAGATAAACGCATTCTACTCCGATGCTTCCAGGCTCAAGATGATAGATCTGTATTACGACCGTGCCGGCAACAAGCGCAACAAACAGTATGAACGTGACGCGGAGACGGATGCGAAGAAACTGAAGAAGGCGCTGGAGCGGTATGGCTGGCGCGTGAAGCTGATGAACCTCGGGCAGGCTACCATCTATCATTGGCAGCATTACAGACTTTGGAAGAGGATTCTTGCCGAGTCCGAGAGGAATGTGCCGCGCATCCGGATTGACTCGAACGAGTGCCCGAATCTCGTGTCTGCGATGTACTGTTGCAAGAAGGTGGTCGGGTCCACTCCAGTCGAGCTCGACAAGTCTCCGGAGGTGAAGGTCCGCATCGATCTGCAGGCCGGTCTGACGCCTCAGATTCCGTCCGCTTTGACGTATTTGGTGTGGGGATTGTTTGAAAAATACTTCCCGGGAGTGCGAAATTATACCTCTGCAGGGGGCATTTCTTCCAATTTTTCGGGCTAAAGTTGGGGGTTTGTGTTATTCTGAAAATGGTCATTCGGCTGGGTGTCAGCGAGTTGACTGAAAAATTTGGGGCCTTTTCTGAAAATCTGCGGAAGAAAAGCGCGGCGCCGCTAAGTTTTGGGTTTGTAATGCAAGGTGGCAAAACGACTGAAATATGACGGATTCTGTCCTTTGCCGGCGCCTTCTGAAGGGCTACCTTCGTGTCAAATTCAAAGCGATGGATACTATCAAGGGCAGTGTTGCATTACAAAAGGCCGAGGTCCTGTCAAAGGCCGGCGGAACATTCAACCTGGCATTCTTCCCGTACTCAAGGACGAAGAAGCCGGGCGCTTCTTCCGTGCCTCTGAAGATGTTCTCAGGATGCACGATGCGCAAGCCGCTGCCCCACGACAAATTCGACATCGACGGCAAGAATTATTTTCTCTTCCTCACGTCTGACGGCCAGCCGCGTTCCTGCTACAGGGCGCTCATCAGGGCGATAGGATTCAGCGATGAGGACAACAAACTATATAGAGTGAAGTGGTATGATTAAGTTCGGCACATACACGGGGCACGGTTATGCCCTCACATACCAGATCGGAGAAGCGGAGCCGGCGGCATCCTTGACGGGGAGCGGGCGCGGAACCGAATCTGACGGTCAGGCGGCCCTTTCCGCAAGAAGGATGGGCGCATATTATTATTGGCCGGCAGGGGTGAACAATGATGATCCGGACGTGTGTGCCGCTCTCATCAAGGGAAACCGTCTCCTGCCATCCCTCATCGAGAAGCAGGTGGCCATCCTGTACGGAACCGGCCCGATGCTCTTCCGGGAGGAGACCGGCGATGACGGCACTGTCAGCCGCAGATACCTTCAGGATCCGGAGATACAGGCGTGGCTTGAAGGCTGGAAGCGCAACGGCCTTCCGGATTCCTACAAGGAATATCTCATCAAGTGCATACGCTCCTACTATTACAGCGAGGGCATCTTCAGCCAGTGGCAGCTTACCCGCGGCACTATGGCACATGTTCCCGGAACGCTTCCTGTGGCAGGTTTGAGGCACATATCTGAACTGCGTGCCAGACTTGCCACAGCCAAGGACATCTCCCGCAAGACGGATGTCGTGCAGATGGATTTCGATTGCGTGCTTGTAGGCAATTGGGGGCGGACGACATCCACGAACAATTACGACGTATATCCGAAATTCAACCCTGTCAAACCTTTGCAATGCAACGGTGCCATCTCATACAGCCGCAATGCGGACTATGACAATGACATCTATGCCACCAATGTATTCTTCAACGGTGTGCGTCAATGGATTATAGGTTGTAATGCAACTCCGTATTACATCAACTCGTTCCTGGAGAATGCCCTTTCCGCGCGGCATCACATCATCATCCCGAATGCCTGGTACAATGCCAAGAAGGAAGCTCTGGAGGAACTCTGCCAGATGAATGCGGAGAAGAAGGCCGGCGGCGCCAAGGATGGCGAGCTCATCACCGTGAAAGTGGGGAGCGAGACTCTGGAGATAGGTACGGAATACAGCGAGATGCTGCTTGAAAAGTATGTGAACCTGGAACTGCGTAACCTCACGTCTTTCCTTGCCGGACGCGGAAAGAACCAGGGGAAGACCTATGCGACCCGCTCGTTCATGAATGAGAACGGGGACATCGAGCAGTGGAAGATCGAGGAGATTCCCCAGAAGTACAAGGAATATATCGAGGCGTTGATTTCCGTGGACAAACGTGCCGATATGGTGCTGCTGTCCGCCAAGGGCATTGATCCGTCGATTTCGAATATAACCTCCGACGGCACCATCAGCAAGTCAGGCTCCGACGCGTATTACAACTATATCATATATCTGACGCAGCAGGCAATCCCGGACAGCGTCGTCTGTGCCGACCTGAATGAGGCGATTGCACTGAACTTCCCAGAGAAATATGCCGCCGGTATCCGCATCGGATTCCACCGTCCTGCAGTGCAGCGCCAGGAGGATGTGTCACCGGCCAACAGGATGGCCAACCAAAATGAGCAATAGTATGACAGCAGCAGAAATCTTCCCTGATCTCGGGGAATTCCAGAAATACAGTGACGGTATGATTGCCGACACTTCCATCGGCCAGCTTATGCCATCCATCAGGACGGCGGTGCATGATGTGGCCGGAATCATCTCCCAGAGCGTGTTCGATGCCGTCCTTGACGGCGGGCAGGAAGAGCCGGTGGAGCTCCTGAAGACGGCCGTCGCCTGTAAGGCGTCATACAAGTATCAGATCTTCGCCACGAGCAAGAAGAACGGCTCCGACGCATCGATGTACAAGTACCAGCACGAGGAGATGAAGTCTCACCATCTGGAATCGTACTGGGCTGCAATGGACAGGCTGCTGGACTGGCTCGATGCGAATCCTCAGACCGGAGGATGGCAGGAGACTTCCGAATATAAGGGACGGATGGCTCTTCCGGTGAAGAGCGCCTCCGAGTTTGATTTTTATTTCGGCATAGGGAAAAGTTCACTGTTTTTTCACAAAGTTCTGTATCTCGTCCGCCAGACCTGGGGGCAGGAGATTCTTCCGGCACTTCCTTCCGATGTTCCCGAGAGGATGATGGAGCTGGCCAAGCAGGCGCTGTGCTATAAGGTGATGGCGCTGGCCGTGATGCAGTTCGACGTTACTGAGCTGCCACGAGCCATCCGCTACGATGACAGCCACGAATATTCCAAATCGAGCAACCCCCAGCAAAGGGCCAATCTGTATAACCAATTTATGGCCAAATATACCTCATTGATGTCGTCAATCGAGCGCCTGAAGGCTGTGGGAGGCGGAAAATCGAGTTTTGGAAGTGACCAGACAGAGGACCAGAAATTTTATTCAGTGCTATGATCAAGCTGAAAATAAACAATCATACATACGCGGTTCCTTCCAAATGGGAGGAGTGTGACGCGCCTACGTTCGTGAGACTTTCGAAAGCGATGTGGAACTTCGAGAACGGACACACTGATTTCGAAACATTCAAAATTGAGATTGTGGCCGCCTGTCTCGGCATTGACATCCCTTCCACCCGCCTGACGGATTTTCTCGGGGTGAACTTCTTCACTCTGTCCGGGCTTCTGACGTTCCCGTACAGGCTCGTGGCGAACAGCGACGGAAGCGAGACGGCGTACATCGACATCGAGATGAAGAGGAATCTCTTCCCGTCGGCTGACGGATACAGATACGAGACCGACAAGGCCGGGGTGATAGACTGCACTCTCACGGCAGCCCAGTACACGGCCGGCATCAGTCTGGTAAATCTTCAGAGCGGATATGTCCGCGCATACAGGGAGGACGAGGCACTTGAAGTCCTTGATCCGCTTGTGAGGCTTCTGTATGGCGGGAAGTGCGGTTTCAGCGTGTATGAGAGGATAGCGGTGATGTATAATTTCAGGGGAATCCTGGAATCCATCCGTAGGGATGAGAGCTATTCACTGGTGTTCAGGAAGGCCGGGCAGAAGGCGGAGGCGAATCCGGTCGGAAGCAACAGCGGCATCTTCGCATTGACAAAGGCCGGATATGGGGATTTCGATGCTGTGTCCAGGATGGATGTCCATTCGTTCCTTTCTGCGATGGTCCAGCAGACGGTGGACAGCATCCACACCCTTCAGGGCTCGGGGATGAAGCCGGGCAAGATTGCCGACAAGCTTAATCTTTCCGTCGAGCAGGTGCTGCCGTTCACAAGCATAACTGAAGAGGAGGAATGATATGATCATACTTGACATTTTCAAATACTTTGCGGCGTTCGTGCCGAAGGACGCCCTCAGGAGGACGTTCAGGGCACCGGACGGAAAGCAATACAGGGCGCTGATGGACGAGGTGCTCTCATCCGGGGCGGACAGGGTGCAGGACGGCATCACCGACTTCATCTTCGGTACCGATGCGGACAAGCTTGCCACCGTCATCACTTCCGTGACCGGCATATACCTCTTCGTGGAGTATGACAGGGTGTCCAGCACCATCGATGCGACCAGCGACCGCAAGGATGACCGCTTTCATGTGGCCGTCACGGTGGCCTGCCCTGTTCCGGACGCGGCCGACCTGGTGGGCGCGGCCATCACGCAGGACAGATGTCTTGAGATTTTATCCTCCATACGCCGTGTTATGAGGAATGATGATGACCTGAAGCGTGGTATCGCTTGGATGGACTACCCTGCCACGCTGACGGTTTTCTCATCGAAGGCTCTTGCCGCCTCACAGGGATGGAGTATGGAGTTTGACATATACGGTATAGATATAGTGTAGATTATGACAAGGGAAGAAGCAAAGCGGTATATCGACGGCAGTCTGCCGGTTCCGCGCAAGATCACTGACATCATCATCCACTGTTCGGCCACCATCGAGGGAAAGAATTTTTCCGCACGTGACATCGATGTCTGGCACAAGAGCAGGGGTTTCCGCAAGATAGGATATCATTTCGTCGTGCAGCTGGACGGGAATATCGAGCCCGGCCGTCCTCTGGCCGAGGTCGGTGCGCACGTCTCCGGCCACAACAGCAATTCAATCGGAATCTGCTACGTCGGCGGACTGTCCAAGGAGCGTGAGAGCAAGGACACCAGGACTCCGGAGCAGAAGGAGTCGCTGCTGTTCCTGGTCAAGGCCCTGAAGGCGGCCATCCCTACGGTCACGAAGGTGGCCGGACATAGGGATTATTCCCCAGATCTGAACGGTGATGGAGTCATCGAACCGCACGAGTGGATAAAGGCCTGTCCGTGTTTCGATGCCACGAAAGAATACTCTGGTTGTTAGGCCTAAGTATATGTGTTTTTGGTAGCCCCGGGCCGTGATGGTTCCGGGGTTTTTCGTACCTTTACAGAACCAAACACATACGAATATGAAGAAAGAGACTAAAGACAGAATCAGGAAATCGCTCGCCAAGCTTGAGCGTGCCCTGGATGAAAGGAATGAATATATGGCCGCACGCAGGGCATATCTTTTTCGTGATCCCAGGAAAAAGATCCTGCCGAGCTGATTCTGAAAAAAACTTGCATAAAATAAGAAAAAACTTGCAGTGGATAAGAAAAATTTTTATATTTGCAGCAATAATCCGACACCCATAGGTGGGTAAAATTTATCCGATGCCAGTAGGCTGGCCAGCGAAATCCCCGCAAGGTGGTTTCGTTGTTTTTTTATAAATAGTTGATTATGACCACAAAAGTAAACATTCTAATTGATGGGGGCTTTTTTGAAAGGAAGTTCTTCGAAGCCAACAAAAGGCCTGCGACGGCCGCAGATGTAGTTGCTACTGCCAATGACGCAATGGCTTTACTTATCAAGAAAACGGCTGGTGATACCAAAGATATACTCTTCAGGGTATATTATTATGACTGCAAGCCATTCGGGGAAAAGGTGATGGATCACGACAAAATCCAAGAAATAGATTTTTCCAAGTCAAAGACTTACTCCACTAAGTGCTCATTCTTGAAAGATCTTATGAAGCAAGACAAATTCGCCGTAAGACTTGGCGAACTTTCATTTGACGGATGGAAGCAGGATCTGCACAATCCTCTAAAATACAAGCCTGATTTCAAGCAGAAGGGTGTTGATATGAAAGTCGGTCTTGATATGGCTTCGATGGCCACGAAAAAGATAGTTGATAAGATAGTGCTCATTGCCGGAGATTCCGATTTTATTTCCCCGATTAAATTTGTGAGGAAAGAAGGCTTGCAAGTATATCTTTATTCTATGGGGCATAAAGTGAAATTGCCTTTGATAGAGCATTGTGACTTTGTCTTGAATTAAAAACTTGCATAAAATGAGAAAAAAGTTGCACGATATGAAAAAATATGTATATATTTGCCGTGTCTAATACCATCAAACGTCAGTGTACCCTTTTGGGAATACTGTATATATAGCTTGAATTTTATTTAGGAGTCCGCCAAAAGGGTGACCTGCGGCAAACAACTCAACTTGCGTTGGTGGTGTTAGACAGGGCTCCTATTTTTTTGTGCTATGTCTAACGCCACTGATTCTAAAATCTCCAGAGTTCTTCTGGAAAGCGCCAATGAGGCGATGGATGCTCTCGTCGATGGGGCATCCGAGTATTGCAAGTCATTTATCATTCTGAAGAGACTCCACGACGACAAGGGTCTTCCTGTCGACGGGCAGCGTATGCAGGAGATGTCGGACCTCATCCAGTCGCTCCGCAAGATGCTCTATGATGAGCGCGCATCGCTGCAGAGCAAGCTCGCCGCCTTCGAAGACGAGGAGGCGGCAGAGGAGTACATCGCCGAACTCAAGCAGAAGGCCGAGGCGGGGAGGACTCCACAGAAATGAAAGCTCTCGAAACGCTGAAGATGGATGCCGTCGAACTCTTCAAGGGGATGGCCGCCATTGACAATGCGGTCAGTACGGTGAAGTCCATCTGCGACAAGGCCGTCAAGACCGACCGCTGTGAGGTGGAGAAGTTCCTTCCGGACATTCTCAACAATCTTTCCAATGCCCATGCGTCATACAGCGCACTGGCATCCATCCTGCTGAGCGTCGATGCCTATCGGATCGTCGGCGGGAATCCTGAAAATGACGGGGAGGCGGATTATGAGAACTGAAGTGTCTGACAGGCTTTTCAGCCTTCTTCTGGGTCTCAGGCAATGCTCCCAGCAGCTGCACCTCATCCGTTCGTCGATGAGTGCCGCCGAGCTCTCGTCTTCCAGGAACGAGGAGACTCTCGACCTCATCCGCCAGGGTCTGTATGAATCGTCTTCATTTGTGGCGGACATCATTTTTTCATCCTTCAATTCAGAATCGAAATGACAAGAATATTGAACTATGAGCAGGCGCATGCCTTCGATACGGCCGTGAGCCTCTTCGACGTGAGGGAACACGTTACCATCAAGTTGGTTGGACTCCAGAATGGGGCCAACAAGGCGGTGATTCTGCCTCACAGCCATTATGAATACAAGTTGCGCCGTATGGCCAAGAACAGGGAAATCCCTTTGAAACTTCCTGGATATATGGTCATTGACAGCGACGGCAAGCCTGCCGCCATCTGCTACTTTATACCGCATTGCTGAAGCGGGATGTGGATTATCGTTCGGCCCTGTCCTTTCGAGGACGGGGCTTTTTCTTTTCCTTTGCTGAAAATTGTATTGCTATGCTTTCAGATGAATTCCGAAACGACCTGCAGAAGGTCCTGTCCACCCAGTCCTCCGCCCTTCTCGCGAAGCAGAATGCCATCGCGGCCACTTCCCTGCAGAACCGCAGCGGACATCTGGCCGCGTCTTTCCGGAAGAAGCCGTCCGTCACCTGCAGCGGCGTGACGGTGTCCTACCCGAAATACATCCGTTTCATCGACATGAAGTACGGCCCTGGAGGGAAGCGGAAGAAGAAGGTTCCCATCTATAACCGTCAGGTGTACGGATACCTGGTCGGCGGTGTGCGCCGCTGGCTGAACAGGGTCATCCCGGCTCTCATGATCCGTGCCATCGACGGGACGATTTCCGGACGGAAAGTGTGAATTTTCTGTCCTTTGCCGGCACCTGCTGTTTGGCTACTTTCGTGAAAAATTCGATATATGGCAGGAATAAAGAATGAGATAGTCAAGTTCATCGCTGACGTGGAGCTGGATCCGCAGCAGGCTGCGCAATACCAGAAGAGCCTTGAGGACTGCGAGAAGTCCGCCGACGCTCTGCGCAAGTCCATCGCGGACACTACCGCGAAGATGGAGGCGATGCGTGATGCCGGGCAGGAGTCCACATCACAGTATGCGGCGCTGAAGAAGTCCCTCGAAGCAGACTCCAAGGCCCTGAAGGAAGCCGGGAAGAATGCCGACAAGTACGCCGAGGCTCTC
Source organism: Bacteroides sp. CAG:545 (assembly GCA_000432515.1). Classification (GTDB taxonomy): domain Bacteria; phylum Bacteroidota; class Bacteroidia; order Bacteroidales; family UBA932; genus Cryptobacteroides. The sequence goes on from HF996049.1 coordinate 25,081, forward strand.
GGTATCGGGTCGATGTCCCTCTCCCAGCTGCAGAAGCACGCGAAGCAGTGCCGGCAGGCATTGGCCAACACCCACAAGGAGGCGAATCCGAAGGTCTGGGCGAAGTACAATGACGAGCTGAAGAAGACCGAGGACCGTATCCGTGAGGTGAAGTCCGGAGGCGAGAAGACGGGCAAGGCGATGAAGGGGCTCGGCGCACAGATCGCAGGAGGGTTCACTGTCGGATCACTGGCGGTGAAGGCTTTCGATGCTGCGGTCAATCTGGTGAAGAAAGGGTTTGATGCTTTCACCAAGGCCACGCAGGTCTGGGGAGACCGCTGGGCCATCGTCACCGACATGGTGAATGCAGGCTGGCAGCAGTTCATCGCCAATATCGGGCAGGGCTCGAACGTGGTGAAGGGCTCCATCAAGGAAGCGATGCGTGCGGCCAAGGAGGCGGCCCAGCTGCGTGACGAGCTGTTCGAGCGGACCAACTCCTTCAAGATGATGGAATCCGATGCGAGGGTTTACATAAACACTCAGACGGAGATCGCCAACAACTCCAGCAAGTCCGCCAAGGAGAGGATGGATGCCCTGGACAATATCATTGCCAAGGAGCAGGAGCTGGCCGAGACGAAGAAGTCTCTTGCTGAGCAGGAGCGGACGGCCGCCATCGAGATGCTCCGCTCGCGCACGTCGATGACTGACGAGGAACTCAAGTTCGTCATTGACAATTATGAGGGCAACCGTGACCTCATCACACAGGCAGGCGAATACAATGAGCTCCTGGAGAAGAGGTCATCAATTATGGCCAATTTCAAATATGCGAACAACCAGGTGACTGTCGAGGCTAACGCCAAGGCTCTGGAGGAGGTGGACAAGCAGCTCAAGGGCTGGGATGAGACCATCGTCGAGGCTGCCCGTCTGACCCGTCAGTACAATCTTGCCAATGATGATCTCGTGAATTCGTATGTCAATGCGACGCTTGCCTTCAAGCAGGCTGACGAGGAACTGACGGCAGCTTCGGCGGCACAGGCAAGGAAGCGGGGAACGCTCCAGAACCAGATTGACGCTGATGAGGCGGCCAAGAGGAACAAGTCATACCAGGACCGCATCAATGCCGCGCAGTCCGCCTATGACAAGGAGATGCTTCTTCTGAAGCAGCAGCTTGCCGCCAGGCAGATGACAGAGACTGAGTACAATGTCCGGAGCCAGGCTGCTGAAATCAGTATGCTCAACGCCAAGATTGCCATAAACAAGGCTTATGGCAAGGATGTCACCGACCTGCAGACGAAGATTGCCGACAAGCAGCTGGCTTCCCAGAAGGCCATCAGGCAGGCGCTTGAGAAGAACTCCTCCGAGTTCACCCAGATGCTGAAGAAGATGAATGACGATGCAGAGGCGGAGGCTGACAAGCTCGTCGAGTCGTTGACTGCC
>HF996050.1 GCA_000432515.1 Bacteroides sp. CAG:545
ACTCAATTGCGACTGTCGCCTTCGTATAGACCCTTCCGCTACGGATGCTGAGTGGCCACGTGCCGGTCTCGTATGACATCGGGGCGCTTGTCAATGCCAATGTCAATGTCCTACCTTTGGTGGAGCAGGTCAGAGGTGTCTTGTCATTGATAATAACCTCAATATCCTCCGAAGGCAACTTTACGCTGATTGAATTGGACTTATGGCTGACCAGGTCGAAGGAGAGCGTTCCGAGGTCGCTGTCCATTTCCGGCATCTGCCTGCGCTTCAGAGGACTGCCCAGCAGGAAATAGACATTGGCCCCGACATTCTTTCCGTCAGTCTGGATCCATGAATCGACATATACCCTGTAAACGAGCGCATCTTCGCGGATTGCCTTTTTTCTCGACGGGAATTCCTTGACGTTGTCAGAATCGCAGATGACGTAGCCGTGTCCTGGTATCACAGCGACTTCCGGCGCCATGTTAGTGAAATCCGGCAGACCGATGTCTCCTATTCCGCACTTCTTCCCGCAGTCGAGAATCGGCAGATCGTTGCTCTTGAAGTTTCCGGAAGATGTCATATAGACATTGGAATTGCCCAATGTGGTGCCTCCGTTGTCCTCGTCCATCATCTTTATCATTGACGTTCCCTCAGGAAACCGTTCAATCTTGTCTTCTTTCCCGCATGACGATATCGTCAGCGCGATGACGGAGCAGGCGATAGCTCCGAATAATTTATGGTTCTTCATCATGCCATTTTGTTAATGAGCGGCAAATGTATTATTTTTTCATTTATTGAGAATATCTTTTTTCGTAATATGTTAAATTTGCCCAGGCCCGACATCATCATTGTTCATCTGAAGTCCAGGACTCTTCTGAAGTGACTGTTCAGGACATAAAGGTGCTGCTAGGAAATCTCATAGAGTATTTTACTGATGAGGAGTCCGCAAAGGATGTTCGGAAAGGTCTCGATACCAAATTTGACAGTCAGGTGACTACGGACGGGGTGTGCAACTCATATGTCCGCATAAATTATTTCAATGACGGATGGCCGCAGGAGGTGGTCAGTCAGAACAACATAAGCCTGGGCGACCGCCAGAAGCTGAAACAGAAATACATCACGTGGGATTACCGCAGCGTGGGACATTCGGAGTGAGATGACTGGAAGTCATTCTGATACGAGAATGATGATTACGGCTCTCTATTGATAACCTGGATTTTGTTTTAACCCTTTGTTTAAATCCAGGCATTTTTGTGGTATCGGGAAAACAGTTGTGAACCCGGTGAACTCGTTTTCCAGAGGAGTCCTCTGGTCGTATGCTTTGGTGTATTCGCCAAAACGGATGAGATCTTGACGTCTCCAACCTTCCCAAACCAATTCCAGCAGACGCTCCTTTAGAATGTTGTCCAAATTGGCTTCCACATGAGGCATTCCTACTCGGTCTCTTATAGCGTTCAGCTCTATTGAACCATCCTCGCCATTG
>HF996051.1 GCA_000432515.1 Bacteroides sp. CAG:545
AATGCTCCTTCAGCAATGCTCTCGCAATCAATTCCTGCAACGAGCGCTCGTCTTCTATTACCAGTATCTTCATAGTTCCATGTCAATGTCCTGAGGGCTGCATGTCTCTTCAATAATTGTCAATGCTCTGAAAAACACGAGCTTACCCTCGCAGCCGTCAATGTAAACCCTTACGGTTCATCATCGTTTCCGTTTCTCGCGACGCGACGAAATTACAAATAAAATCTGGAACGGATCTGAAATTTCTTCTGTTTTTCTTCAGCCAGTCAACTACAAAGGGTTTGTAAAAAATGATTAAAATGTCTTACTTTGCAGCTTAACCACTACCGTTGGGTCTCAATATGATTTGCACTTGAATTATGAACAACGAAAAAGAGTGTTTGAAACGTATCTCTGAGAATGACAAGGAGGCATTCTCGACTCTTTTCCGTTATTATTATCCTAAAACTGTCACATTTATTTCCTGCATCATAAAAGATTTGAAGATTGCTGAAGACTTGTCACAGGACATTTTCTTGAAAGTCTGGCTTACAAGGGATGTCCTTGCAGAGATTGAGAATTTCGGATCTTGGCTCTATGTCCTGTCGAGGAACGCGGCCCTTATGCATCTGCGTAAGAGAAAGCCGTCAACGACTATAGGAGACTTTGAGATGCTGGTGGACCAGTTCATTGAAGAACAGTGTTCTGTAAATTTCGAGAAGGATGAGATTCGCAGGATAGTCGACAACATGCCGCCACGTCGTAGAGAGATATTCATCTGTAGCCGTAAATACGGAATGTCCAATGCTGAAATTGCCAAAAGTCTCGGTGTCTCCAAGAAGACTGTAGAGAATCACTTGAATCTTGCATTGAATCAAATCAGGAAAGTTCTCGTAGTTTTAACTTTTTTTATCTGACCATTAGGGGTATTGCACTTGTTGTGCATCTTATATGTGAATCACCATATAATTCACATTCAAGATGCCACATAAAATGCGTAAAGAATTCAATTGGAAACTTATTGATTCCAAGTCATATCCTAAATATAAAACTGAAAGGGCTCTGTCTGCTGTCTTGAATAAAGCGGAAAAAGAAGAACGTAGAAAAGGGGTGTTTACGGTATTCTTGCGATGGGCTACAGGTGTTGCCGCTGCAATACTTATTTGCTTCGTATCTTATCTCATGTTGGACAGCAAGAAGACTCCTCCGGTAAATCTTGTTGCTGAGCAGATTGTAGTCTCGGCTCCGAATGGACAGACGAGGACAGTATATCTTCCTGATTCGACCAAAGTAGTATTGAATTCCGGTTCCGTTATCTTCTATCCGGAGACTTTTAATGGCTCGAAAAGGAGCGTATGCCTTTCCGGAGAGGCGCTTTTTGATGTTACTTCAGACAAAGACTATCCGTTCTTCGTTAAAACTTCTGACGTCACTGTTCGTGTTCTTGGTACGAAGTTCAATGTAAGAGCATATCCTGATGAGGCGGAAATTTCCACCGTACTTTGTAGAGGTTCTGTTGAAGTGAGTACAAATTCGGAAATCTGTCAGACACTTGTTCCTGGGCAGGAATTCCGTTACCGGAAAACAACTGGAGCTTATTCTGTAGATGAGGTGGACACAGATTCTGTCGTTCTGTGGGAAAGCGGAGGCATATACCTCGAAGATGGAAGTATCCACGATCTGGTGCGTCTTCTTCAACTTCGCTTCGACGTGAATATATATCTTACTACCGACAGGTATGACAAGGATGTTCTTACCGTCAAGTTTAGCCATGGGGAGGGCTTGGATGATATTCTCTCAGTCGTCAGCAGGCTTCTTCCTGGTATGAAATACAAAATGAATGATTCAAATGTTTATATAAAATAATACGGGAATTATGAAAAGAGCACTTACTATAGTAATCATGATGATTCTTTTTTTTCTGACGGCGGTAGGAGCGTCTGCACAAGAGCAGATTGTCCGGTTTCAGAAAAAGTCAATGAAGATTTCTGCAGCATTGAATTTGATCGAGAGGCAGACGGGATTGACTTTTGCTTACAATAAAGGTCATCTTGACGTAAACAAGACTGTAGATGTGCCGGAAGGGAAGAATGTAATGGACGCACTTTCGGAGATACTTGCGGGGACTGGAACTCAAGCACATCTGAACGGAAAGGTGATAGTCATTTCGACTGTCGGAAACGAACTGAAGACCATAACTCTGAAGGGAACAGTGACCGATAGGGCCGGAGAACCGCTTGCCGGGGCATCTATTATGCTTGATGGTACGTTGAAAGGTGTCCTTTCAGACGTTGACGGATCGTTCGTGTTCCCAGACTTGACATGTCCTGCGTCCCTCAGGATTGACTATCTGGGGTTCGTTTCAAGGACTATAACCATCAGTGGTTCGGAACGCCAGCCGCTCAGTATTTCTCTTGAAGAAGACAACCGTCTGTTGTCTGAGTCTGTGGTTATCGGTTACGGAACACAGAAGAAAGAGACGCTTACCGGTTCCATCACGGTGAGGAAAATGACAGAGATTGAAAATCGTCCGATGACTCATGCTTCAGAGGCGCTTTACTCTATGCCGGGTCTTTACATTAACCAGAGTTCATCTAAACCTGGATCTGATGGGGCGACCATCCGTGTTCGTGGCGTCGGGACCTTGAGTAGTTCCAGTCCGATGATTCTTGTCGATGGAATAGAATACTCTCTTGATGAGATTAATCCGGACGATATAGAAACAATATCCGTACTCAAAGATGCTTCCGCCTCGATTTATGGCTCCAAGGCGGCTAATGGTGTAATTCTCATCACGACGAAATCGGCCAAGAAGGGCGCCCCAGTTGTGAGACTGAAGGCAAACTTCGGAGTCCAGTCTCCTACGTATGTTCCTGATGTGGTGACGGATCCTATTCTATATATGAGGATGCGCAATCAGGCGGAGCTCAACGAGGGAAAGCTGGTGACGACTTACAACGATGCTGATATCCTTGAGTATGAAGAAGGAATGAAACACGACAAATATATCTATCCGGCTTCTGACTGGTATGACCTCTGCTATGAGCATGGTTTTGTACAGGAATACAATGCAAGCGTATCTGGAGGCGGTGATAAGGTGGACTATATGATCGGTTTAGGATATATGCGGCAGAAAGGAGTGATGGTGAGCAATGACGATGCCACAAGATATTCATGGAACATCAAGGTCAACACACAGGTAACAAAGCGACTCAAGGTCGGGGCCAGCATACTTGGCAACTTTCGCTTCAATACTGAGCCGATTTACGGTGTCTCCACCACCATTAACGTCATTAATCGGGCACTGCCAATTTTCAGCACTCGGCTCCCTGATGGCCGTTGGCTCAGTACTTGGCTTTCCACACCGGGGCGCAATAACCCTGAGAATCCTCTCCTTTATCTTAAGGAAGGTCGTACCACTAGGCAGCCGCACCGTCTTCTCGGAAAGATAGACCTTCAATATACACTTCCGTGGCATCTGACATATCGGGCGACTCTAGGTTACCTCAAAAGTGACAATTACTCGAAGAACTTCAAGACGGCTATGTACACGTACAATCCCAAGACATATGAGAAGAAAGACTTCAGTCCATATGTTTATGTTAAGGATTGGGATTCAAATGCGTACAACACTACCTTTTACAATACCTTGTCATACGACAATACCTTTGCCAAGAAGCATACACTTGGGGTGATGCTCGGATATGAGCACAAATACACGAACAGTGCAGCATTTACTGCAAAGAAACGTGACTATTTCAATAACCAACTCGATGCCTTGACTCCAGGAACGAAGATGGATGATATTACAGGTGCTGTTTCTGAGCAGATTCTCTCATCGTTCTTCGGGAGGGTAACTTACAATTATAAGGAGAAATATCTTGCCGACTTCACGGCCCGTTATGACGGATCTTCGAAATTTGCCAAGGGCAACCGATGGGCCTTCTTCCCTGCTGTGTCAATCGGTTGGAGACTGGATAAGGAAAATTGGATGAGGAATATATCCTGGATAGATATCCTTAAGCTTAGAGGTTCTGTCGGTCAGATGGGAAATCAGGCTATCGGAAACTACGAATACCTCATGTCGGTTCTTGCCAGTCCTTCATACAACTACTCTTTCGGTGATACCATCTCTGGAGGTGCTGCGATAAGGGATTTTGTGGATGATGATATATCTTGGGAGACTACGACCACCTACAATGCCGGTCTGGATTTTGCCGTTTTGGGAGGAAGGTTGAATTTTACTGCGGACTTCTATAAGAAACGAACTGAGGGTATCCTCAGGGATGTGAAGATACCTGCGCAGATTGGAAACCTGAAAGGTCCGAAGCAGAATATCGGAGTTGTGGCTAATGACGGTATGGAGTACAGCATCCAGTGGCGCGACGGATACAGGGACTTCCGGTATAGTCTGGGAGGTAATTTCTGCTACAATAAAAATATTGTCGTAGATCTTAATGGACAGGAGTATATATCTACGTTCAACATCATTAAAGAGGGTGAACCTATCAGTGCGTGGTACTTGTATCAGGCGGACGGCTTCTACAATAGTTACGAGGAAATTGCCAATTCTGCCACTGTCGGCAGTGGCGTAAAGCCGGGCTATATCCGTTACAAGGACCTTAATGGTGACGGAAGTATCGATGACCGTGACCGTGCCGTTTCAGGAAACCTCACACCAAGTATCACCTATGCGTTCAACTTTTCCGTGGGGTGGAAGGGTGTAGAACTGTCGGCTCAGTTTCAGGGCGTAGCGGACGTGTACACATACCTTTCAGGCAATCTTGCTGCTCCGTTCTGGAATGGTGCCGGCGTGTTGAAAGAGTGGACTACAGACGCTTGGACAGAAGAAAACCATAATTCGAGACTGCCGATTCTCCATACGGCGACAGGCGCTCCGGAAATGCATAACTACAAGAATACCCAATGGCTATATGATGCATCTTATCTGAGATGCAAGCAACTGCAGCTTTCGTGGACTATGCCTGAGAAATGGATGAAAGTTATCAAGATGAAACAGATTCAGTTGTTTGTCAATGGCCAAAATCTCTTCACCTTCTCTCCTCTGAAGATGTTCGATCCGGAAATTGACCTTTCCAGCACGAACCTGATCCAGTATCCATCGTTGAAGACATATAATTTCGGTTTCAACATCACATTTTAAATCGCGAACAGCATTATGAAACATATTGGAAAAATCTTTATTTCGACTGCATCCGTGATTCTGGTAGCGTCTTGTAGTCTTGACACTATCCCGTCGGATCGCTATACCGTCGAGACGTTCTGGCAGTCAGCCGAGGGTACGGAGGCTGCGATGACCGGATGCTACAATGTTCTCACGCATTCTGGCGCTCTTAACATTGATCCTCTACTTGAGGACTGTGCTACTCCGAACGAGTACAACTACAGCAATTCCCACGGGTGGAATGAAATCGCGCTTGGTACTCATTCGGCCAATTCTGCAGGTGTCATCAGCGATCGTTGGAAAGCTTGTTATGAGGGCATCGGGCGGTGTAATACGCACCTTGACAGACTCCCTGGAGCAGAGGCTAGTGAGGAGAGAAAACTCCAAATGGAGGGCGAGGCAAAGTTTCTCAGAGCTCTGTACTATTATCTTCTAGTAACTTATTACAATGGCGTTCCGCTCGTGCTCAGCATTCCTGAGATGTCACATGGTACTCTTCCAAGAAGCAGCCGCGAAGAGGTTGTGTCCCAGATTATTGGAGATTTAGACAGAGCGGCCGAGTGTCTCGACTGGAAATGGGGTTCGAAGTCGGATAAAGGCCGTGCGACCAAAGGTGCGGCAATGTCGCTTAAGGCAAGACTATTGCTTTTTGAGGCCAGCCCTTTGGTCAATGAAAAGGGTGATCTCGCCCTGTGGAAAAAGGCTGCGGATGCGGCTGCTGAGGTTATGGACCATGCTAAAGAAGCCGGTTATGACCTCTTCCCGGATTATAGGAAATTATTCCTTCCGGCAAATGAACACAGTTGTGAGTGTATTTTCGATGTGGAGTATTCGAAGACAAAGAACACACCTATAAACGCGTGGAACGTCCAAAGTGTGCAGTATCGCAATAACGCACCGCTTCTGGATCTGGTTAACGCGTACGAATCTTCAGACGGCAAGACTTACGCCCAAGACAATTATGACAAGAAAGACCCTCGTTTCAAAGCTACTGTCTTCTATCCAGGATGCACTTTTCTCGGAAAGGCCAACAGTACCGCAACTCAGATTTGTCAGTTTACCGGATTTGCTCACAAGAAACTTACCATATATGATAACCAAGCCCGCGATCCCGATGATGGTAATGGCGAGACGAACTATATGTTCATAAGGTATGCGGATGTGCTGCTTATGTTCGCAGAGGCCAAGAACGAGGTAGAAACAAGCCCTTCTGCAGAGGTGTATTCAGCATTGAACGCAGTCCGCAAGCGTGCCGGTATCCCTATAATAAAGACAGGAACTCTTGACAAAGAGCAGATGCGTGAGGTTATACGCCACGAGCGCAGAATCGAATTCGCCGGCGAAGGACTTTATTACAATGATATCCGTCGCTGGAAAATTGCGGAGGAGGTAATGAATGACGAAATCTGCGACTACAACGGTACTGCAATAGCAATCAGGGCATTCGACCCTGAGCGAGACTACTGGTGGCCTATCCCTTCGGAGCAGCGTCTTTTGAACAAAAACCTTGATCAGAATCCGAATTATTAGGATATGACAAATCACGCTATGATGAAAGTTGACTTTAAACGTATGGAAATGAAACACATATATACGAGACTTGCTTTTCTTTTTCTTCTTCTTCTTTGTGCATCTTGCCAGAAACAAGAGCCGGAAGGGCCATATATCCCTTGGCGTCCTGAAAACGTTGAGAAAGGGACCATTGAACTTAAGGATGCGACCCGTCCATTGATTGTCACGGAACAGTCACAGGGACACATCGTAATCGTGGACCAGCCGACAGGAAAAATAGCTTGGGAATGGAAGCCGGCAGAGGATGGCTTGGATCCTTCTCAGGTGAAACTTTTCACTGAGCCGGATGAGGCCAAACCTGTGCTGGACAAGAGTTGTGTGCTTGTGACAGCCTCGAGCGGAGGCGCTGCATTGGTACGTATCGAAGACAAGAAGGTGCTTTTTGTGGTCAATGCCGGGGGGAGCCCTCACTCTGCGGAGATTCTCCCAGACGGCAGTATAGTGGTTGCCTGCAGCAATTCCAATAAACTTCAGATATATAAGTGCCGAGATGGGGTTTATGATACGAAGCCGACCTCGTCCGCTGTGGTGGCAGCTGCCCATAATGCCGTCTGGGATAAGAAACGCGAGTGCCTGTGGACTGCCTCTGAGGGACGTGTTTACAAGTACTCTTACGATAAGACCAAAACGACACTGACCCAAGAATATGGCTATGATGTGCCGGACAACATGTCGATGATTCACGACCTCATTCCTGTTTATGGAAAGGATGAACTCTATCTCACCACGGGCAAAAACGTCTTCAGTTTCAACCCCGAAACAGGAAAGGTGGTGTCTGTGGAACTTGCCTACAAAAAGAACGTCAAAAGTATCTCGACCGGTCCTGAAGGATGGCCGCAAATCCTCACGAGACCGACTTCTTCGTCCTACTGGACCAGTGAGGTAGTGGACTTCAACGGCAACTGTCTCTTCTCGTACTTCAAGTACAAGATTTATAAGGTCAGGTGGTATGTGGACCAACCTTTTTCTTATTAGATTCCAGATAAATGATTAATTGTGATAAAAATATGAAAACCAATAAATTACTTGTTTTTCTCGCCTCTTTGTCTGCTGTGTGTATGCTTTCTTGTACAAAAGCGGTGAATCGCGAAGTAGAGGCGGAAACTCAGGAGCGTACCATTCCTGCGACTCCTGGCAACATCAACAAAATTCCTGCGAAGCTTAAATGTGTTCACGGAGAGGTCTTCCAGTTCAGTGTAAATGAAGTGAAATGGGCCGACAGTTACGAGTGGAAAATAGCTGACGAGGCATCTGGATTGCTTACCATTATCGAAGGACAAGGTACGAACATGATAAAGGTCAAGGCCGCGGACACCGATTGCGAGATACCTCGCAGATCTGTTTCCGTTGTCGCGAAGAATGAACTGGGACAAAGTAAGGAGAGACTTTTTCTTGCTATCCTGACTGTAGGAGAGGGGACTGTCGTACCTGAGCCCCAACCTGAACCTGAGCCAGAGCCGGATGATGTCAGCAAGAAGTATGGTTCAAAGACCTGGATGACCATGAACTGTTTCGAATCAGGTAATGATGGAAAACTCGGAACGGCTATAGACATTACCGGAATTACTGTGAAAGGAATGACGGAAGCCGCATTGAGCGAGATAAATGATAAAGCTGGACGTTTCTATACATGGTACGAGGCGATGACGGGTATTCCTGCCTGTACGAAGGAACAGTATGAAGAGAAGATAGCATCTTATGGTGGCAAGGATGATGCTGGCAATGCCTTTACTCTAGATGGTACAGAAGGAGGGGAGTACAATGTCCAACTTCGTGGCTGCTGCCCTGAGGGGTGGCATGTTGCCAACTGTAACGATTGGTGGGATTTGCTCCACGCAATAAAGTCAGAGTATAATGTAGGTGAGGATATCTATAAGGGAGAATTCTCATTCAATGGAGGATGTCTTGCTACCCTGCCGGGCGTCACGAAAGATGAATTCTACAAGAATGGCTCGACTGTGAAGAATATGGGCAATGTCGGAGCATGGCTTCGTGGAGGCAATGGCCGTCTTGTGGATGGTGGCGTATGGAATCAGACCAATGAAACTTTGAAAGATAAGGATGCAGCAGGACCGATAGTACAGTTTGTTTCTGGCGCTGACGAAGTGGGATTTGGATGGTATCCTGCAGGACGTATTGAGATTGATGGCGTAACAATCAATGCAAAAGCCCCGGGCAAGTACGGATTCCTATGGTTTATTGGACAACAAGATGCTGATTATGCACGCTCCCTCTGTATCTCTGGAACGAGTATGAACCTCAATATGATGAATACGAAGCGTGTAGAGGCAAATAAACTCTCGCGTCTGAATGTTCGTTGTGTTAAAAACTACTAAATGGAGGAAATCTTGAGCGAAATGGATAGAAGGTCTTTTCTCAAGACGTCGATGGCAGCAGGATTACTGCTCTCAACGTCGAGGCTGCCGGCTTTTGCGGAAGATAAGCCCGAAGAGTTCCCGAACAGGGGAAAATTCGAACGGCTTTCATTGACTTATGCGCATATCGATGCTGGAGCTACTGAACCGTTTTCTATTCTCCATATCTCTGACACACATCTTACGTCGGCCTATCTCTCGGAAGATGAAAGAAAGCAGACTCTTATGCGGAGTCGAACGAGAACCTTTGGAGGAAGGCAAGAAGAAGCATTACGGGATTCGCTGGACTGGGCGAGACAGAATGTCGATTATATTCTACATACAGGTGATCTGATAGATTGGATTTCAGAGGCAAACCTCGATCTTGCCGAGAAATACCTTGGAGAAAACGTTGCTTTTGCCGTCGGCAACCACGAGTATTCCCGCTATATGAAACTCGAAAAGTCCGAAAAAACGGAAGCATACAAGGAAATTAGCCGCGAGTTGCTTGCATCCAAGTATCACAAGAACCTTACTTTCGTCTCCCAAGTGGTGAACGGTGTGAATTTTATTACTATGGATGATGTGTATTATTCCGTAACTGAAGAACAGGTGGATCTCTTCGAGGACCAGGTGAGGCGTAAACTTCCGATAATCCTTTGTATGCACGTGCCGATCTATACTCAGGAGATAGCTGCTGCAAATTTCAAATATTGGAAGCCAGGAAGCCGGTTCCGTTCTTATGGCCCACAAAAACACAAGTACACCTACGAGACGGATTCGTTCCCGGAGAAATTCTTTGACAGACTGAAAAAGCAGAAATTGCTCAAGGGCATTCTTTCCGGTCATACTCACTTTGCGATGGAGGAACAATTCTCGCCGACGGCGCGGCAGTATGTAGTGGGACCGAATTTCCTTTTCACGGGCCGTGAGATATTGTTTACTTAAATTACGTGTTGATATGAAAAGATATATTTTGCTTGTATTGCTCGTCCTGCTCGGAATACCTTCTTTCGGAGCGGAAGACGGGAAGGTAATAAATGTCCGTACTGACAATTCCTCATTGATTATTTGCGTGGATAAAGACGGCTTTTTGAGAACTCTTCATTATGGAGGAGTTATAGGGGACACCTCCCCGTTCGCTGATTTTCAGTTAGGTATATCTAAGGGGCACGGCTCTGTATATGAGACTTATCCCACTCAGGGTGGACGTGGGTTCAATGAACCGGCATTGGCTGTAACGCACAAGAATGGTGACTTGAATACAGAACTCCGCTATATCTCCCATAATACCGAGATGACAGAAAATGGCAATGTGGACCGGACCATTATCCATCTTGCCGACTTGAAGGAAGGACTTGCTGTGGACCTAATATATAAGGCATATATGCACGAAGACGTAATTGTTGTCAATTCCATAATCAGAAATGACGAGAAAGGTACGGTAATGCTTAGGAATTACTATTCGGTAGCCCTTCCGATACGTGCAGACAAATATCTCCTTACCCACCTCTATGGGTCTTGGGCTCATGAGGCGCGTGTGCAGCACACTCAACTCGTTCGCGGGACAATGAGCGTTGAGAGTAGGAAAGGAGTTCGCACGACTCATACGGAGAATCCTTCGTTCATGCTCAGCCTGAATACAGACAGCTTCAGTGAAGATACCGGCGAAGTTATTGCCGGCAGCCTTGCTTGGAGTGGGAATTTCAAGTTGAATTTTGAACTCACCGAATTCAATGTTCTGAATGTTCTTGCGGGTGCAAACCCATACTCAGCCACCCGCTGGCTCGCTCGTGGGGAGTCGTTTGAGACTCCTGAGCTGATTCTTACTTGGAGTGGCCAAGGCGCAGGTCGGGCAAGTCGCAACCTTCACCGTTGGGCCAGGGAATACAAGATGCATTGTGGCTACGGCATGACACCAACTCTTCTTAACAGTTGGGAAGGTGCTTATTTTACGTTCGATGCAAGTGTACTGAAGGAAATGGTGGATGATGCAGCTGATATGGGACTCGAGATGTTTGTCCTTGATGATGGCTGGTTCGGAAACAAATATCCTCGCAACAATGCCAAGGCTGGTCTTGGTGACTGGCAAGTGAATGTCTCCAAATTGCCCGAGGGTATTGATGATATTGCTTCATATACCCACAGCAGGGGGCTGAAATTCGGAATATGGATTGAACCGGAGATGGTCAATCCTAAGAGTGAACTTTATGAGAAACACCCCGAATGGATTGTCAGGGACCGACTGCACGAGCCGACGGCAATGAGGAATCAGTATCTTTTGGATCTGACAAGGCGTGAAGTGCAGGACTTTGTCTTCGATGTTTTTGACAAGACGATGGCTCTTTCTGACAAAATTGATTATATCAAATGGGATGCTAACCGTCACGTGGAGAATGTAGGCTCATTGGGCCTTCCGTCGGATAGACAGACGGAGTTCTGGGTGGACTATACGAAAGGATTTTACAATGTGGTGGAGCGTCTTCGTAGTAAGTATCCTAGCGTGATGATTCAAGCTTGTTCTTCGGGAGGAGGTCGCGTAGAATACGGAGCATTGAAATACTTCGATGAGTTTTGGACGAGCGATGACACTGAGGCTTTGGTGCGTACAGGCATTCAATACGGAACGAGTCTCTTTTTTCCTGCAAACGTGATGGGCTCACACGTGTCAGCCGTTCCTAACCATCAGACTGGCAATATTACACCTATCAAGTTTCGCTTTGATGTCGCCTGCGCTGGACGACTGGGAATGGAACTCCAACCGAAAGATATGACAGAAACTGAGAAGGCTTTCGCACAAAAAGCCATAAGCAGTTACAAGGATTACCGTGATATAATTGCGGAAGGTGATCTCTACAGGTTAGGTGCTCCTGAAGATAAGTCGGGAACTTATGCTCTGATGTATGTGTCAAGGGATCGCCGCAGAGCAGTGCTGTTTACCTATTGCCTTAGTTATGACTCTCGTTATTCGGTGCCGCAGTTCCGTCTTGCTGGACTTGACGAGAATATGAACTACCATGTAACAGAACTGAACGTAGAGAAGTCTGCGAGTTGGTTCGCGGGAAAATCTCTTTCAGGAGAATTTCTTATGAAAAAAGGGGTGAACCCTCCTTTGAAGAAAGTTTACGAAAGTGCTGTTTTCCTTCTTGAAGGAGAATAGTTTGAATCTTCTAACTTGTGCCTTGGTGGTGGCACTCTTGCTACTCTGACAGTCGTAGGAGGCCATCGCCGTATGTTGTTCTGAATCATTCAGATAACTCAAGCCCCGCCGCGTCAGAATCCGATTCCCAGGTGCGCTCCCAGGCATTCTGCGGCAAGGGTAGGGCCTATGAACAGATGAAGATTCTTGTAGCATCTTACTCTGATACCGGGCTGCCATCCGCCGATGAATATCATATCGCCCACATTTTCTTTAATCACTTCGCGTTGCCAGCCTGTTTGTGTATTCAGATGATACTTTCCGCTTATTTTGTATATCCATCCGGCTCCAGCGTACAAGTCGCTGTAAATGGCGAATGTTTTGCGCCTTCCCAAATGCCAGTATCTGCGGAAACATATCCCCGTACCGATAGAATAAATGTCACCGGGCGCATAGTCAGCGTATGTTTCTCCTTGACTCATAAAGATGGAAAATGAACGCTTCTCGTCGATTCGTATGCCTCCGGTAAGCATTGGCCCTGCAGTGACCAAACCAGCATAATATCTCAAGGTAAATTCAGGCTTCCATTCTCTGACTCCCTCCTTCGAGAATGCGTGTTTCCATCCATCAGCCCATCTGGACATATCCTCCACCATCGGATTTTGTGCTGATGCGCTTCCTATAGCTGTTATCATTGTACAAAGAATGGTCAGAATGCGTTTCATAGTGTAATAGTGTTTTTTAAATAGTGCTCTAATGATCCCGCATCATCAAATCTCACCCCGCTAGCCGCATAAGCGACATCACAAAAGTAGCAAAAGATTTTACAATGAAAAAAAGAAGAGCAACCTCACGGCGGCTCTTCTCAAAAAAAAAGTTCTTTGTTATATTGAAACCGAACTTAATTCGGCTCCTATGCGATGTATTGCTGCCACAATTTTCTTTGTGGTCTTTTCCCCAGGGAATGCCACGCCACTCTTGTATTGCCTCATTTTGCTTTCGTTGATGCCTGCATACTGGGCGAAGCGGCTGGCATTGATGAAATCGAAGTCTTCGAAGAATGAAGGAATGTCATAGCGAAATGTTATCTGGTACTCTTCAGAGACTTTCTCCCCGTCTGCTATGGCTAAATCACGGCAGTCCTGGACACTTTCGCGGAAATCTGCTTTAGCCTCCTCGATTGTCTCCCCAAAACCGCCAAAATGATTTTTGCCAAAACTCTGAGAGGACGTGATAGCAAATCGCCCGTCCGGTCCCTTTTCAATAATTGCTACGATCTTATACATATAATAACTTGCTTTTGAAAAAAAAGTTCTCTGTTATTCAGAATCTGAATTCAAGAATGGGCAGGGATTAGATCCCTGCCTGTTTCTTGATTGCCTCAAGAGTTCCAGTCCGGATTTCCTGAGCCCCGTGCCTCGGAATTGAGAATCTCTCGCCTGTTATTGGGGATTCCCATATTTCGTGGGATGTCCCCTGACGGACAAGAAAGCATCCATTCTTCCGAAGCAACCTCTTCAATTCAGAACTCTTCATATAACAAAGAACTTTGTATTTGCAAAGGTAGCATAATCGTTACTATTTGCAAAATATTTCTAACTTATCTGATTGTTTTTAATTAAACAAACAATCGTGCAAACTAAACATTATGAATTCTGAATCAATGAGAATGCGATTTTCTTAAATAGATAAAAAACGATAATAGAGCCCGAGAAGGCACTATCATGTGCGCTGTGTCAGTCCAGACATACACGTCAAGGAAGGTTCTCATCCCGGTAGTCGCCTATGCGACATCACAAAAGTAGCAAAAGATTTTACAATGAAAAAAAAGAAGAGCCGGAAATCTCCGGCTCTCAAGTGATTACCACAGCTTGAAGTTATCGCGCCAAACGGGCGTATCACGTTTCACAGTTTATGTTAGCTGTTAAACATCCAATACGTGATAAATAACAAACGATTGCGTTCAGCATCAGTAAGATCGCGAGAACGCTTAGGCCTGCGAAAGCCAAATAGACGCTTAAACCAATTCATAATAAGTGTTTTCGTCAAATATAAGAAATAAATGCAAAAAAAATTTGCATATTATAATAGAATCTTCTAACTTGTGTCCCGAAAAATAGAAACGGAACTATGTTTATGATGAACAACAATTCTTGGTGGTGGCACTCTTACTACTCTGACAGTCGTAGGAGGCTATAGCCGTATGTTGTTCTGAATCATTCAGATAACTCAAGCCCCGCCGCGACTGCGACGGGGCTTTTTTCGTATAGAAACGTAAAACAACTTAAATTATAAACATTATGGAACAGAAAGTACCTTACAAAATCTACCTCGAAGAAAACGAAATCCCTAAAGCATGGTATAACGTGCGTGCAGACATGAAAAACAAGCCGGCACCGCTGCTCAACCCGGCGACATTGCAGCCGATGGGCATCGATGACCTGAAGGGCGTATTCTGCGAGGAACTTTGCAAACAGGAACTTGACAATGACACGGCATACTTCCCTATCCCGGAGGAAATCAGGGACTTCTATAAAATGTACCGTCCGTCACCGCTCATTAGAGCATATTTCCTCGAAAAGGCATTGGGAACATCGGCTAAAATCTACTATAAGTTCGAAGGAAACAATACTTCCGGAAGCCACAAGCTCAATTCTGCCATTGCGCAGGCATATTATGCCAAGAAACAGGGGCTCAAAGGAGTGACTACTGAAACAGGAGCAGGACAATGGGGCACGGCATTGAGCATGGCATGTGCATACTTCGGCCTTGATTGTCATGTATTCATGGTCAAATGTTCGTATGAGCAGAAGCCGTTCAGGCGCGAAGTCATGCGTACCTACGGGGCACATGTCACTCCGTCTCCAAGCATGGATACAGAGGTCGGCCGCAAGATTCTCGCAGAGCACCCCGGAACGACCGGCAGTCTGGGATGTGCCATTTCCGAAGCGGTGGAAACTGCTGTCACTCATGACGGGTACAGATATGTTCTCGGCTCCGTCCTGAACCAAGTACTTCTGCACCAGTCAATTATCGGTCTTGAAGCAAAAGCGGCGCTCGACAAATACGGCATTACTCCTGACATTGTCATAGGCTGTGCCGGAGGCGGTTCCAATCTCGGCGGTCTGGTAAGTCCGTTTGTCGGAGAAATGCTGCGCGGCGAGAAACAATACCGCGTAATCGCCGTGGAGCCGGCATCCTGCCCTAGCTTCACGCGTGGAAAATATGCTTACGATTTCTGCGACACCGGTGAGATTTGCCCGCTCGCTAAAATGTACACTCTTGGCAGTCAGTTCATTCCGTCAGCAAACCACGCAGGCGGTCTCCGCTACCACGGAATGAGCAGCATTCTGTCACAGCTCTATGCTGACGGCTACATTGAGGCTCGTTCCGTCGAGCAGACTTCCGTATTCAAGGCGGCTGAATTGTTTGCACGCACGGAAGGCACGCTACCTGCACCTGAAAGCAGCCACGCAATACGAGCAGCCATTGACGAGGCCCTGAAATGCAAGGAAACGGGAGAGGAAAAGACCATTCTTTTCGGTCTCACGGGAACAGGTTATTTCGATCTGAAGGCATATGAGCAGTTCAATGACGGAAAAATGACTGACACCATCCCGACTGACGAACAGATCAGGGAAAGTCTCAGCCATCTTCCTAAGGTCGACTAGGGCCCTGCAACTGAGCGGAAGCTGATTTACAGGAATGCGATGCGGTCTGGGATATCTCCAGTGATGACACTCCATATATGTGTCGAGGTCAGTGTCCGTCAAATGCGATGAAACGGCAGTTGGGAACATCTACCTGAGCCAGGCGCTTCATGGTATAAGCATCCATGATTTCGACTTTGTGCGAGTCCGGAGGCTTACGATCAAACATCATCCGTCTTAATCTTTGTTCTTGTGGAAGATGGCTTCAGAGAGAGTAATCAGCAAATGCTGGTTACTCTTTTTGTCTTAATCCTTGTTCTTGTGGAGGATGGTCTCAGAGGCGTTTAAGAGTCTCAACACAATGTCTAATAAGGAGGTCTTAATCCTTGTTCTTGTGGAAGATGGTCTCAGAGAGCGATGGCAGCTTTACAAATCCTTGTCCCACAAGGCGTCTTAATCCTTGTTCTTGTGGAAGATGGCTTCAGAGATATTGCTTTTGATCTGATAGTAGTTGATGACGAGTCTTAATCCTTGTTGTTGTGGAAGATGGCTTCAGAGTTTTTTTGCGATATGAAAACACAGATTTGCGACCGTCTTAATCCTTGTTCTTGTGGAAGATGGCTTCAGAGTGCATTTATTGGGCAGATGGTCACATTGTCTTTGTCTTAATCCTTGTTGTTGTGGAAGATGGTCTCAGAGAGGTGATTCAAAAACTGAAGGAAAAGGGATTTGTGTGTCTTAATCCTTGTTGTTGTGGAAGATGGTCTCAGAGGCGGGCAAGGTCCGCAAAAATAACCCTTTCGGGGCTCTGTCTTAATCCTTGTTGTTGTGGAAGATGGTCTCAGAGGTG
>HF996052.1 GCA_000432515.1 Bacteroides sp. CAG:545
GGGGACGAACTCATAATCGGCCCTGCACCTACAGGAAAGGTAACATGGGCCACTATTGTCAAGACGTATCCATTCCTGGACGGCTTTCCTGTATTTGACGGGGAAGTCGAGAATTGCCAGTACAAAGAGCTCGGCAGCATGAAGACATTGACCTTCTTCGACTACAAGTGCGACAAGTCCGTGTCGACCACCTATTACGCCAAGTTCATACCTGCAGGCTTCACCAAGAGCGAAGGTTCTGAAATCTACCGGAAGACGGTGGACAAGAAGAATTACATCTTCAGCGGCAGCTATGGCGGCGGCAGTTTCGGATTAAGTTTCTCCGTTGACTCCGAATAGGACATGAAAACGGGAATCATCACCTGCGCTTTGACGGCATTGGCCCTGTCGGCAGGTATCACGTCGCATGCTCAGACAGTCTCCGACAAGAAGGCAAAACGTCAGAAGGAAGAGGTTGTCAATGTCAGGGTATGGCTCAACAAGGGAGAGGACAAAGTCATTGACGGTTATCTCCGTTCGGCTCTTGTCAACCGCCCCGACAACATTGAAATAAGCCTTACCGCCGACGGCAAGAGGATGAGATATGTCAATGAAGACGTCGATTCCCTGCTTCTTGACGGTTCGGACAAATATGTGAAGAGACTGGTCAAGATGTACGGAGCATTGGGCGGCCCGGCAAAGGTCGAATGGGTGCGTGAGGAATACCGGGGCAAAGGCATTGACCTGTACTCTCTTTTCACTGTCGAAGCCGAAAGGACAGGAAGGAACATCACGGTCGTGAGACCGGTCCGCTCGTGGTACCTGAGCATTGCCGGGGACATAGCCATAATGGTCGGGTCTGATACCCGCAACAGCATCTTTGACAAGGCTGAGCCGTCGATGTCCGGGGCAATGCTGAACAAGTATTTCGGAAAGATATATGACTATCCGGAATTTGCCGCAAGGATACGGGAGGGCGAATTCAGCACGTTCATGGATGTCATCCATGCGTGGGAAGCCTCTTACGGAGGCACTGCTATCCGCGTGGATGGGAAGCTCAAGGACGGGCAGGTCGGTGT
>HF996053.1 GCA_000432515.1 Bacteroides sp. CAG:545
GTAATCATTTCGCTCGCGGCAGCAGGAACATTGGGCTATTACCTGACAAACCTCGTGCACGACAAGGCGACAAGCCCGGAATTACTTCCGGAAAACGTATTGAGCTTCATCGCCGAGCACTTTCAAGATGAAAAAATAGCATTTGCCAAAGAAGACAGAGACTTGCAGAAAATTTCCTACGAAATCGTGCTCACGGACGGGACCAAACTGGAATTCCGTCGCAACGGAGAATGGAAGGAAATCAACCGTCACCGCAACAGCATCCCCGACGGCATAATTCCGCAGGCAGCAGCCGACAAGGTCAATGAACTGTATCCCGACTCGTTCATCACCAAGGCCGAGTATGACGACGGAGAACTTGAGCTGAAACTGGACAATGGCTTCGAACTGAAATTCGACAAGAACTTCAATCTTGCAGGACTCGACCGATAACCCGGAGAGTTAGATATAAAAAATTACAAACCAATAAATTATAGTACAATGAAAAATTTATTTATTACAGCAATGTGCATCTGCCTGATGACACTTGCAGGCTGCAATAAAGCTTCGACTGACAGCCAGATAAACGAAAAAGCGAAAGCAGAATTGGCAGAACGCTATCCGGATGCAGTCAATGTAAAATGGACATCCAAGAACGGCTACGACGTGGCGAAATTCAACAGAGCCGCAACACGTTCAGCCAACGCAGAATATGACTTCTCCGTATGGTTCAACCGCGCAGGACAGTGGTGCATGACCGAAAGTGAGATTTCGTACAATGAACTTCCGGAGGCCGTAAAGACAGCTTTCCAGGCAAGTGAATATGCTGACT
>HF996054.1 GCA_000432515.1 Bacteroides sp. CAG:545
CCAGAATCAAGAGCGTGACCAGAAGAAGCAACGGAAGCGGTCGAAACGGAATAGTCTATGGCAATGTCAAGTTCAACCCGGACAGCCGCACAGTGGAAGTCGGCGGAAAAACATTGACATTGGTAAAGAAAGAATACGACATACTTCACTATTTCCTGCTCAGGCCAGGGCACATGGTCGATAAATCAGTATTGGCAGAAGCCGTGTGGGGCGACGACATATATCTGGCGGACAATTTCGACTTCATCTATTCGCAGGTCAAGAATCTGCGCAAAAAACTGGAAGAAGCCGGCGCCGATATAGAAATCAAGTCAGTTTACGGATTCGGATACAAACTCGTCACCAAAGAATGAAACTGATCCACAATATCGCTGTACGCCTGTCTATGGCATTGCTCCCGGTCATCGCACTCTGGGCGATGGTCTTTTACTTCGTCATAGTGGATGAGATCAATGACGAGGCCGACGACCTGCTTGAAAGTTACGCTGAACAGCTGATGGTCAAGAAGTTGTCCGGGAAGAAACTACCGGTCACCAACATCATGACAGACGGGCATTACAGCATTTCCGAAGT
>HF996055.1 GCA_000432515.1 Bacteroides sp. CAG:545
ACACCGACCTGCCCGTCCTTGAGCTTCCCATCCACGCGGAGAGCAGTGCCTCCGTAAGATGATTCCCACGCATGGATGACATCCATGAACGTGCTGAATTCGCCCTCCCGTATCCTTGCGGCAAATTCCGGATAGTCATATATCTTTCCGAAATACTTGTTCAGCATTGCCCCGGACATCGTTTCCGAAATACTTGTTCAGCATTGACCCGGACATCGGCGGATCAGCCTTGTCAAAGATGCTGTTGCGGGTATCAAACCCGACCATTATGGCCATGTCCCCGGCAATGCTAAGGTACCACGAACGGACCGGTCTCACGACCGTGATGTTCCTTCCCGTCCTTTCAGCTTCAACGGTGAAAAGAGAGTACAGGTCAATGCCTTTGCCCCGGTATTCCTCACGCACCCATTCGACCTTTGCCGGGCCTCCCAATGCTCCGTACATCTTGACCAGTCTCTTCACGTATTTGTCAGAACCCTCAAGAAGCAGGGAATCGACGTCTTCATTGACATATCTCATCCTCTTGCCGTCGGCGGTAAGGCTTATTTCAATGTTGTCGGGGCGGTTGACAAGAGCCGAACGGAGATAACCGTCAATGACTTTGTCCTCTCCCTTGTTGAGCCATACCCTGACACGGACAATCTCTTCCTTCTGACGCTCTGCCTTCTTGTCGGAGACGGTCTGTGCGTGCGACGTAATACCTGCCGACAGGGCCAATGCCGTCAAAGCGCAGGTGATGATTCCCGTTTTCATGTCCTATTCGGCGTCAACGGAGAAACTTAAGGCGAAACTGCCGCCGCCATAGCTGCCGGTGAAGATGTAATTCTTCTTGTCCGCAGTCTTACGATAGATTTCAGAACCTTCGCTCTTGGTGAAGCCCGCAGGTATGAACTTGGCGTAATAGGTGGTCGATACGGACTTGTCGCACTTGTAGTCGAAGAAGGTCAATGTCTTCATGCTGCCGAGTTCTTTATACTGCCAATTCTCGACTTCCCCGTCAAATACAGGAAAGCCGTCCAAGAATGGATACTCCTTGACAACAGTGGCCCAAGTCACCTTGTCCACATGGTTAATTGAAGGTTTGTTCCCTGACTCTTCCTTGCCGCAGCTGAAAATCATCATTGCGGCACAGATGAATACAGGGTCGATTTCAGTTTTGTTTCCTGACTCTTCCTTGCCGCAGCTGAAAATCATCATTGCGGCACAGATGAATAATAATAACTTTTTCATGTCGTTAGTGATTTATATGACACAAATATACTACCCCCTCCCCTAAATTACAAGAAAAAAATTACTATTTTTATAATCTGTTCAGTTCCTCTAGATTCCTGTCAATTTTCTCGAATCTTTGCTTTCCGAAACCATATGTCAATCGCAGCAGAATCTTGCGGCTCTCCCCATGCCCCCATGACGACAGTATCAGGTTATCTTTTGTTCCATATCTGTCCCAACGCTCAGTATGGAAGACATCCGTCATCAGCAGGGCTATGCGCAGGCAGCCGTCAAGCAAACTCTTATTGAGGCCCAGGTCAACGCTGCCTGTCGGCCTGCAGACCTCATAGCTTCCGCCCTGCCGTTTGGAGTAGAATCGCCCTGAGATTTCGAGGTTGATGCCGAGCGGCAAGAGAAAGCTGTTGCTTGAAGACAAGAAACAGGACGGACGTCTGTACTCTTGTCTGTACGTTTCGTAATCCAGTTTGTTAATGAAGTAGTACAGTCCGACGTTTGTGCTGAAGTCCCACCAAGGTGTGAGGCGTTTTGAGAATACGGCGTCGAACCCGACCTGCTGCTGGGTTCCGATATTCTTCTTCGTCATGATTGTCTTGTCGCTTCCATATACATCCGTAAGTGATGTGAAATAGCCATCGAGATTGTTGTAATAGAGGTTCAATGACAGACTGCTCCAGGTGTATGACAGCATAATCTTGTTGCACAATTGAGGCTTGAGAAACGGATTGCCTTTCCAATAGGACAATTCGTCGAGCAGGCATTCAAACGGGTTCAGGTCCTCGTACCTGGGCTTGTCCTGTCTTCTGCTGTAGAGTAATGCGATTTTGTTCTTTCCGTTGATATTGTATGTTGCACTGAAATTCGGGAACAACCGAAGATGTTTCCCGGCGTTCGTCTCAGCATCCTGACTTGTCATGGAAAGTAGCCTGCTGAATGTGTGCATATACTCCATCCGCAGTCCGCCACTTAATTCAATCTTATTCCATGTGCGGGTATATTGCGCATAGGCCTCAAGGTTCTTTTCCTTGTACAGGAAGTCGTTCGAACGTCCAGTATCCATGACTCCGTTCTTCTTGAAGATAAATGAATTGTCGCTCCCGATAAACGTTGTCTTGACACCTGCAAGTATTTCGTTCTGCGCATTTGGTCTGTATTTGTAGTCTGCCAGAAGCGCATAGATGTCAATATCCTTGTCAGGTTCCGAGTAAAAGAAATCGGAACGGATGGGCGTGTCGTCTGTCGTGAAATACTCATTGGGTTGTTCGCAGCGTGCTTTGCCGTCAAAATGGGTCCAGTCCGCGGAGAATGATATTTGTGTATTTGATGATGGCCGGTACTGATAACTCAGACTGTTGTTGTACTGGAGATTTTTCTGTTCAATATAGTTGTTGCGGGCTTTGAGTATATTGACCAGCCGGTCCGTCCCCTGATAGATTTCCGTCTTTGTCCGTGTCTCTCCCGGACCTGCGAGAACGTTTACGGTGCTGCTTATGAAAAGTCTGTTCTTTTGATTAGGCTGCCAGGAAAAGTCAATGCCAGCCGAGTAGGTGTTGCGCTTGTCCGTGTCATCCGTCTCTGATATGTTCTTGTCCCCATTCTGGACCTTTTCGTAACCATAATCCATCGCGTAGTGCCCTATACTGTGGTTGTAGTTCAGCCCCAATTGCCATTTGTCCGTATTGTACGACATGGCGAGGTCTGAATTCTGTTTCAGGTTTTCCCAGTAACCGACGCCATGTGATGTGGTTATGAAAAAGCCCGATCGCCCTGATGCTTTGAGGATAATGTTTATGACACCACCGGAGCCATCTGCCCCGAAGCTTGCATCAGGGTTATGAGAAATCACTATTTGAGAGATTTTCTCGGAAGAGAGGGTGCGGAGATAAGTTGACAACTCGTCTCCCTGCAGCATGATCTTTCTTCCATTGACATATATAGCTGTTCCTCCCAGAGCCGCCAGAGAAATGTCGCCTTTATTGTTTACGGAAATGCCGGGGGAATGCTTCAACACGTCCAAGGCGTTCCCTACGTCGGTAAGGTAGGATTGCGCGACATGAATCTGAATCTTTCCATTTGCGGAAGTCGTCATGGGACGTGATTTCCGCGCGGTGACGACGGCATCTTTCAATGAAATCTCCTCCGGTTCCAAATGAATGTCCGGAAGCGTCTGAGATTCTGCAAGGGTGATGTCCTTCTGGAACTCCTTATATCCAAGTGTCTTTATGCATAGGAGAAACTTGCCGTTGTGGACTGGAAAAAGATACTGCCCATTGCTGTCGGTTATAGTGGTTTCCATCAATACATTATCCGGTAATGATGCCAGCATGACGACAGCAGCGTCAAGTCCTTTTCCCTGTTCGTCCAAGACTCTTCCTTTTATACCGTCTTGAGCATATGCGGATAAGGCTTGGCTCATTCCAATGCAAGACAATAGAATCCTTATGATAAAAACACTTGTGTCAATCGATTTCAAACGGGGCATAGTTGTTATGTTGGTAGTTCTACGGTGCAAATATACTGTCCCCCACCTAAATTACAAGAGAATAATTCACTTTTTTAT
>HF996056.1:0-10998 GCA_000432515.1 Bacteroides sp. CAG:545
TAATGGCCTTCTTGGACAGCTTGTAAAACTCGAAAATTATGTTGTGTTCTTGTAGTTAAAAAGACTAACAATCAGCCGTTTGGCTCATTAACACAACATAATTATCTACGCAGCATAAGAACTAAAGCGAGGGTCTTTCAAAACTGCCTATCTGGGCCAGTTGAACAGCTATCTGACCGTCTTGGATGACTATGTCCGTAAGCCGAATGAGAATCCTTCCATCGGCTTGATTCTCTGCAAGAGTGCCGACAAAGCCATCGTTGAGTACCTAATTAAGGATTACAACAAGCCGATGGGCGTGGCGACCTTTCGTGCTAAGGAAGATATGCCGGAGAAGTTCCAGAAGGCCTTGCCGGATATCGAAGAACTCAAGAAACTCCTATAGCAGTTTCCCTCGTTCCCTCACTTCCATCAGTCCATCAGTTCCATCAAGTGATGGAAGTTTTTGCGACAGAATACGATGACTGCCGCTTCCAATTCAGGTCTTCTTCCTGCCGATTTCTTTGATTCCGTAGAGGGATCCCGTGTAATCAAGTACATAATAGAGCGCTCCTCCTTTCAGGTATCGGACTCTTCCGAACGACAGTTTAACTCTTTCCAAGGTGTTCTTTCTTAGAAGTTTGAGGGCAATCTGATCTTTCCCATTCGATGCGAACTCCTGGATTGGAATCGTGCTGGCAGGCATTTCGTACTGGGCGTACGGCTGGTCGTTTCCAATAGCATAGCACATAGTACCAGATTCCATCGATTTTACTGAATGTCAACTCTCTTGTGCTCATTCTTCGACTTCGTATCTTGAACTGTCGCATAGATTCCGGCTCCCACATACAGCACTCCTATGATTGCGTCAAGGACAGACCAGACTTCATTGTAGCGTAGATAGATTGGACAGATGGGGTTAAACAGTAGGGCGATTACCGCGAAGAGAATCACTCCAAAGTTGATTTAGTAATCCTGGGCATAACTTCCAATTACAATCAGGCAACTGCTGATGAATACAACGATTCTTAAGAAAGAGTAATATCCGATGGGAAGGTCTGCGATTCCAAGGAAAAGGAAAGCTGCGGGGATAAGGAATATCCAGATCATAGTCTTGATAATTAGAAGGCCCAGATGGAGGTTCCGAAGTAAGAACTGCTGTGAGAGGAAGTGGTCGTGCCGAAAATATCGGAAGAAGTGGTGCTACTGCCAACGCTGCGACCATAGGCGGCAAGATGAGTGGAGTGGGTGTTGCCAAGGTAGTCAGTCGAGGAGGTAGTAGAACCGGTGCTGTAGCCATAGGCATCGCGACGGGTTTCGGTGGCATTTCCAAAGTAATCGGTGCTCATGGAAGAGGTGCCGGTGGTGTATCCGTAAGAATCACGATGGGTCGTCTGGGTGTTACCGAAATAGTCGGTATAAGAGGAAGAGATCCCGATAGTGCGGCCGTAGGCATCGCGGTGGGTAGTCGTAGTGTTGCCGAAATAATCGATAGAAGAAGTGGAAGTACCGGTGGTGTGGCCATAGAAGTCTCGGTGGACAGTAGTACGGTTGCCGAAGTAATCGGAGGTGGAAGTGGAGGAGCCGACATAAACCTGGGCGAAAGCAGAGATGGAAACGGCTACCATTGCAGCGATGAGGGTGATGAACTTTTTCATGATGTTGTGTTTTTATTTTGTTAAACTTAGTTCCTTGTTTCGGTTATATATGTCTGCCTTTAGGGAAAGGTAACCCGGGAATCTAAACTATTTTACACAAAAAAGCCAGAACGTTGTGTCCTGGCCCTTTCTGTTAGTTTGGATGGTCTATATCCACCGGAAACTCTTGAAGACTATATCGAAGTCTGCCTTCCAGGTCGCAGCTTCTTTTTCTCTATAGGAAAGGATCATTTTCACCATTTCGTTGTCATTCTGGAAAATCGCAATGCGACATACGACCGGAATTGAAGCATCGTAATTACTGCCGGTTCGCCGGTAATCGATCTGGATGCAATTCGCGCCATTGATTGTTGTCCATTTGTACGTGTAGCTGCCCATCAACCTGACCGCCGGGCCAATGCATCCCTCGACCATTTCATCAAAGACACTCTTCCACTCACTGTCGAGCGTTTCAGTTTCGGTCGCTTTCATGAAATCGCCATAGTTCCCTCTGACATATTGGATCATTATCCTGCAGTACTTGTTATAGGCAGCCTGTTCCTGATGGGCCAGGCCTTTCTGCTGGAAAACGATTCCACCACTGTTATAATTCAAGTTCAAGCGCTTGAGGGCCTGGGAGTATGTATCACTGGCATCACGCAGCTCCACAGTCGGCGGAACCGCTATCGAATAAGCAGTACCACCATCATATTGCGACCACCCTTCGGGGATGGGATTATCATTTTCGATGACATCAGCAATCTGAACCACGGGTTCTTCTATTTTGTCGTGTGCACGTGTTCCTGTATTTGTGGTAGCGATCAATAAACCGACCACACTCATGATAATGGCCACTATCACGTATCCTTTTGCTTCCTCCCAAACTCCATTAGCAGCATTTGCAGTATCTTTTTTTAAGGATGAAA
This sequence comes from Bacteroides sp. CAG:545, assembly GCA_000432515.1. Lineage (GTDB taxonomy): Bacteria > Bacteroidota > Bacteroidia > Bacteroidales > UBA932 > Cryptobacteroides. Next base: position 2,543 of record HF996056.1, read on the forward strand.
ACAAATCTCTGACATACTCTTCTGCTGCCCTTCTGGCTTTCTTGATATCCTCTTTTAGTTGATCATCTTGGAAGTCATAATCGCTGTCTGTTGAAGATGATGACTGCTGCGAAGCTTGACCGTGGTTGGCATCGCGGTAGAACAGATATTCTTTATCGTAGCTGGCTTTACTCTCAGGATTATTGAGTATTGCATACGCTTCATTAATATCTTTCATCTGCGATATAGTATCCTTACCCTGATTCCTATCGGGGTGCCACATCTTCGCTTGCGTACGGTACGCAGTTTTTATTTGTTCAGGGGTTGCTGTCTCAGGAATCCCTAATATCTTGTAATAATCCTTGAACATGGCACCTACTTCTTTTCTATGTCAGTGCCAGTAGTATTGTCATCATCTGATTTTTTCCAGACGGCTTTCAGGCCGCCAATTAACCCTGCGAAAGCGATCAGACCGAGCATTCCAGGGGTGCTATGGCCAGCTTCTCCACGTACACCTACGATGACAGCGAAGATAAAGAAGAAAACAACGATTGCTACAATTGTAATGATGATTTTGGATGTCTTTTTCATGATTCTATGACTTTAATAGTCAAACTTCATTGCTATGTTCAACCCTATATGTCAAGGAATCAAAAAAGGTAACCTCAAAATGAGATTTAATAATGGCTAAAACGAACCTAAAGAGAGTCCTTTTGTTAACGAACTTCCCTCATATAGAACACTCGTTTGTCCTCGCCCCAACTATCAACAGCTGTAATTATGAATTGCGCAGTTGATAGAAACGATACTTGGTACTCATCTGCCTTATTGAAAACGGGATAAATAGACCTGGCCTTAGTCTGCTCCGGCGCGAGAGGTTTAATAACATACCTATTAACTGATTTATCTCTCCAAGAGGAATTCGCCGATGTAGTGACGGAATAACCAGGCTCGAACAATTCTCCTATTTCAAAGTTGTCACGATCTTCATACACACAAGCCCGATATAACTCTTCACATTCACATCGTGGCATTTTCTCTAACGCCTGGTCAAGAATCTTCCAAAGATTAATTGCGAAAGGCGGTATGTGAGAATGATAAGAATCTTTACGGAATAAACAGGATTCAAAGCCAATAAAGGAGTGGAGAACCAAAGACTCGCATTGATTACATCCAGCAACGATGAAAGCGTCTTCTTGTTTTAAGGCACTTCCCTCGGCCATCATCTTGAAGTGCCCCCGGCCCATTAAACATAGACTTCCATCTCCAAAGTCGTGAGAGACCAGCCTCGCGTCAGGAGACCATTCATCAGGAGCGCTTTTAGCAAGTTCTTGATATTTCTCCTCAAATCTGATGATATCTTCAACAGATTCTATTGGCCAAGGGGCCCAAATAAAAGAATCATCAAGCATAACCCGACTAGGAGCAATACAGTGAGCATGGATTAACGCTAAAGCTCATTGGGGTCCAACTTCTTCTGGTACTTTTTCTGAAAAAGATTAACGTGTTGATAACAGAGCACATAAAACCCATCTTGCTCCTTGAACCATAAAGACAGGCGACAATTCGAGTCACATCGTCAGAATAAACTACATATGAGTACCCTTTATTATCATCGTTATGAACGGCCTTTCTGTACTTCCCATACTTTTTTGACAAAGCAGCACAGAGATCTTCCCAAGATGAATAACTGGTTTTATCCTGACTTGAAAAATGAACTTCGCAAAGCTTCCCTTGATAAAAGGAACAGTTTACATAGTCCCAATCAATACCTGCGAATTTGATGTTATGAAGGTTTAAGGCAGGCTCTCCTTCTGTCGTGTTCATGTCAAGTTCTGAGCCTGGGTAGCTTGCAATATCCATATCTCCAGCCCAGTTACGGGTAGCGTTGGGATACATTTGATATACCTCGTTTCTTGTTGTTGTTCCCAATGTCAAACCCAAGTAATTCTTTTGTATTTGTGCATTTGCTATAACGCTTACTAGCATTGATAACAAAGTAATTGTAAAACACCTTCCCATATTTGGTAATCCTATTTAATTAAAGCCATTATTTTATCTAGTCTAACATAATGAAAGCAGCCCAATAGTACGGATTTGTGTAATCGATCCTGAGTTTTGTTTGGGCTTGCTTAAAAGCATCGTGTTTAGACATGCCGGCAAGCAGATTATGATAGAATGAGTTCATAAAAACACTGGTGATATTATCGTCAATCTCCCATAAACTCATTAATATAGTCTTTACTCCAGCCAACTTGAAAGCTCGTTGCAGACCGAAGACACCATCATTCTTCACATCGCCCAAGCCCGTGTCACATGCGGAAAGTACAACAGCATCAATATGCGATAAATCTAGTTCTGAAATCTCTTTAGATAAAAGAATGCCGTCGTCAATACCTTCTGGGATTTCTTTTCCGAGCCATGCGGCTTGCCCACCCGACATAATTAATCCGGATCGGAGCATTGGATCAATAATTGATTCATCCTCAGTGCTCGAAAATCGATTATAGAAGTCGCTGCGCCCGTCGACGTCATTCAAGAAAAATCCATGAGTAGCGATATGGACGATAGAATAATTATGTCCAGAAAGTGCTTTAAACGATTCTTCGGTACCCGCCTCTCTCGTGAATAATGTCGTGGATATATTCCCTTTGTTTAACAGGCTGCAAATTGAGTCCGCTTCTTTTGCTGTATAAGGAAGGTACTTCCAACCGGCTCTGGTCCCATCAGCATCTTGCAATCCTCTGGAGAATGAGGTATTTTCTATGGGATAGCGGGTGTGAAGTTGAGCCAGCGTCAGAGTGTCGACGTCATAGGTTAAACCACCATATATTACTGCAGAGCTAAGACGGCTCTGAGCATCTTTTTTACAGAGTTCCCGCGTAGATGATAATCTTACCAAGTCACAGCTATTGGTGATACTACCTTCGGTTGAAACACCAAACAACTCAATATTTGTTTGTTGCATAAGACCGTCCGTGGCAAAATACACTCGATCACCAGCCTTAATAAACTTTTCCAGAGGCTTCCAGACCCCTTCATATCCAAGATCAGTAATTTGTCCAGTAAACATTTGGGAGCCCATACTGTTTAACCGGTCAATGTATTCTTTGAGACAGATATACTCGACTTTTGGTTCGTTCCATCCCTTTCGAATCACCATTGCGCAATAAGTGTCGTAGTCATAGTAATCATCTAAGAAGAATTCAACAGCGACCTCCTTATCTTGAAGGCTATTTCTTACATCCTCCCATGTGCTTTCAATGGAAGATGTATAAGTGGAAAGAGCGGGGGATGTAGCTAAAAGCCTGTCCTCCAAATCAAGCGCGCGTTGATATAGAGCCGCCCTTTCCGCCTTTGATAAATTGATGGCCGTGTTAAGCCTATTCTTGATCTCCTTGAATTCGTTAACCAAAACGCCAAGAGAGGGGTCCTGGATTTCATTGAGAAGTCTCTCAAGCTCTTGTTCTGATGTAAGGAGCAAGCCCTTCATCATTAAGGCAGAATTAAAAGCTGTACGTGCCATATCAGGTCGGTCTGCAAGTTGAATGGCAAAGTGAGTAGCTCGTTCAATTCTGGTTAGGTTTTTCTCCCAAAAGGATTGCTTATATTTTGTGTTTAGCCCTTTAAGTGATGAGATAACGTTTTGACTCTGTAGATCGAAAAAATGACTTATGTACTGAACGGCTTTATCATACTGACCAGATTGATAATAGTCATCCGCCATTTGGTAATAGGCATATATAATATCAGGAGAATCCGGCTCAAATACGTTTAATGCCAAGTTAAGAGCCGTTGAATCAGTAGCAATGGCTTTATCCGCCATTTTTAATTTATCATAATCAACGGCCAAATTATGTAACGATGCTATATATAAAGGGCTTAATTCTCCATAAAGGTTCTTCCTGATTTCAACTGCTTTCTCGTCAAGTTCAAGTGCCTTGTCATATTGGCCAACTAAATTATAGAAATACGCAAGATTATTCAAAGAATGGGCGTACATAGGATCATTCTCTCCATTCAAACCTTGTCGAATCTCCTTTGCTTTTAATGAGTACTCTAAAGCTGTCGAATAATCTTTCATTCTACAATATGTAACTGAGATATTGTCCAAGGCTGTTGCATACTCTGCCGGATAACTGTCAAAAGAAAAATGTTGCAAAGCCTTATTCAGGTAATGGAGTTCTCTATCATAGTCTCCCAGCTGTTCCAGCGTATTTGCAATATGTGCATAGAGATAGCCGGCATCGTAATCTTTCACATTCAGTTTTTCTAACAAACTGATTGCCTGGTCTCCATATTGAATAGCCTGAGAATAGTTGCCTGCATGGCAATGGAATGAGCCTAAATTGGATAACGCCTCAGCATATTCGCTTGACATTTCTCCATACAACGCCCTAACTCCCTCCAAATATTGCATCCCTAGTTTAATGCTTTGAGAGGATTCCCTTCGCTCATCGTAGAGGCAAGAGAGGTTACGAATGCAGTTAAGTTTATCGTCCTCTCCAAGATTCTCTTTATCAATAATAAAAAGCGCTTCTTCGGTAGTCCTGATAGCATCATCCAACTGTCCCACATTCGAATAAGCAATAGCAAGTCGAGTGCAAACCTGAGCATAAATATTCGGGAAGCCATCTATCTGTTTTGCATATTCCATCGCTCTTTCCGCTGCTACAAGAGCGTTCTTAACCTCCCCTGCCTTATCATATCCATATGACAGAATACAATATGAATTAGCCAGTTGTTGAAGATGTGTAGGATTATCAGGGTTATGCTCTTCGTAATATACAACAAGTTTTCTGCTTGCTATGAATTTTTTTGTGTCCCCAAGTTCATCGTAGATATCAGAGAAACGTTCATATAAATCAACATAATTGTACGGATGCACCTCGTCCCCCCAGGTTTTTATAAACAGCCATAGCTTGTCTTGCATACTGGAGAGCAGTTTGCAGACTATCCAGGTGTTGATAAACCGGAACCATTTTAGACAATGCTTGTCCATATTGGATAGATTTGTCTCCGTAGAAGGCGACATTTCTCTTCAGTATGTCTTGTCCAAGAACTCTGGCATTACTAAAATCCTCGGCATCTACATACCGTTCTAATAGAAACTCCAACGAAGTTATATAATCCTCTCCGTCATCCCCCCATGCTTCTCCAACTATGCTTGCAACTTCCTTTGCCGTCTCAATCGCTTCTTTATGCTGCCCATTATATGAATAATACTCAGCCAAAGAATTCAGCGAGAAAACATAATCAAGATGATCCTCATCCAAATACGCCTCTTGGATTGTTACCGCTTGCTGACAATAATCGACAGCTTGTTGGAAAGAACCTAATGACGCATAACAGGCGGCTATGTGTGCCAGTTGTGATGCATATTCGTATGAACTCTCTCCATATGCGCTCTTTTGAAAATATGCTACCGTCTGGAACAAACCAAGAGATGTTTCAAAATCATGGAGATTTAAATATGAGTTGGCCAACTGACTTTTGCAAGCAATTACTGCCATTGAACTGTCTGGATATGCTTCTCGGGCGGCTTCTAAGGCATTATTAAAGTGAACCAGAGACTGTTCGTAATCCTGCGCTTTCACGCACTTTATACCAGCATTTAGGTGTTTAGTGACAGTCTTATCAATCTGGGCATGCAAAGACAATGGCGCCCAAAGTACAATAAATACTATGACAAGGAGTATTCTCAACATACAGTTATTCAATGATTAAAACACCTTCTCAATGATGTCCTTAGCCTGCGAACTATAGGGACTTCCGGATTCTGAAATCGCTTTTAGCAGTCTCTTGGCTTTTATTATCTTCCCTTGTTTCATTATGACTATGGCCTCATACCAATCAGCCTCATATGACTTTATCTTTATAAGTTCCTGCTCATATTCTGTTTCCTCATTTCTCATCTCATACTTGGTTATGGTAGAATTGGCTTCGTTTATCATATCCTTGGCTTTTTCAATCGTTTCAAGAGCCAAATCCAGTTCATTATTGCCCAAGTGAGAATACGCTTGTTCTAACAAAGCATCAATTTGATTCCCATCTCTTGCTATGGGGACTCCCAATTCTGTATAAGCCAACATCCCATTAGACTCCAAAGATCGGATGGCTGATGAGTAATTAAACCCGCCGACAACAGCTACGACCATTGCTGCAACAGAAGCGAATGTCCATACCACCCTTTGCCCAGAACTGAAGAATACCTGGACTTTCTCAGAGGCTCGCCTAAAGAAATCACTAAGGTCAATCACATTTGCCTTCTCAGTTTCCCTTTGCGCTGCATGTTGGTCTAAGAACTCCTTCATCGCAACTTTTTGTACTGCATGGACAACTTCTTTCTGGCACTCGTACTCTTTGCGCAAATCAGGATTCCTTTCAATTTCCTGTTCAAAGGCCGACCTCTCTGCCTCAGTCATACGGCCAAGCAGGTGATTGTCAATTCTTTCTTCAGTTGAAATATCGTTGTTCATCTCTTTCGTTTTCTAAAAATGACGTGAATGCGAGAAAAGTAACCTACAATCTCCGGAATTGTTCAACAATCGGCTTCAGTTTCTTCATACACTTGTTCTTCTGGGTCTTTACTGAATCCGCATTACTATAATTCATAGCCTCAGCGATTTCCACCCCAGATAATCGGTCCCAATAGAAATGGCGTAAAAGTTCGTCACAAGGAGGATTCAATTCAGCCACGGCTCTTTCAACGAAGTCTTTGAGTTCCTCATGCTTCCGCTCTGATTCCTCCACATCAGCAACATCCATCATTTGTTTTTGCACCCTGATATCCAACATTTCTTCCTCGCCATCGCCTTTATGGTATAAGTTGACTTTATCAAACTCGTGACTCTTTCTGTCAACGGCTTGCATCTTGCGTATTGCGATACCCAAAAGGTATTGATACAAGGAACTGGTCAGATTGGCTTCCGTAAGCTTGCCACATAGAATATTGTCATACATAGCCATATAAGAATCATGGAATAGGTCCATTGAGTAATCTTCAGGCTTTTTGTACTTATTCCGAAAATATGAAACGAACTGAGGGTAAAACCGATCGTAAAAGCCAGCCATAGCTGACTGATCATTGACAGTGAACCTCTTTATGTACTCCTTGTCGTTCATTTAACTAAAACAAATATGAATCTTTCCGATTTGGCGCACCTTCTCCATCTATGTCTTGGGGGTACTTTGATAATGCTTGGAGCTGAGCGTTCCACTCTTTTAATACTTCCGAATAATCTGTAGAGATAAATGCCCTTGCGTCTGATGCAATGATAAAAGAAAGCAGGCCATAATAAACTCCCCCCGCTGCCTTATGCTCGTAGTTAGTTTGGTATGGTTTACAAGCAGCAATGAATAACCAGTCATTCTTTCCGGTGACAAACTGTTTAAGAGAAGAACTATCAGGTAAAATGAAACGTTTGTCTGAACCTCTGACAATGAGTTCATCATCGTCTTCTGCACGTGAACCGCTTCCACTATGACAAGCATCTGCAACTACAACTATTTTACCACGCTCTCCTATACGCTGGCGAAGCGCTTTTAGTAAACCGTTGATTTCATCATCAATGAGGTGGTTTTCACCTTCATAAACGCCTTTCTCATATTCTTTCTTTGCGTCAAAAGGAATCCAGGCTTCATCGAAACCATCCTCTTCGTCTCCATTTATATCAGTAATCTGCTGACCATGTCCAGAGAAATGAATATAAACAATATCACCCGGCTTACATCGTGAAGTGATGAGGGCAAACCCCTGAAGAATGTCGGCCTTTGTAGCAGAAGAATCTTTCAACTGTATAATGTTACTCTGTGAAAAGCCCTGGCGGACCAATGCAGCCTTGATGATTGTAATATCATTGTTTCCGTGAATGGTGTTCCAGCCGGAATCTTCAGGATAGTTGCCAATGCCTATGAGAAGCGCGTGACGGGACTGCCCCCAAGCATTACAAGCAATGAGAGGTAAGAAAACGAGCAATATGAACTTCCATACTTTATGCACCTTTTCCTCCTTAAAATCGAATAAATTTAATAAAAAACGGTTGCATCACCATAAAATCCATCAGAAAATTCACACAAGTCTCGTACCATTAAATAAATAACAACGGAAACCGGGTTACCTTTCTCGATAAGGCGGCATAATACAGCGAACAAAATAAACTCAGAATTATGCCTGCCTGGTTAATCATCATCCTCATTGTAGCGGCAATCGGAGCCGTTATCGGATTTCTCGGAAACGAAAAAGGAGAACGCACCGAAGGTGCAGTTCAAGGTGCAATTGGAAGTGCTATGGGTTGCGGATACCTGCTCCTACAACTCTTTCTCTGGGGCCTTGGGATCATGGTCCTTATCTGGCTGTTTGGTGCCATCTTCGGATAAAAGAGACAAAGCAATAACTACAATTATTTAATCATATCAAAGCCATGAAAAGAATTTTAACGCTGATTGCGGTATTCCTGCTAGCCGCTCTGGGGAGC
>HF996056.1:11012-121037 GCA_000432515.1 Bacteroides sp. CAG:545
ATTCCTGCTGGCCGCTCTGGGGAGCAACGTCTTCGCCCAGAAAAACAGCACGGACGATTACAACCTCCGGAAGGCATACGAGGTGCTGAAGGAGAACAACGACCGGGACGAAGCTCTCAAATTGCTGGGGGAAACAGCTGGAACTGACTCCCGACAATGTTGAAGCCCTTCTGCTCCAGATGCGGATCTATCGCCAGAAGGATGAACCTGGCAAAGTTTTGGCTGATATTAACCATGCAATCAAGGTTAATAAGCCAAAGGTTTCCGACATCCAGAATTCCACGCTCTATTGGTGGAAAGGCTATGTCTATCAGGATCTGAAGGACATAGAGAAAGCTGCAGCCACGCTGAAAACAGCCTATCAGTTGGCTCAGAAAGATAATCCGGAATACGTGTCGGTAATCGCTTTCGATTACGCGCAGTCCCTGTATGCTCTGGAAGACTTGGATGGTGCAGATGCTGTATACCGGAAGATGCTGGCCGACGATGAGTCCGATGCTGGTGCGATGGTTGGTCTCGCCAGGAATATGATGGACCGTGGGCAGTATGATGAAGCTGAAAAGCAGTTGCTTGCCGCAGCAAAACTGAGTGAGGACTATCCTTCTATCTACAGAATCCTCCTGCAGGTATATGAGAAGAAAGGTGAAATCAACAACGCAATCGACGCTGCAATTGAATACGTCGATAAGGACTCTGATCCCATTTGGAGATATCTAATCAATGTAGGGGAAAAGAATCTCAACTACGCTGTGGCCAATATGCGGGCCAAGGTGAAGACATCCGAGCATCCTATCTATTGGCGCGCCCTGATTGCCGAGTTATATTACGCTGCCGGCAAGTATGAATTGGCTCTCAAAGAGAACATCAAACTGGAAGAAGAAGCCGGCAAGGATGATTGCCTCAACTCCAGAAAAGCCGAATGTTACCGCCACCTGGGTATGCACGAGGCTGCCATAACTGAACTGGACCAGATACTTGCGAAGGAAGGAGACTGGAATGCCTACTGCGAGCGTGGTATCTGCTACCGACTTTTGGGGAAATTCGATTAGGCAATCGCCGACTTCACTGCTGCCATTGAAGAAGATCCTCGCTACGCCTTCCCTTACTATTCCCGCGGCTGGTGCTACGAACTCACCGGAAGAGATGACCTCGCCATAGAAGACTACAACCTTGGCATCGACATCGACCCATATTATCCTTATATCTTCTTGGAGCGCGGTCTTATCCTGAAGAAGATGGAACGACTCGATGAGGCTCGTGCCGATTTTGAAACTGCCATTGCTAAAGACACTGTAGCCACCGATGGCAGCAGCACCCACTACGCCCTTCACGAACTGTGCCGCGAGGAAGAAGCGCTTGCCTGGATGCAGAAGATTATTGACGAAGATCCTTCAGACGCCGGCAACTGGTACGACTACGCCTGCCTCTATGGTCGCATGAATCGCATCGGGGATGCTTTTACTACCCTTGAGAAGGCCTTTGAATGTGGTTACCGCAACTTCGGGCATCTGGAGTATGACTACGATATGGATATTCTACGTAACCATCCTCGTTACAAGGGACTCGTGGCTAAGTACAAAGCCATCCATGCTGAATTCCTGCAGAAAGCAGATATTCCTGTTGCCGAGCAGACGGAAGAGACCATTTCCGAGGTTGACTTCACCCGCCATATTGGTGGAACCTTTGAAGTCCCGTGCAAGATTAACGGCCTTCCTTTGCAGATGATTTTCGATACAGGTGCATCCGATGTCACCATTTCATCTGTCGAAGCCAATTTTATGCTGAAGAACCGTTACCTCTCTGACAAAGACATCAGGGGTAAGAGATACTATCAGGTGGCAACCGGAGAACTCAGTGCCGGTGCCGTGATTACCCTTCGTGAAGTGGTGATTGGTGATGTGCTTCTGAAGGATGTCGAAGCTTCTGTTGTGGAAGACCAGCGTGCGCCTCTTTTATTTGGGCAAAGCGCAATGAAACGCTTCGGAACCATCACAATTGATAACGATCAGAACAAACTCATCATTAAACACTAAAGCTATGCTGTGGTCGATAATTGGCCGTGCTGTGTCCTGCTTCATCTTAGTACTGATTCTTGGCCATCAGGACGAGAAAAATGCCGCCCAGTCTGCGGAGAATGGTCTGATGAAATAACGCCTGGTGGCATTCCGGGAAGCCGGAATCAATCCTGATGACAATATGAGCCAGATTCAAGACAATACCAGGAAACTTTCAGTCGAGACGGCAATGGAGGCCATCCGTTACAACGGCTACGTGCCGGATTCCGATGGGAAATGGACCTGTTTCATTGTTCAGGGGGGGATTCTTTGTAGATGTTATGGGATATCCGGTCGCTCACTTTGTTTACCCTTTTCGCTGGATGTGAACCACAACCTGGAGGACTTGCAGGCAGCAACGGATATGCTTCCGGAAAGAATCATTATGGGGACGTTTCATATTGACAATGACAAACAGGGAATCACATTTATAGTCGATGGCATCGAAAGGAACTACGGGCATTCCCGGGACGCACTGAACGATTACAGCCATCTCCTGTATGAAACCCGAAAGAGACGCAGAGCCCTCTATGAAGAGTTTCAGGCCAAGCAACAAAAGGAGCAAATAACCTTACTGCAAGAGCCCAGGATAGCACTTCCTTCATAATAATCGACACCGGGTTACCTTTTGAACAGTATCGACATAATAATGCGAACAACAAAAAGAATCGAGTCATGAAAAAGCTTATCATCGCATTAGTAGCCTGCCTGATTGCAGTCTCTCCCACTTTCGCTCAGAACAGAACCGCACGATCAGCAGTCAATCTAAGAGCTAGTTCAAACACGAAGTCCATTGTGCTTGACGTTATTCCTCAAGGTGCCCAGGTCTATGTCGTCAATGATCTGTCGACCGGATGGAGCCAGGTCGTCTACAACTATCAGGTTGGATATGTTTATACCTACTACCTGTGGTCCGGCAGTTATTACAATCCAAGACCAAGCTCTGCTGTCCACTACTATACAAATTCTGCCGGCCAGCGAGTCCAGTCACCAACCTATTACCCCTCCGCTCCTCGCGGAGCAACCGCCCGCTGTGTCGATGGAACCTACAGCTTTAGTCAGAACCGCAGAGGCACCTGCTCCCACCACGGTGGTGTTGTCCAATGGCTATAAACAAACACATTAACAATCCCATAACATTTTCAAACTCAGTAATATTATGAATATTATGCAATTCCTTGGTTTCACGAAAAGGGAGCCGAAAAACCAACCGAACCAGTAAGAGTTTCTCCTGCCCTACCTCGCGAACTCATCAACTTCTCTGACAAGAATCCTCGTGCCGAAGGAAAAAAGCGCATCTACAATCTCATCATTCTGGATGAGAGCAACTCTATGGAATCTATCAGGGTTCAGGCTCTATCTGGTGCAATGAGACTATCCAGACTATTCGTTCTGCATAGGCGGAGAATCCCGATGGAATGACGCCCCTTTATGATGCGATGAGTAAATCCATTACGTCTCTGCAGAAACTTGTTCAGGAAGGAGATCATATCCTCGTGACTGTTGTTACGGATGGCCTTGAGAACGCCTTTCACTGGTATACTGCATAGCAGATTAAAGAACTAGTGGATGGCCTCTCATCCAAAGGATGGGTTTTTATCTACATTGGGGCCAATCAGGACCCCGAACGTACTGCCAGCGGCTTAAGCATCCGCAGTTCAATGGATTTTGAAGCATCTGCCGCCGAAACCGGAATGATGTTCGATAAGATGAGCTCAAGCCGCCGGGTACGCAGATGAGCAGAGCGCCCCAGATCTTCGCCCGAGCGTATGGTCTCCCAAATGTGTATCTTCTGGCATCCTTCTGGAAAGTCCTAACGTACAAATATTATAACATATAGTTATCCGCGGCAATGAGGGCCTTCCGCTTTTATGCAACTCAAGATGCTCAAAACAATCCGATTCTTCAAAATCAACGAAGGTCCAGAAGCCGGCTGGTATGCTGATGCTCCTAATCATACCTTGGCAGAAAAGCACGATGCAGTAGGATACTAACTCTGGATATGTAACGTCACCCACGATGTTCTGGGCGAACACCCAAGATCCATCTACATCCACGAAATACCGTAAACATCAAATCTTATATCAACTCATTATGAAAACATCAACTAAAACATTACTCTGGATTGTCAGGGTATCTGCCGTTGTGGCCGCAGCCGTCATTGTGGCATTTAGCTGGGATGATATTTCCGGCACAATCAAAGAAAAGCGCTTTCAACGTCAACTCCAGCGACAAACAGCTTCTGTTACATTCGACTCGACACGAGTGGACAACATCCATAATATCATCCTGATGGATGAAAGCGGTTCGATGTCAAGTATGAAGGCAGAGGCCGTGGATGGCGCTCACGAAACTGTCTTATCCATCATTGCCGTTCAGGATACAGTGCCTGAGTTGAAACAGTATCTGACAACTGCTTCATTTTGTGGAGACAATAGTTTGAATCTGCATTACTCCGTAAAACAGATGCCAATAACAGATGTAAATACAGACTTATCAGAGTATTTCCCTCGTAGTTGTACTCCACTCTATGACGCAATAGGAACAGTCATTCTGGAATATCTTCCCACCGTTAAGGAAAATGACCGTGTGCTGATGACAATCATCACGGATGGCTTGGAAAACGCTTCACGGCAATACTCGGCTGCTAATATCAAGGAACTAATTGGCAACCTGTCTCAAAAGAACTGGGAATTTACCTATATCGGTACAAATCAGGACGCAATGCTTGAAGGAGGCAGGATTGGAATCTACGATTCATATAACTATGATAATACCAAAGAAGGGTATCGTGAGATGATCTGCAAGGAGGGAATACGACGAAATGCGGTGATATCCAGATATGGAGCAGAAAAACGCAGATAGCTATGGAAAAAGAAACTGATTTAAAGAAAACAGCCATTGTACGTGATGTCTTCATCATTGTGGCGGCATCATTTCTGATTCTGGACAATATCCTCCTGATTGCTTTGGCGATTGTAACCTGGTAGTTTATTCGTCCATCACATCTCTCATTTTCCTCGCTTCCCTCATTCGGATTAAGCGAGGGTTTATTTTCAATTTTCTTCATGTCGATGTCTTTGGCCGCTCCGCGCCCGTTCAAGAAAAAAACGGTCACAGTCAGTTTGCTTCGCTAAGGCTGCGCTCACTCACTGTGGTTACGTCCTCCGGGGCACGATGCGCCCCGGCTCCGCCGGTTCCATATGCGAACGTCTGTACTTGAATTGAAGGACGTACTAGTTCCAAGGCAAGAGTCAGAAAGCGGTCAGCCTGCGGCTGGTTTATCACCCACAGCCCCCAGGAGCCATCAGCGCCCGGGAGGCGTTGTGCCAGCGCGACCATCCCTGCCCCAAATCCGAGAAGTTAGACATAATCTTATCGAGATTGTGTCACTCCTCGCATCAAGGGAGTACCACCGCAATAACGGCCTCAATCCTCGTGGGGCAGAAGCCCAACCCGACCGGTCTACCAGCTAGGGTGAGCTCTTTAGGACAATCCTGCCCAAATTACATAAAAGAAATGCGCGTGAAGAAAAGTAAAGGGGCAAGGGTTCTTCTGTAATTCATAGCCGGTCAGCGGCATAGCCCGCGGCGAATTGCGAAGCACTTGAGCAGAGCGGACTTTTGCCGCTGTCGGCGTGGTTGCTTCTGACGTGAACTTTATATAGGATACCAAGAACTCAAGCAGAGGTGTTTTTTCTGAACCAATGAGCATCCTGATAAGTTTGTTGATATTGGTGTAATGAATTGATTGATAAAGGATTGCGTAGGGTGAAGGCTGAATGCAAATATGCTCATCACCCTAATTTTTTTATGGGAGTGAACATATTAGAAAACAGGCCTACACCTGCGTAATTGCTTATAGTACAATGGGTTATAAAGATTTCAGAGGCGCTTGCGCTATGCTCATTGGTTCCAAAATGTTGCCGCCAAGTCACCCTTCACACAACTGCTTCGTGCCGTCAGACTTTCGCCTCCACGACTAACCCCGCCACACCCTTTATCACAAGAATGTTTCTTTCCCAAAAAGTCCCGAAGGGACCGCGCAGGAGGTGCGAGATAAGATCTTTGCCTGACACACGGCACCGCACCCGGCAAATACGCCGGCTGGCTGCTCAAAGCAAACTGCGCAGTTAAGCCCAGGAGCAGCTCCGCAAGGCTGCCAAGTCAGCTGTATGCAAGATCAATATCGACTCAGACTCACGTCTTGCGATGACTGCTGCCATCCGCAAGGTATTCGTTGAGAAACCGGGCGAGTTCGACCCACGTAAATATCTTGGTCCTGCACGTGACGAGATGAAGAAACTCTACGAGCACAAGATCAAAGACGTTCTCGGTTCTGACGGCAAAGCTGAATAATCAGCGGAACATATAAATAAAAAGTCCAGATATCTGTAACGGATGTCTGGACTTTTTATTTGTGTCAGATGGATAATTTTGCGAACAAATTTTTCATGTCGTCTATTGTCTTGGTAGTGACATACGGCTGAGGTGCGACCTTGGTTACTGAATTATGTTGCGTCTTACTTACAACTTCAAGCATTGCGGCCAAATCGTTACTCATAGCCTCAATATGCACAACTTTTCCAGATGGTTTCTGGAATAGTATTATGTTGTAAAACTCATCCATAAAGCTTCGAGTGGTAAACTGGACACCCTCAAAATTCAGTGTGATGGTTGTATCATCCAAATTATTGATTGCATCCAAGATATCCCTCGCGGAAATTCGATTCAATATGTCTCGACCGATTAAGTCTTTAATGTATATAACTGTCATAATTCTATTCTTATTCTACGTAATTGAGATAATAAAACCCATTACCAACATGCGGGATTCTAAAAGCAACGATCGTGCCTTCAAATCTGATACCATATGGTAGTATAAGTGATTGCCCTTGAGTCTTGTTCACTGCAAAAGCGGAGTCGCCCGAGACTAAAAGGTATTCTCCTCCCAACCCTTTTGTCAGCATATTTATAGATGTTCTGAATCCATAGCCTCGATTTTCAGCATCAGGTAGATTCTTTGCCGAAATACCATTAATAGCTGCTTGAATAGCCTCTATGTCGGAAGAAATCTCTGATGTGCGCGGATTGCTTGCGTAGCTGCCTATCAGTGTGTTACCTGTGTCTGCAATGCAGATGTCGGTATAGCCTCCATTTTCATAACTTTGTGCTACAATATAGCCGAACTTCGAATTTGCATGTTCGACAATATTGTCAACAGCTTCTCCGATAATATATTTCAATGCTTGACGAACATTGTTTCCGAATTTCACTTGTCTTCCCAGAATGTTATCAATGCAATCCAGAATCGCATTGCGAGTATCACTGCCGGAGAGATCTGTAGGAAATTTAATAATCGGTATGAAACTTTTCGATGCATATGACTCCATATAGGATTTGAATGCCGAGCTCCTTAAAAAACGGGACGAATCTACGCCGCCGTTTTGAAAAGATACTACGGATAGATAAGTACCTATATTTGTCATATTTGGCCAATATGGCAGATTTTGCAAATATACCATAGCGGGGAGTAAAAATGATGGAGACACAAATCGCACTTCTGACATATCCAAGTCAGAATCACCGGTGTTGCGACTTAATTCTCTGCAAAACTCTATTGCTTCTGTGAAGCCAGAAGACAATTTGTTTGGTTTGACATTGACAATTGGTTTTGCACTCATTATTACTCCTCCTCTACTGCAAATATACTTAATTTCAATTATTTGAGCAATTCTTGTCTATTGTCTGGCCGAATCTTGAAATGCTATGACGGCGTGTGGTGGCTGTCGGAGATGCCGAAATGGCGGCGGTATTCTTGGACTGAATTCTGGAGGTGCTTTTCCACGGCTCTGGTGGAGATTCCGAGAATCTCGGCTATCTCGCTGTGCGTCATGCCCTCAATGCGGCTCATGTAGAAGATGTCCCTCGTACGCTCCGGCAGGAAATTCGAAAAATCCAGAACGTCCGTAATGTCGTAAGCGTCTCCGCGGTAACGTGTTGACGAGTTTTTAGCGGTTCCGTACTTTTGCCCATGGAAATGTCAGGCAGAGATGCAGGGACACGGATGTTTTTTTCGAACAACCTGCATGTCGTGATTTGGTGTATATTCTTGAGTGTCAAGGAGATATAATGAACAACCAAATGCTGGTTATGTGAAAAAGTGGGTAACCTGGCTTTCGCTTTATCTACTAACTGGCACTAACTTCTGTGAGTCTGCATGGATGTTTAGTTTTTTGCGGTGCGAGGCTGTCCTGCTCGCTACTATGATACTTATTACTGAGTACGGTTGACTCAAAATGCTCAGTTTGTCCGTAAACATGTGGTGTTTCACGGATAAGTATTTCAAAATCAACAACTTGTCCGTGAGAAGGCGGGTTTTCACGGATAAAATCCATTCTGTGAGACAACGATTATCAGGAATAGCAGAGGGGCCACAAATAATGCGGTGAGTTACGTGGAATGAGGCAAACACAGCGTTGAATTGAATCGAACAACCTGCATGTCGTAATTTAGCGTATGGTACTGAGTGTCAGGTAGATATGACGAGTAGCCAAATGCAGGCTATGTGAAAAAGTGGGTAACTTGGCTTTTGCTTTATCTACTAACTGGTTGTGAATCAATGTTTTCGTCTGTTGCGCCAATTTCAGGTTGTTCGGTTTTTCTCTCTGATCATGCCACATTTCCCGATTTCATTTCGCTTCCATAAAAGTTTATTCTTTTGGTAAACTTTTTTCAGGATGATACATTGGGTGCGACGCGTAAATTGCTGATTATTACCGCTTTAGGCATTTTCAGAGTTGTGAAAACATCAACTCTGAAAATGCCTAAACATCTGTTGCTCAGTGGTTTACAGGTTGCGCTTGCTGGGGCCGTGTTGTGGCGCTGGCAAGCCGAGCAGCGGCATGGCCCGCGGCGAATTGCGAAGCACCCTGAGCTGAGCGGGCTCTTGCCGCTGCCGGCATGCAAAGTACAGTCGTCAGAATTGAGTCTCTTATGTCTGAACGATCTGCGTGTCAGAGGTGCTGAAAAAGACCTTGCCGCTGCCGGGGCGGGTGGGAACTCCTAGATCGAAACCAAGGGATCCAAGATGGGATCCAAGATAGGATCCAAGATAGGATCCAAGATAGGATCCCAGATGGAGCTCAGATGGAAGCAAATGATGCCAAGATGGAATCCAAGATGGAGCTCAGACGGAAGCAAAGGGATCCCAGATGGAATCCCAGGAGGAGCTCAGATGGAATCAAAGGAAGCAAAGGAATCCAAGATTGGCTCCCAAGAACGAAACCAAGGAATCCCAAGATCGAATCCAAGCAATCCCCGAGGAATTCCCAGGCACATAAAAAGACCGGCCATAACTGGTCGGTCTTTAAAATCTATCGCGAACTGAATGATTATTCAGCTACAACTTCAAATGAGAAAGTGCCCTTTACATTCTTGTAGCACTTGACTTCAGCCTCGTAAGTTCCGAGAACCTTAACATCCTTGGAAAGGATTACGATGTCTTTCTTGTCAACCTCAACACCAGCAGCAACGAGTGCGTCTGCGAGCTGAGCTGTAGTTACAGAACCGTAAATCTTGCCGTTTTCGCTGACCTTGACAGCAACCTTGACTGCAACTGCTGCAACCTTGGCTGCAAGAGCCTCAGCGTCTGCGATAAGTTTGGCCTCTTTGTGAGCTCTCTGGCGAACTGTCTCAGCGTGCTGCTTCTTTGCAGACTCAGTAGCGAGAATAGCGTAGCCCTGAGGGATAAGATAATTAAGAGCGTATCCGGATTTTACCTTAACGATTTCGTCTGCGTGACCGAGGTTGGCCACTTCTTTCTTCAAAATAATTTCCATATTACTGTCTCCTGATTATTTAAGAAGGTCTGTTACGTATGGGAGAAGCGCAAGTGAGCGTGCTCTCTTGACAGCCTGAGCGACTTTTCTCTGGAATTTGAGAGAAGTTCCGGTGATACGGCGAGGAAGGATTTTTCCCTGCTCGTTCAGGAATTTCTTAAGGAACTCAGGATCCTTGTAATCTACATATTTGATACCTGCTCTCTTGAAACGGCAGTATTTTTTCTTTCTAACCTCTACAGTTGGAGGGTTCAGATAACGGATTTCGTTATTCTGCTGTGCATTGTTTGTCTGTGCCATAATTCTTTCCTCCGTAAATTATTCTGCAACCTCAGCTGACTTTGCAGCAGCCTTAGCCTGCTTGTTGGCTCTTCTCTTCTCAGCATAAGCGACTGCGTCTCTGTCGAGAGCGACTGTGAGGAATCTGATGATTCTCTCGTCACGGTGATACTGGGTTTCAAGCTTTCCGATGAACTCAGGGTTAGCTTTGAATTCGATCAGGTGATAGAATCCTGATGTCTTGTGCTGGATAGGGTAAGCAAGCTGCTTCAGACCCCAATCTTCTTCGTACACAACTTCGCCACCATGTTTGGTGATGTAGTCGACGTACTTGGCAACCGCTTCCTTCATCTGAGCCTCAGATAAAACGGGAGTTGCAATGAAAACGGTCTCGTACTGTTTCATACTTTTAATTTTGTTTGTTAATTAATACTTCCTTGAGTGCACAATGCGCAAAAGGACTGCAAATTTAGTCATTTTTTGTTTTATATCAATACCTTTCGCAAGTTTATTTTATTTTCCGGCATTTTCCGGCGAATAATGGCGAATAATTATTACATTTGAGTTTTGAACAATGACAGGAAAACTATGAAAACAGCATTGATAACGGGAATAGCAGGGCAGGACGGATCTTATCTTGCGGAACTTCTCCTCGAAAAAGGCTACGATGTGCATGGCGTGATACGTCGCTCGTCAGTGGATTTCCGCGAAAGGATCGCCCACCTGGAAGGACGCCCGCATTTTCATCTGCATTATGCCGACATGACCGACTCGATGAGCCTGGTTCAGGTGGTAGGACGTGTGCGTCCCGATGAAATATACAATCTCGCGGCCCAGAGCCACGTCCAGGTCAGTTTCGACTCGCCGGAATATACGGCCAATGTAGATGCTACCGGAGTCCTCCGCGTACTGGAAGCCATCCGTCAATGCGGTTTGGAAAAGACCTGCCGTATGTATCAGGCCTCCACATCCGAGTTGTACGGAAAAGTAGAGGAAGTGCCTCAGAATGAGAACACTCCGTTCCATCCTTATTCCCCTTATGCAGTCGCCAAACTCTACGGCTTCTGGATAGTGAAGGAATATCGTGAGGCGTATGGCATGTTCTGCTGCTCGGGAATCCTGTTCAATCATGAGTCCGAAAGACGTGGCGAGACCTTCGTTACTCGCAAGATTACACTTGCCGCGGCACGCATTGCCCAGGGCAAGCAGGAGAAACTCTATCTCGGCAACCTGTCCTCACTGAGAGACTGGGGCTATGCCAAGGACTATGTGGAATGTATGTGGCTCATCCTCCAGCACGAGAAGCCTGAGGATTTCGTGATAGCGACAGGCGTGCAGCACAGCGTAAGGGAGTTCTGCTACCTGGCATTCAAGCACGTGGGCATTGACCTCGAATTTGTCGGCGAAGGCGCTGACGAAAAAGGCATTGACAAGAAAACGGGGAAAGTCATCGTCGAGGTGTCACCGGATTTCTACCGTCCTACAGACGTCGTGAATCTCTGGGGCGACCCTACGAAAGCGAAGGCGGAACTCGGCTGGAACCCTGCCAAGACATCATTTGAAGAACTCGTGAAGATAATGGTCGATGCCGACATGGCCAAGGTCGCCGGGGACAATGCCAGTGAAAAAGTCCGCACGAACCTCGTGGAATACCTCGAAAAAGGCATCGTAAAATAATCGTAAAGAAGCACGTAAAATACGTAAAACAACTGGAAATGCTCGACAGGAACAGCAAAATATATGTCGCGGGGCACAGAGGCCTCGTGGGCTCTGCAATCTGGAACAATCTCCTGAGCCGCGGTTATACGAACCTTGTTGGCCGGACCCACAGCGAACTGGATCTGACCGACCAGTATGCCGTGGAACGCTTCTTCGATGAAGAAAAACCGGATGCGGTGGTGCTGGCGGCAGCATTCGTGGGCGGAATCATGGCCAATTCATTGTACCGTGCGGATTTCATAATGCAGAATATGAAGATGCAGTGCAATGTCATAAGCAATGCCTACCGCTGCGGAGTGAAGAAGCTGCTCTTCCTCGGTTCCACCTGCATCTATCCGAAAAATGCGCCTCAGCCGATGAAGGAGGACGCCCTGCTGACCTCACCGCTTGAATATACCAATGAAGAGTATGCGATAGCGAAAATCGCAGGCCTGAAGATGTGCGAGAGCTACAACCTCCAGTACGGAACGAATTACATCGCCGTCATGCCGACCAACCTTTACGGGCCGAATGACAACTTCCATCTGGAGAACAGCCACGTGATGCCGGCGATGATGAGGAAAATCTACCTCGCAAAACTGCTGCACGCCCGCGATTGGCATGCCATCGGAACGGATATGGACCGCCGCCCGATAAATCCGGACAATAAGCTCCGCGCCATCATCGGCGAGGGTAATGTGGACGGCTCAAACCCGCGCGAAAGGATATTGGAAGCATTGGCATTCTACGGAATCAGCGACAATAAAGTAGTGCTCTGGGGCACGGGAAAGCCGCTTCGCGAGTTCCTCTGGAGCGAAGACATGGCTGACGCCAGCGTACATGTCCTGCTCAATGTGGATTTCAGCGACATCATCGGCATTGACAAATACAGTTCAGTCTTCTACGGCGCGAGAACCGACGGGGCAGTGAACCGCAACAACAGTGAAGGACGCGGCGGAGCGATTCCGTCTCTCGGCGAGATCAGGAATTGCCATATCAATGTCGGTACAGGTAAAGAACTGACTATCCGCGAGTTGTCTTCACTCGTGGCTGATGCGGTAGGCTTTGGAGGTGAAATAGTGTTCGACGAATCCAAGCCGGACGGAACCCCGCGCAAACTCATTGACGTCTCCAAACTCCACAGCCTCGGCTGGCATCACAAAGTGGAAATCGACGAAGGAGTACGCAGGCTGTTCGACTGGTACAGATCCACATTGGCATAGACCTCGTACATCTTTTCGTAGTACTTCTGGTAGTCGCCGCTGGTGACATTGTCCAGCCAGTCCTGATGCTCAAGATACCACTTGACGGTCTTTTCTATGCCCTCCTCGAACTGAAGTGAAGGCTCCCATCCGAGTTCCCTCTGGAGCTTTCTCGAGTCAATGGCATAGCGCATATCGTGGCCCTTTCTGTCGGTCACGAAAGTAATCAAGTCATTGTCAGCACCTTCCTCACGGCCGAGCAGCCTGTCCGTAGTCGCGATCAGGACCTTGATGATGTCAATGTTCTTCCACTCGTTGAACCCTCCTATATTATAGGTATCGGCGACCTTTCCCTTATGGAAGATAAGGTCAATGGCCCTCGCGTGGTCTTCCACATACAGCCAGTCACGCACATTCTCTCCGGTGCCATAGACGGGGAGCGGCTTGCGGTGGCGTATATTGTTGATGAACAGAGGAATAAGCTTTTCCGGGAACTGGTACGGACCATAGTTGTTCGAGCAGTTCGTAACAATCGTCGGCATACCGTATGTGTCGTGGAACGCCCTCACGAAATGGTCTGACGATGCCTTGGACGCAGAGTATGGCGAATGAGGCTGATATTTGGTCTCCTCCGTGAAGAACTCCTGCCCGTAAGCATGGTGGTGCGCGGACGATGCCTTGGTGGAAAATGGAGTCTCGATGCCCTGAGGGTCAGTGAGTTCCAGTGCGCCGTAAACCTCGTCCGTAGAAATATGGTAGAACCGGCAATCTGTGCACACTTCGTCTCCATCTGCATTGACACGGCTCATCTTCCACGGCTCCTTCTGGCTCTCCCAGAAGATTTTGGCGGCCTGAAGCATTGACAATGTGCCCATTACATTGGTCCGCGCGAAAGTGAACGGGTCCTTGATTGAGCGGTCCACGTGCGATTCCGCGGCGAGATGGATGATGCCGTCCACATCGTAGCGCCTGAGCGTCTGGAGAACCGTCTCGAAGTCGCAGATGTCCGCCTTGAGGAACGTGTAGTTCGGCCTGTCCTTGATGTCGTCGAGGTTCGCCAGGTTTCCGGCATAGGTGAGCTTATCAATGTTGATGATGTGATAATCAGGATATTTGTTCACAAACAGTCTGACGACGTGGCTTCCGATGAAACCTGCGCCGCCTGTGATGACAATCGCTCTGCTGTAATGCTTCATATCTCTTAAAATTCTGTTCCTTTTCTGAACGGTGTGACAAAGTCTTTCAGGAGAGGATGTCTGGTGTCCTTTTCGCTCAATATGGCCACCTCCTGCGGGACTTTCCAGTCGATTCCGAGGCTGCTGTCCAGGATGCTTATGCCGCCGTCCGCCTCAGGATGGTAGAAATTGTCGCATTTGTACTGGAACAATGCCTTTTCGCTCAGCACTGCAAATCCGTGTGCAAATCCGTGCGGGATGAAGAGCTGCCTGTGGTTTTCCTCGGAAAGTTCCACTGCTACGTGCTTTCCGTAGGTAGGCGAACCCTCCCTGATGTCCACTGCCACGTCCAGAACCGTACCCATCACGCAGCGTACCAGTTTGCTCTGTGCATATGGCGGTCTCTGGAAATGGAGCCCCCTCATTACACCATAAGAAGACAATGACTCATTGTCCTGTACAAATACCACGTGGCCGATTTTCTCGTCGAACTCTCTCTGCGAGAAACTTTCGAAGAAATATCCGCGCCCGTCCCTGAAAATTTTCGGCTCAATGACATAAACGCCCTCGAGTTCCGTCTTTATCACATCCATTTTCTCAATTCTTATTGCGTCAGAAACAAATATAATAATTATATTCGCTGAATCTGTAACAATATGTAACAATTTAAATGATTTTTCGATGAAAGGGATTGTTTTGGCAGGTGGCAGCGGTACTCGTCTGTATCCTATAACCAAGGGAATAAGCAAGCAGCTCATCCCGATATATGACAAGCCTATGATTTATTACCCTATTTCCGTGCTCATGCTTGCCGGAATCAGGGAAATACTCATAATCTCCACGCCCCAGGATCTGCCGGGCTTCCGTCGCCTCTTGGAGGACGGCAGCCAGTTCGGAGTCCATTTCGAATATGCCGAGCAGCCTTCGCCGGACGGTCTGGCACAGGCATTCATAATAGGTGAGGAATTCATCGGAAAAGACGATGTGTGCATGGTGCTGGGAGACAATATCTTCTACGGTTCCGGCTTTACCGGAATGCTCAGGGATACCGTCTCATTGGTCGAAAATCACTCCGAGGCCTGCGTTTTCGGCTATCAGGTAAGTGATCCCAAGCGTTACGGCGTGGCTGAATTCGACGCGGAAGGAAAGTGCCTGAGCATCGAGGAAAAACCGGAGAATCCCAAGAGCAATTATGCGGTGGTAGGCCTGTATTTCTATCCGAATGAAGTGGTGGAAGTGGCCAAGAACGTGCGCCCTTCAGCGAGGGGAGAACTGGAGATAACATCTGTGAATCAGGAGTTCTTGTCCAGGGGAAAGCTCCATGTCAAGACTCTCCAGCGCGGTTTCGCCTGGCTTGATACAGGCACCCACGAGTCTCTTTCGGAAGCGTCCACATTCGTGGAGGTGATAGAAAAACGCCAGGGCCTGAAGATCGCCTGCCTCGAGGACATCGCATATAATAACGGCTGGATAACCAGAGAGAAACTCGTGGAGGTAGCAGCCCCGATGGCGAAGAATGACTATGGCCAATATCTTCTGCGTCTTGCAGGTGAGCTGAAGTAGCGGCTCTGACAAGAACACCGTTCCGGTAATCGACAGTACAACATAAAAATCGCCGCGAAGCAGACAACTGACTTCGCGGCGGTTTCAATTATGGGCGGCAGAGCGCCGCCCCGTATCACTATTCTGCTTCAGCAGCCTTGTCAGGACGCATAATCACCGTCTTGGCAGTGCCGGAAGCGAGGATTGTCTTCAGAATGTTCTGAATGTCAGAAGGTTTGAGGTTGTTTACAGCCTCCTCGTACTCCTTGTCGTAGTCATATCCGAACAGGTCGTACTCCTTCAGGGCTCTGAGCCAGTATCTGTTGTTGAGCTTGGACTCAGGGATGTTCTTCTTCAGATTCTTCACAGTCATGTCGAACTCCTCTGCGGTAGGACCTTCCTCAGCGAGGTTGTTGAGTCCCTCGAGGCTGAGGCTTACGAGCTTGTCCGCAGCAGCCGGCTTGGTGTCGAAATATACCTGGAGAAGAGCCTCAGCCTTAGGCTCATTGGTCATTGAACCATGGGCGGATGCGCCGTATGTGCCGCCCTCGTCCTCACGGAGAGACTTGGTGTATCTCATGTCGAGAATGTAAGTGGCTGCAGAAAGAGCTACGTCATCCAGTACTCTGTATTCCGGAAGAATCGCGTCAAATACCTCGATAACAGTCACTTTCGGTGTCTGCATATCTGTCTTGAAGTCATTTGTGGCCTTGCCGGAAAGAATCGCAGGCTTCTCATATTTGCATTCGAAAGGACGCTTGCCCTTGTTGATGGAACCGAGATATTTCTGGATCAGAGGAAGAACCGTGTCAATGTCGAAGTCACCGCAGAAGATGGCGGTAGCGCCGGCAGCATCATGGAACAGCATCCTGTAATCCTTCTCGATAGTAGCGAGGCTGGCTTCTTCCAATGTCTTCTCGGTGATGAGAGTCTTACGAGGATTCTCGCCGTAGAGAGTGCTCTGGAGCTCCTTGCTGAACTTGTAGCTCGGCTGTTTCACATAGTTGGGAACGATGCTCTGAAGCTTCTTGATGGCCTGGTCGAACTCGGCCTGGTCGAAACGTGGGTCTGCGAAGTACAGGTAGGTGAGCTGCAGGGCCGTCTCCAGATCCTTGGTAGTGCTGCTTCCGGAAACACCGTGGCGCAGAGAATTTATATAAGGCGCTACGGAAACGTTCTTGCCTGCAAGCATCTTGGTTACAGTGGTCTCAGGGAATTTGGAAATACCGCTGCAGTTCAGGAAAAGACCCCAGACATTGTCGTCGAAACTGCTCAGGTCCTCGGTAGGAATCATTGACAGTCCACCTTTCTTGTAAAGGTTGAAGATGATGCTGTTCTTCTCATCCTGTGAAGGACGGAGAATGACCTTGAGGCCGTTCTTGAGTGTCAATACGGTGCTGCCGTGGAGCTCTGACCTTGAGATGGATTTCACTGCGCTTCCCTTGAGCTTGCTCTCGTCGAGAAAGTCGGAGTCGATCGACTCTACGGCATTGGCCTTGATGTCTGAAGATTCAACCTCTTCAATGGCCTTGCTGAAATCCTCTACGGTAGGAGTCACAAGTCCTTCTTTCTCAGGGCCTTTGTAGAGGACGACCAGATTGTTCTCAGGAATGAACTGGGCTACGACCTGGTTGATCATCTGGTCCTGGAGCATAGGAAGGAGCTGCTCTACGATTTCATATTCTGTCTGAGGGTGCATGTAGGCATAGTTGTCGAAGAAATTGTTGATCAACGGCTGCACAAGTTCCTCGTTCTTCCTGCTGTCAGCACTCTTGGCTGCACTTTCGTAAGCGGAAAGAAGTTCAGATTTCGCTCTCGCGATTTCGTCGCTGCTGAATCCGAATCTCTTCATCTTCTCGATTTCCGTCAGCAATGCCTTGAATGCGACAAGCGCTTCACCTTCGTGGCAGGCAGCCTGTCCCATAGTGACTTCCATCGTCTCGCACATGTTGCCGATGCCGAAACCTGCACTTGAGAAAGGAGCGTCAGCTTTCGCTGCAATGTCGCTGAGCCTTTCGTTCATTATGCTGGAAATCAGGCTCTTGAGGAGGTCTGTCAATTCGCCCTGCATGGTGCTGTTGAACTCCTCTGGCATGGCTTCGCTCTTCCAGTAAACCTCTACAGAGGTGCTTACTGCCTCCGGGTCGGTGATGACGCCGATGGACGGAGCCTCATTGTCCGGAATCCTGATGACGTCCTTCGCCTTCGGATTTACCGGTGCCGGAATGTCTGAGAAGATGCGCTTGATGGCGGCCTCCACATAGTTCACGTCAATGTCGCCGACAACGATGAGTGCCTGGAGGTCAGGACGGTACCATGTGTGGTAGAAGTTTGTGAGGCTCTCAGGCTTGAAGGTCTCCAGATTCTCCTGGCTTCCGATAAGCGAGCAGCCCGCATATTTGGAATCACCATAAAGATACGGCTTGGATTTTTCATACATTCTCCATGAAGCGTTCCTTCTGGTTCTTCTTTCCTCGATGATGACACCTCTCTCCGCGTCTATTTCTTTAGGATCGCAGGTCACGAAGTGTGAGTAGTCGTGCATGATGAGGATGCAGGAATCCACTACGGTAGGTCTCACGAGCGGAATGTTGTTGAGCATATAGGTGGTCTGCTCCACACCTGTGGCAGCATTGACATTGCCTCCGAAAGAGGCGCCGATACTCTGCAGGTAGTCCAGGATTCCCTTTCCGGGGAAATTCTTGGTGCCGTTGAAGCACATATGCTCGAGGAAGTGGGCGAGTCCGTCCTGGTCAGGTGTTTCCTGGATGGCTCCGACGTTGGTGGCTAGGTAGAACTCCGCCCTGTTGGCCGGCTGACTGTTATGCATTATATAATAGGTCAGACCGTTCTCCAACTTTCCCTTTTTTACGGAAGGGTCATTCGGCAGCTGCTGGTTCTGTGCCGACAATGAGAATGCCGTCACTGAAAACAATGCCGCAATGATTAGTACAAACTTTTTCATCTATAATGAGTTTTTAAAATTGTTCATCTCACAAAGATAACATATTACAATTCTTCTGCCAAAAATGATTACCTTTGTATGATTACGTAATTACTGGAACATAATGTTTGAGGATTTCAGACTCAAGGTATTCATAACTGTCGCAAAGACAGGAAGTTTTACGAAAGCTTCCAAGCATCTCGGCATATCCCAGCCTGCCGTGAGCCAGAATATAAGCGCATTGGAAAAAGAAACTGGCGCCACATTGATCAGCAGAAACAGGGGAGAGGCGACACTGACAAGCCAGGGCGTCGTCTTTCTGGAATATGCTGAAAAAATCCAGTACTGGTACTCGGCTGCCGCCGGAATGTTCGGAGAGCAGGGACGGATCAATGCCGGGAAACCCATAAAGATAGCGGCCGATCCGGTACTCGCGTCCTATCTGCTGCCTGAGACATTGTCAATGCTTTCCGGTGCAATGCCGGAACTTTCCATCGAACTGACCTCGATTTCCGTCCACGACAAGACCACCGACGAGGAAGGGGATGTGCCGGGCACACATTTCGGGACACCTCAGGACGCGGATGTGGAAATCTCTGTTTCACCGAGTCCGGAAACCATTGATTTTGAAGGCGAAAGCCATCTGGTGGGCGTCATGGATGCCTTTGTGGTGGCCTCTAAGCATAACCGTTCAGTAAATTCGGCGGCGGTATCTGAGGAAGATGACGAACAGACTGCCAAGCCTTTTTCTACTATAGCCGGTATTCCTGTTTCCAATAAATTCGCAGTATGGAGCGGCTACAGGCCGTTTCTTACCCCGGATCTGGAAGCGCGTACCATAATCTTCTCGGATTCCGTGGAGGCTGTCAAGTCCATAGTCAGGGACTCTGTTTCCGTAGTGGGAATCGTACCTGCGCAGGCCGTGAAAAACGAATTGGCTGACGGGACACTGCTCCAGATGCCCGTGCGTCTTCCGGGATTTGCTTTCGACGTGCATTTCAACCCGCTTCCGGAGTTTTCTGGCAAGCAGATATGCGTGCTGCTGAAAGAAACATTGTCAGAAAAATTGAAAACCATATAATAATTATGAAAACTTTTAATTCCATCCTTATGACATTGGCCGTAGCAGTTTCACCTGTTGTAGCCAATGCTGCCGAGCCGTTCGAGCCGGCGACAAAACTTCGTCCTAACATGACATTGGTACTTTATCCTGAAGGTCAGAAAGTCAACAAGGGCATTGAAGAGAACGGAAAGACCATCACTCTCGGACCGGGCGAGTCGAACAAGATCGCGGAGCCGGAGGAAATGAAAGCATCCGGGACAATGTCCAAGGTCGGAGACAATGCGAGGATAGATATCTATCTGCCGAAAAAGCCTAATGGCCAGATGATTGTGGTCTGCCCGGGCGGCGGTTACAAAAATCTTTCTACATTCAATGAGGGCGCTTATGTGGCAGACTGGCTCGTTAAGCGCGGAATTTCTGTCTGCGTGGTGAAATACCGCCTTCCTAACGGACACTGGAACGTGCCTCTGAACGATGTGCAGAACGCTTTCAGATATTGCCGCGCGCATGCGCAGGAGTGGGGCGTGAACCAGATAGGCGTGATGGGCTTCTCAGCCGGCGGACATCTTGCCGCTTCCGCTTCAACGCTTTTCGTGGACACTGTGACAAGGCCTGACTTCTCTGTGCTCATTTATCCTGTAATTACTATGGATTTGTCCCTGACACACAAGGGTACTCACGACAATCTCATAGGCAAGGAATCCAAATGGCTGGACGAGAACCTTCCTGTCAAGGATTACTTGGTGAAAAAGGCGAAGTACGAGGAACTGATGTATCATTATTCTCTTCAGAACAATGTTTCTGCAGACACTCCTCCTACATTCCTCGCGCTCAGCACGGGTGACAATATCGTAGCTCCTGAAAACAGTTTCCTGTATTATGATGCGCTTGTGGCACACAATGTGCCTGCCCTGATTTATGTCTATCCTTATGGCGGACACGGCTGGGGATTTACTACCCCTGAGTTCGGAAAGGACAAGTTGGGCGCCTGGAGACCGGTCTTTTTCCAGTCTCTCGAGATTTGGCTCAATGAAGTTTCAGCAAAGTGATTTTCCGCTTTTGCTGAATAGATGTTCCTTTTTTCGCAAAAAAGAACCCGAACTTTGAGGATAGAGCCAAAATTAGTACTTTTGTCAGATAATTGAATAAAAACGATTAAATCATATATCCTATATGGAGAACAAATTACAGGAATTGACGGACAAGCTTTATAACGAGGGCTTGTCCAAGGGTAAGAAAGAAGGCGAAGAGATTTTAGCCAATGCCCGTAAAGAGGCTGCCGACATCGTAGCTGCAGCACAGAAAGAGGCTGATGAAATCAGAGCCAAAGCTGAAAAGGAAGCAGCTGATTTCAAGGTCAAGGTGACCGGAGATCTGAAGATGGCTGCGTCACAGAGCATTCAGGCTACAAAGAAGGACATCGAAGACCTGGTGGTGTTCAAGATGAATGCTGCAGCAGTGGAAAAGTCTCTTTCGGAGGAAGCTTTCGTTAAGGAAATCATCAAGGCAGTTGCCCAGAAGTTCGATTCTGAGAATGCTGCGGATCTGGAACTTGTTCTTCCTGAATCACTCAAGGCATCACTTGAGCCGTTCGTCAAAGGAGAATTGACATCGATTCTCAAAGGTGGCGTGAATGCGACATTCACCAAGAGGATCGCAGGCGGTTTCACCATCGGCCCTAAGGACGGAGGCTATTTCATCAGTCTGACAGACGAGACATTCAAGGAACTCATCAGCGAATATCTTCGTCCGGCTACTCGAAAACTGCTTTTCGGAGAATAGTTTCTAATGTCCCTTTCAATGAACAATTACGAATATATCATTGCCGGTCTGCCGGACATTGCACCTGATTGGAAGGGTGCCGATGCTGCGGGAGTTGAGGCTATAGTACAGGAAATCAGGGAGTTGTGCTCGAAAGAGGACAATGCTCTGATCGATGTTCTGATAGCCGGCTTTGACTGGGCCAACCTCGACTTGGAATTCTATCAGAAAGCATTGAAAGCGAAGAACAGTTTCATAAGGGATTATTTCAAATTCGACCTGAATGTCCGCAATGCCAAGGTCAGATACCTGAACCGTGCGCTGGAACGTCCCGCCGACACAGATATTTTCATGGAAGCGGAAGGCGAGTTCGAAGAGGCCCAGAAACTGGACGCTGTCCTGAACCAGGAGGATATCCTTTCCCGTGAACGCGGAATGGATGACCTGATGTGGTCCAAGATAGAGTCCATCACCACTTTTGATTATTTCGACATAAATGTCATACTCGGGTTCATTGCCCGCCTGAACATTGTAGCAAGATGGCTGAAACTGGATCCTGAAACAGGAAAACAGATGTTCGCGCGTCTTGTGGAGGGTGTCAGCGGCTCCTATACCGGAATCCGGGAGGCAGCAGACAAGGCTGTAGGCGCATAAGACGCATAACAGCATACATTGAATAAAAATTAAACAACTATAAATGAAAACAACAGGAAAGGTAACGGGCATTGTCTCGAATCTTGTCACGGTCACAGTGGACGGACCGGTGGCGGAAAATGAGCTCTGCTATATAACTTTGGGCGAAACTAAGCTTCTTGCCGAGGTTATCAAGGTGAAAGGCCGTAATGCTTCTGTCCAGGTGTTTGAAAGTACCCGTGGTCTGAAAAACGGTGATTCTGTCGAGTTTGAAGGCAGGATGCTTGAGATTACATTGGGACCTGGTCTTCTTTCAAGTATCTATGACGGTCTTCAGAACAATTTGGCGACTATGGAGAGCGTGTTCCTGAAAAGGGGTGAATACACATCTCCGCTCGACCACGAAAAGCTCTGGGACTTCGAACCTGTCGCAAAGCCGGGCGACACGGTTTCGGCTGCAGACTGGCTGGGTGAAGTCAAGGAAGGCTGGCTGCCTCACAAGATAATGGTGCCGTTCTCATTCAAGGGAACATACACCGTGAAGAGCGTCGCCGCTGCCGGACAATACAATATCGACCACACTGTGGCTGTGCTGACAGACGCGCAGGGCAATGATGTGCCTGTGACGATGGTACAGAAATGGCCTGTAAAGGTGGCTGTGAAATCCTATAAGGAGAAGCCGAGACCGAACAGGATTATGGAAACAGGTGTCAGGGTCATTGACACGCTCAATCCGATCGCCGAAGGCGGTACGGGCTTCATCCCGGGACCTTTCGGCTGCGGCAAGACTGTGCTTCAGCATGCGATAGCCAAGCAGGGTGACGCGGATGTCATCGTGATGGCTGCGTGCGGCGAGCGTGCGAATGAGGTCGTGGAGATCTTCACCGAGTTCCCTGAACTGGTCGATCCTCATACCGGAAGAAAGCTGATGGAGAGGACTACCATCATCTGCAACACGTCCAACATGCCTGTAGCTGCCCGTGAGGCATCTGTATATACGGCAATGACGATCTGCGAGTATTATCGCGCCATGGGCCTGAAATGTCTGCTTCTGGCTGACTCCACATCACGTTGGGCTCAGGCGTTGAGGGAAATGAGTAACCGTATGGAGGAACTTCCGGGCGCCGATGCTTTCCCGGTCGATCTGTCATCCATCATTTCCAACTTCTACGCCCGTGCGGGTATGGTCGTGCTCAACAACGGCAAGACCGGAGCTGTCACCTTCATCGGAACGGTTTCTCCGGCCGGCGGTAACCTCAAGGAGCCTGTGACCGAGTCCACCAAGAAGGCTGCGCGCTGTTTCTATGCATTGGAGCAGAACCGTGCCGACCAGAAAAGATATCCGGCAGTGAATCCTATCGACTCTTACTCCAAGTATCTGGAATATCCTGAAATTCAGGAGTTCCTCGACGAGAAGATCGAAAAAGGCTGGACTGAGATGGTGAACCGCGCCAAGAACATTGTCCGTCAGGGACGTGATGCTGCCGAGCAGATCAATATCCTCGGTGACGACGGCGTGCCGATGAACTATCACGAGACTTTCTGGAAGTCCGAGCTTCTGGACTTCGTGTTCCTCCAGCAGGACGCGTTCGACGCCGTGGACAGCCTCTGTCCTCTTGATCGTCAGAAATTCATGTTGAATCTGATTCTCGATATCTGCGACAGGGAATTCTCATTCGAGGATTTCGAGCAGTGCCGCAACTTCTTCAAGGAACTTATCAATGACTTGCGTCAGATGAACTACTCCCAGTTCCATAGCGAGGCATTCGAGAAATATAATTCTGAACTCTCTAAACTATTGGAAGAAAATGGCAAATAAAGCATTCCAGAGAACATATACGCAGCTCGATGCTATCACCAAGGCGACCGTGTCCCTCAAGGCGACAGGCGTGGCCAATGACGAGCTTGCAACAGTGGATGGCCGTCTGGCCCAGGTGGTGAAGACCAAGGGTGATTCTGTTACTCTTCAGGTGTTCTCCGGTACAGAAGGCATCCCTACGAACGCGGAGGTGTCATTCCTCGGCGAACCTCCTGTGCTGAGGGTGAGCGAACAGCTTTCAGGCCGTTTCTTCAATGCTTACGGACATCCTATCGACGGCGGTCCTGAGGTTGAGGGTGAGGAACGTGAAATCGGCGGTCCGTCAGTGAACCCGTACAAGAGACGTCAGCCTTCAGAGCTGATTCCTACTGGTATTGCCGGCATTGACCTGAACAATACCATCGTTTCCGGCCAGAAGATTCCTTTCTTCGCGGACGCTGACCAGCCTTACAACAAAGTGATGGCGGATGTGGCTCTGCGTGCGGATGTGGACAAGATCATTCTTGGGGGCATGGGTCTTTCCAATGACGACTACCTGTTCTTCCGTCACGCTTTCGAGTCTGCCGGTGCATTGGACAAGATCATCAGTTTCATCAATACGACTGAGGAACCTCCTGTAGAGCGGTTGCTCATTCCGGACATGACATTGGCTGCCGCTGAGTATTTCGCCGTGGACAAGAACGAGAAGGTGCTGGTGCTGCTGACCGACATGACATTGTATGCGGATGCGCTCAGTATCGTGTCCAACCGTATGGATCAGATTCCGTCAAAGGACTCCATGCCGGGTTCTCTGTATTCCGACCTCGCGAAGATTTACGAGAAGGCCGTGCAGCTTCCGTCAGGCGGTTCCATCACTATTATCGCAGTGACCACATTGAATGACGGTGACATCACCCACGCTATTCCTGACAATACCGGTTATATTACTGAAGGTCAGCTCTATCTGCGTGCAGATGCGGATTCAGGCAAGGTCATCATTGACCCGTTCCGCTCATTGTCCCGACTCAAACAGCTCGTGCAGGGCAAGAAGACCCGCGAGGACCACAGTCAGGTGATGAATGCGAGCGTGCGTCTTTATGCGGATGCGCAGAATGCCAAGACGAAGCTGGAGAACGGTTTCGACTTGAGCGACTACGACCACCGTTGTCTCGCGTATGCGAAAGAATATGCTACAAGACTTCTGTCAATCGATGTGAACATCACTATCACTGAGATGCTTGACACGGCCTGGCAACTTTTCGGAAAGTACTTCACCAAGGCTGAGACAGGTATCAAGCAGGCATTGACAGACAAGTATTGGAAAGTTTAAAGGTCAATGTTTTGACCATCAATTGAAAGTTTGATATGGCAATTAAATTCCAGTACAACAAGACTTCTCTGAACAACCTCGGCAAGCAGCTGAAGATGCGTCAGAAGGCTCTTCCTACTCTTCAGAACAAGGAATCAGCCCTGCGCCTCGAGGTCCGCAAGGCCAAGGAACGTTCGGAAGAACTTGTTGAGGAACTGAATGCCTCAATGCAGAAATACGACTATCTGGCGGCACTGTGGAATGAGTTCCAGCCTGACCTGATTTCCATAACGGATGTCGATCTGGTCACTGTGAAGCTCGCCGGTGTGAAAACTCCGGAGCTGAAGGATATCCATTATGAGATACATCCTTTCAATGCCTTTGTGAAGCCGGCCTGGTATGCCGACGGAGTCTCCATCCTGAAGGAGCTTACCCGTCTGGGC
Source organism: Bacteroides sp. CAG:545 (assembly GCA_000432515.1). GTDB lineage: Bacteria > Bacteroidota > Bacteroidia > Bacteroidales > UBA932 > Cryptobacteroides. The sequence goes on from HF996056.1 coordinate 36,754, forward strand.
ATCGAATCGGAAGTGTATCAGGAAAAGAGCCGTATTCTGGATTACCAGAGGAAGAAGACCACTCAGAAGGTGAACCTGTATGAGAAGGTCCAGATTCCCGGGTATCAGGAGGCTATCAGAAAAATCAAGAGATATATGGAGGATGAGGAGAACCTGAGCAAGGCTTCATCCAAGATTGTCAAGAGCCGTCACGAAGAGGAAGAAGCTATGGAGGAGCTGCAGAATGATTAGTCCGATGACCAAATACTCCTTTATTCTGCTTTCCGGGCAGACTGAGGAATTCTTGTCGAAAATCCAGGATCTCGGAGTCATTGACATAACCCGTTCCGTCAAACCGGTGGACGAGAAGTCAGAGGCGCTCCTGAGTGAGGCAGATACCGTGAAGAAGGCTCTGGCTGTTCTGAACAGCTGTGACGCTGAACCGGAAAAGGGCTTCAGGTTCGACGGCGACCCTGTCGAGGCTGCGCTGAAGGCTCAGGCTGATGTGGAGGAACTCAAGAATGAGCTGTCTTCCGCAAAAAAGGAACTTTCTGCCCGCAAGCCGTGGGGGCAGTTCAGCACTGAGGCCATCGGAAGATTGGAGGCTCAGGGACTGAAAATACGCTTCTACAGCTGCCAGAAGAAGAAGTTCGACCCCGCGTGGGCTGAAATCCAGCCGTTGCAGGTGGTCAGCGAGACGGATACGACCGTGTTCTTCGTGACTGTGGCTCCTGTTTCTGAAGAGTACAGCTTCCCGATCGAGCCTATGGCGGCTCCTGAGGGTTCTGTCAATGAAATGGAACTCACCATCAAGGATCTGGAGACGAAACTCTCTGAGCGGAAAAAGCTGCTCGGCAATCTGAAAGGCTGCATCGGAGAACTCAGACAGCGTTACAATGAGAAACTTGGATCGCTTGACCTGTATCTGGCCGAGTCTGCTACAGAAATGGCGGCTGACAGTCATCTTGCCGTAGTTACCGGATTCGCTCCGACTGAGGATGACAAGAGGCTATGTGATGCGTTCGACGCTCTCGGAATATATTACATCCACGAGCCGGCTACCAAGGAGGACAATCCTCCTATCAAGCTGCACAACAACTGGTTCGCCAAGAATTTCGAGGTGCTGACCGGAATGTACGGCATGCCGGTTTATGATGAATTCGACCCGACGCCTGTGCTCGGTCCGTTCTTCATGCTGTTCTTTGCCATGTGTATGGGTGATGCCGGATACGGTATCGTGCTCATGCTCATTGCATTGTTCATGAAACTGAAGATGCAGGGCACGAGTCTGGGCAAGATGTACAGGCTTATCGGTTTCCTCGGCGGAATGACGTTCTTCGTGGGACTGTTCCTCGGGACATTCTTCGGAATGAGCATTCTCGAAGCATCCTGGACTCCGGAGTGGCTTAAGGCGCTCTGCGTGGACGGATGGTTCCCGGAAGGCAAGATAGCCGGATTCCCTGTCCAGATGGTGCTTGCCGTGGCTATCGGTGTGCTGCACATCTGTCTTGCCATGATCATCAAGACGGTTAACTACACCAAACGCTTCGGATTCAGCAAGACGGTTTCCACTTGGGGCTGGACCACTCTGATTGTGGGCGGCATCATCGTGATTGCTCTCGGTATGACGGAAGTCCTTTCCGAGGTCGCGTTCAAGTGGGTGATCATCGCTTTGGCGGCAGTCAGTTCATTGGCGATCTTCGTGTTCAATACTCCGGGGCGCAATCCGTTGGTGAACATCGGCTCAGGTCTCTGGGATACCTATAACATGGTTACCGGCCTTATGGGCGACGTACTCAGCTACATCCGTCTGTATGCGCTCGGTCTTGCCGGAGGTATGCTCGGCAATGCGTTCAACATCATGGGTACCATGATATTGGATATCCCTGTACCCGGCGTGAACTGGGTGTTCTGCATCGTGATACTGATTTTCGGCCACGTGCTGAACCTCGCCATGTCCTGCCTGGGCGCATTCGTACACCCGCTGCGTCTTACGTTCGTGGAGTACTTCAAGAATTCCGGTTATGAGGGTACCGGACTGAAATACAACCCTTTGACGAAAACAAAATAATGATAAACAATAATTAAGAACTATGAACGAAATTCTCGGTTATCTCGGTCTTGGCCTTATGCTCGGCCTTGCCGGTATCGGTTCCAGCTACGGAACCACCATCGCTGCCAATGCTGCAGAGGGCGCTCTCAAGAAGAATCCTGAGAAGTCATCCACTTACATGATTCTCTCCGCTCTTCCTGCAACACAGGGTCTCTACGGATTCGTAGGATTCCTCCTTTGGCTCGTTGTCTTCAAGCCGGACTTCACTGTTATGGGCCCAAAGCTCTTCGGAGTGGGTCTTGCAGTAGGTCTCGTATGTCTTTTCTCCGCTATCCGTCAGGGCCAGGTCTGCGCCAACGGTATCGTGGGTGAAAGTCAGGGCCACAGCGTCATGACAAATACTCTTATCTACGCTGCTCTTCCTGAGTTCTATGCCATCCTTGCCCTCGTAGGCTCCATCATGGCAGTGCTTTAGTAGGAGAGACGTTTCACCTGCAGGTCATTTCGTATAGAAACGGAATTCCGTGACGGAATGATACTTCTGGCCCGGTCTCAGGACCGTGCTCGGAAAACGGGGTTGATTCGGGCTGTCGGGAAAGTGGATGGTCTCCATGAGCATTCCACCGAATTTCTCGATCGGCCCGTATTTTCCTTTATATGTCCCGTCGAAACTTCTTCCGGTAAATGTGAGCAAAGCCGGCTCCGTAGTCCATGTCTGCATGCCGCGACCGGACTTGCGTTCATAGAGATCTGCCGCTTTTCTCAATGTTCCGTCCCAATTCCTGACTGCCCAGCAGGCTGACATTCCTCTCATTATCCTGAGATGCTCGTCAGGCATGTCGATGCGGTAGTCCACCCGGTGCGGCTCCCTGAAATCGAAAGGACTGCCGTCCACGTGGCGCAGGATGTCGGGGCAGAATTGTGCATTGTTCTGTATGCAAGTGTCAGCTTCTACCTGAAGCAGATGGTCCATGACGTATCCGCCTTCATTGCCCTTGAGGTTGAAATATGTGTGGTTGGAAAGATTGACTACTGTCGGTTTGTCCGTCGAGGCTTCATACTCGACACGCACTGTGTTGTCGTCTGTCAGCCAATAGGTTACATTTACATCCATGGTACCCGGAAAGCCTTGCTCGCCGTCCGGACTGACCCTGTGGAACCTTACTCCTGTGCGCCCTTCTTCCTTTACAGGCGTGGCATCCCAGATGAATCTGTCGAAACCCATTGTGCCGCCATGGCATTGGACCGGCTCTCCTCCCAATTCCTCATTGGCTACCAGTTCGTACCGGATACCGTCCAGAGTGAACGCTGCGTGGTTTATCCTGTTCCCGAACCTTCCGATGACAGGACCGATGAATCTGTCTTTCTTCTCGAAATTTTCAATGTCTCCGAAGCCGACGACCACATCGCCGTAATGACCTTTCCTGTCAGGCATCATGATGCTGACAATGCGGGCGCCATAATCGAGAAGCTGCATTGAAGCGCCTCTTCTGTTGGTTATGGTATATAATGTGGTGCTTTCTCCGGTGGATAGTTCACCGAATGGAAGGCTGGTGACCTTCGGCTGTTTTCCCTCAGCCGTTATGCAGACCAATATGGTCAAAAAGCTTAGAAGTCGTTTCATGTTACTACTATGCGGTTAAATTCACACGGAGGCAAATATAATGCTTTTACATGAGTCCTGAGGGCGGTGGTTCGTTTTGTTGCATAAATTGGCGATATTTTTTCATGCCTTCAAACCATAATTCCGTTACTTTGCCGATGAGCCTGACGGATGACTGTCGGGTTGTAAAATGACACGGATAAACTAATAATGAAATATGAAGAAGAGTATTCTGTTATGTGCCGCGCTCGCGGCATTGACTGCATGCAACGGCAATTCTGACAACAACAAGTCTCTGGATTATGAGACGATTGATGTCAATTTTACTTTAAAATCCGATCTGGAGATTCCTGAAGGAACCGAGTTCGGAGTCGTAGCCTTGTGTGCACGTGACGGGCAGCAGGGCGTGAATATGGGAGAAAAGCCTGTTGCTTCATACAAAGTGTCAGGAACTGCAAGTCCTCAGAGGTTGGTCGCTTTGTCCGAGGAAGACAAGATTCAGGCCCGGGAGTCAGACCACGGTTTCTCTTTTTATGCAGTATCGCCTTATAAAAACAATGTAGATGTATCTGCAATGCAGGTGTCTCTCCCGGCCCGGCAGAATTATTCCGACGGAATCATCAGATATCTTCCTATGCTGGCTGTGAAAAATGCAGTTTCCGTACTTCCTGATGTGGAATTCGATGTGAAGACTCCATTTTCTGTATTGAATCTTTCCGTGCCGGCTGACATCGTGGAAGAAGGTGTCCCTGCAACATTGAAATCATTGTCATTCAAACCTTCCGACGAGTCACTCTTCCAGGGGGCATTGTGCGGTGAGGGCACGATGGATATCAAGAACGACAAATTTACATTGACATCAGGAAAAGGGAAGTCGGTAACATTGGATTTTCCTGAAGGAGGCCTCAAAATTGAAGCCACCGGTGCTGTGCTGCCGGTAGTCGTCTTGCCGTTTGAGAATCCTGCAGGCGGTTTCGACATCACATTTACCGACATCAATGGAAAACAATATACGACATCGTTCCTGAACCAGGATTCTGATGCCGGCAAGGTCGTAGCCTCAGGGGATATCGTCAATGTCAATGTGACGAGGTCTTCCGACGGTGTCGTTCCTGTTACATTCCCGGTCGTATTCCCTCTTGGTGTAGAAAACGGTGTCAAGAATTTTACTGCTGAGACTCAGCCGAAATGGGTAAGCACAGGTTATTGGTCATGTCCGTCCCAGCCTCAGGCATATTGCCAGTGGAACAAGGTTTCTGACCCGAGTGACAAGTATCAGCAGAAACTTGAGACAGTCAATAGCGGTAAGGTTTCATCTCCTGGTGTGAAAGGCGTCTGGACAGGCGACAACTTCGAGTTCGTCATTCCTGTCAAGCAATTCGCTGCCGGTACATCATTGACGGTCAAGTTCCCGATTTACGGACGTCAGCAGCCTGTGTTCTGGAACATCAAGTATCTCGACGGAGAAGAATGGAAGATTGTGGACAAGCAGATGATTGTTTCCAATGACCCTAATTACAGTATGGAATGTTCTTTCGCCATGAAGAGGGGCGGTATCGTGGTAGAAAAGACCATGAAGTTCGAAAATGCCGTCAAGAGCGGATTCATTCATGTCAAGGTGGAGTGTGCGGACGGAAGCATCCAGGCTTCAGCCGATGCGACGTTCACAAAACGTACAATGCCATATACGGACAGCAAGGGCTATGGCGCACCATTCTACCTGTATTGTGCTGATTCCGGAGTGAACAGTGTATCATTTTCGATTGAATAATATTATCTTTAGTCCCGGTTTAGTGCGCGTTTGAATGCTGGAATCGGAATTCATACGGTTTGTGAAAAGGGGCATAGTGATTTTATCCATGCTGGTGACGTTTTCTGCAGCTTCGGTTGCAGAAAACGTTGACTGGTGTTTTACGCATTTCACGTCGGAGAATTGCGGATTGTCTTTCGATAACGTAAACGCCATTACCCAGGATTCCAACGGATTTGTCTGGGTGTCCACGGAAGATGGACTGAATCGCTTCGACGGCTCCGGATTCGTCGCTTATTATCGTGAACAACTGGGACTTAATACTGACTTCATAACCGCATTGTGTCCTGACAATGAGGGTAATGTGTGGATCGGGACTGATGCCGGCGCGACATTTTACAGCTATGCCGATGATTCTTTCCATCCGCTTGACAAGCTTAGTGACAACGGAGTGAACATTGACAACAAGGTCACTCATATCTGTATTGACAAGAGTGGAATTGTATGGCTGTCGGTGAACGGGCGCGGACTTTTTTCGTATGACCGCGTGTCCGGTTCATTGAAGAACTATTTTTCCGACAAAGGGAAAAGCACATTGGTCTCCAATATCCGGTCGTTTCTCATCGACAGCGGCGGCGATTTCTGGTTTTCTCTTTATTTTGCCGATTTGTGGCATTCCGACAGCACTCTGGAACATATAGAGAAAGTGAACCTGAAAGGGTGGAAAACCAATGATGACATAATGTCCATGGTCCAGAATCCCGTGGACAATACGGTCTATCTCGCGGCATGGCAGAACGGACTTTGCCAGGCGGATTTGCGGACAGGAACTTTCACCACTTTGATATCTAACGATGAAGGGTTTAGACCGACTTATCTCAGTCTGGACAATGACAAGGGCGTGTGGCTGGCTGGCTACGACGAGCGGACTCTACCGCTATGACGCCGTTACCGGGGACGTGCGCAAATTTTCCCACAGCATTGACAACAGGTATTCATTGGCGGACGATAGCGTAAAAGCCGTTTATTGCGACCGTTCCAATGGGCTTTGGGTAGGAACCTTATCTTCCGGCATCAATTGGTCCGCGGCGTTCCAACGTAATTTCAACCGCTATTATGAGGCTGACGGTGAATCACTTATGGGCGGATATATGGTGGATATGGATATTGACGGCACCGGAAAGCTATGGGCAGTATCCGAGAAAAATGGTCTTCTCTACATGGGATGTGACGGAATGCTTCATAATTGCAGATCGGCTGAGCTCCCGGAGTCAATAATCTCCATCTGCAGTGACGGCGATTGGCTATGGCTTGGGTCATGGGCGGGAATATTCCGTTTTGATGTCAAGACGGGAAATGTGAAGTCTTACGGAAGGGGATTGAATACGGGATGGAAAGACAATAAAGTTCATAAGATATTCAAGACCTCATCTGGAGAAATTCTGGCAGGCACCACGCTGGGAATGATCAAATACGACAAATCGAGTGACCATTTCCGCCCTTTGCCGATATTCAGCGGAATTTACGTCACCGATATGGCTGAAGCTTTGGACGGCACTCTTTGGGTCGCTTCCTACGCCGATGGAATATGCCGCTACAGCGTGAAAGAAGACCGGATGCTCAGCCATTATGATTACAAGGAAAGCGACAACCGGCATTTGCCTGCCGATAAGGTCATGTCTTTGTACATTGACCGCGACGGTGAACTTTGGGCCGGATCCTATGGCGGCGGATTGATGCTTTATGACAAGGAAAACGACAGATTCTCGACCTTCCGCAGCACGGAATTGAAAAACAACCGCATTGCGTATTCCATGATCCGTGATGAAGACGGAAGAATGTGGGTCGCTACCAGTAATGGATTGACCTCATTTTCAGTGCCTTTCAGCGAAGTCCGTTATTATACTGCGGATGACGGGCTGCTTGACGAGATCGTTGATGGCAATTCTGCGGTCCGGACTCCTGACGGCAATATATGGTTCTCCTCCCACAACGGAATAGTCGGCTTCAATCCGCGCCTCTTCCATACGGACGGAAAAGTACCTCCTATAGTGCTGACAGGATTTTATGTCAATGGAAAGAAGGTGAATCCCGGTATAAATGAGCCTATCAAGGTCAATGTCAATGAGGTGCGCAAGATGACATTGACTCACAAACAGAACAATTTCGGTTTCTCAATGGGCTTGTTGGGGTTCTCGTCTCCAGCGACCAATGCCCTGTATTACATGCTGGAGGGTTACGATGATGACTGGCACCGTCTGGATGGCGGTACGACTTTTTCGTATCAGAATATTCCGGCGGGAAAGTATGTGCTGCGCATCAAAGGCATTGACGGGAATGGCATATGGAATGAGACGCATCATCCGCTGACTATTACCGTGAAGGCAGTTTTTTACAAATCGACTGCAGCGTGTCTGATATATATCGTGCTGATAATCATATTGATGGCAGTGCTTGCCCATTATTCGTCAGATTTGGCAGTGAAACGGGAACGTGCCATAGCTGAAAAGGCAAAGAGGGCCAGGGAGGAGGAATTGTTCCATGAAAAGATGGATTTCTTCACGAATATCATTCATGAAATCAAGACGCCGCTCACATTGATCAAGACACCGCTTCAGAATATCTTGGCAACAGGTGGTATCAGCGGGGAAGTGAAAGAAGACTTGAATGTCATCAGCAACAGTACGGATTACCTGGACAAGCTGGTTAAGGAACTTCTGGAATTTATCCGTATCGAGGAGCACGGCTGGGTGATGAACTGGCGTCGTGTGGACATCATTGAACGGATAGGCTTCCTGTACTGCAACTTCAAGGAAACGGCGCGTGGCAGAAACTTGAAGATGATATTTAAGCGTCCTGATAATGCGCTGATTATCAACGCGGATGATGCTGCCCTGGTCAAGATATTGAACAACCTTCTTGCCAATGCCATGAAATACGCGGAGACATTCGTGACCATTGAAGTTGCTGATTCAGGCCATGGATATGTGACAGTGTCATTCAAAAACGACGGACCGAAGATTCCTGATGAACGGAAGGAAGAAATCTTCAAGCCGTTTATCCAGTATAGTGACGAACATTCTCCATACTCACAGAGTTTCGGTATCGGCCTGCCGTTGGCCAGGACTCTGGCAGAACTGCATGGCGGTACATTGACCCTGGACAATGGTGACATAACTGACTTTGTCCTGAGGCTTCCGAAGGGAGATGTCCAGGATGAACTTCAGACGCAGGATGGTCCGTCCGATGTCAGTCAGAACCTGGACGCGGATTCTACATTGTCAAAACTGCTGATAGTGGAGGACAATGCTGACTTGGCATCCTATATGGTGCGCAAGCTGGGCCATGAATTCAATGCCGTATCCGTACCGTCGGCTGAGCGTGCAATGTCGATGATTGCTGCCGGTAACGTGGATATGGTACTGTCCGACATCGCGTTGGAAGGGATGAGCGGCATTGAACTGTGCAGCAAAGTCACTTCTGATATTGCGACATCGCATATCCCGGTAGTCATGTTGTCGGCCCTGTCTTCTCCTGAAGTGAAAGTGAAATGCATGGAGGCCGGGGCCAGCCTTTACATTGAGAAACCTTTCAATCTGGAATATCTTGTCGAATCGCTGAAGGTCATTGCCCGCAAGCGTGAGTCATTGAGAGTAGCCCATCTTTCGGGTATCGCCGGGGATGACAAGGAAAAATTTGCGCTGACCGATTCTGATGCCGTATTCCTGCAGCGCATGGAGAAAGCTGTTACTGAAAATATCAGTGATACCGAATTCGGTCCGGATGGACTGGCGGAAGCGGCATTGGTGAGCCGTTCCACCTTGCTCAGAAAAATGAAGAGCCTGCTCAATATGACGCCCAATGACTATATCAAGGTCAGACGTCTCAATGCTGCCGCTGCAATGATTGAAAACGGGGCTTCCCGAATCAATGATGTCTGCTACGCCGTCGGTTTCAACACGCCTTCATATTTCGCGAAATGCTTTAAGAAACAGTTCGGCGTGCTGCCGGCTGATTATATGAAAAAGAGCTGATATTCCGGGCCTGGCTCATTTTGTTCTATTAATTGGCTCAATTATTATATCGTTGGAAAACGTTTTTTCTGAACTTTGCGATGCGGGGAATTCCCGCAAAGCTAATAACCTGTTATATGAATTATTTAAAGAAATTTATTCTGGCAGCAGTCTCCGTGCTGACATTTACGGCAATGTCGGCGCAGCAGAGGCCGGTAAGAGGTAAAGTCTATGACGAAACTTCCCAACCGCTGGCCGGAGCCTCCGTCTCTGTTCCGAACACTCTTCGAGGTGTGACAACTGATGGCAACGGATTATTCGAAATCAATGCTTCTTCAGGAGAAACTCTCTCGATTTCATTCCTGGGATATGTGACCAAAGATGTCACTGTCGGTGACAAGGATTATATTGAGGTGACACTCATGCCGGATACCAATCAACTGGACGAACTTGTGGTCATCGGTTACGGTACACAGAAAAGGGTGAACATCACCGGAGCTGTGTCAACGGTTGACTATGCGAAGGAAGCAAAGTCCCGTCCTGTCACTTCGACAGCGCAGATTCTTCAGGGTATGAATGCCGGTGTCGCAATCAATCAGGCATCCGGACAGCCGGGCCAGGAAAGCCTCTCCCTGCGGATCCGTGGTGTCGGAACATTGAACAATGCCAATCCGCTGGTGATTGTGGATGGTTTCGAGGGAACTATTTCCAATGTAAATCCGGATGATATCGAATCTGTTTCCGTGTTGAAAGATGCTGCTTCTTGTGCCATTTATGGTAACAGGGGAGCCAACGGCGTGGTCCTCATAACCACGAAAGACGGAACCAAGTCTTCCGGCAAGTTCAGCATTACATATAGCGGCATGATGGCTGTCAATGAACCTGCCGGCAAATTCCAGGTCATATCCAATTATGCTGATTACATGACCATCATGAATGAGTCTGCGGAAAATGTTGATGCTGCGCTTCCTTTTTCCCAGGCGATGATCGACCTTTGGCGTGAGAAAGAAAAAGATCCTGACGGCATCTCCGAATCAGGTTATCCGAACTATGCGGCCTATCCGAATACTGATTGGATGAAGGCTGTGTATGACACGGGCATTTACCAGAAACACAATATTTCGGCTTCTGGTGCGGCCGGTGGTACCAAGTATCTTATTTCCATGACATACGTGGACAATCCGGGAGTCATTGACAATACCGGCGCGAAGAAATTCCTCCTGCGTGCCAATGTCTCCAGTCAGGTCACAAAGTGGCTGGAAATCGGCGCCAGAATCTGGGGAACTGAAAGCAATAGGGAGACCAATAACTTGGCATTCAATTTTTTGTCCCGTGCGGTTCCTGGAATATATCCTTATTACGACGGAAAGTACGGCTGGATGGAAAATCCGGAGCAGAGTGCCAACTGCCGCAATAACCTGTACTTCTTCAACAGGAATTCCGGTTATGACAAGATGCATTATGTCAATGCTACGGTCTTTACGAATCTGAAATTGCCTCTGGGCATCAAATATAACGCGTCGTTCAACTATGGACGTACTACTACTGAATACAAATCTGTGTCCAATGTCCTGAGCGCGTACTCATTCCGAAAGGGCGAGGTCGCTTACGACTATAGTAATCTTGACAATCTCTCCATAACTCAGAACGCCGGATTCACATACCGCTGGACTTTCCAGAACAGCTTCTCATGGACGAAAGTCATTGCCAAGAAACATGATGTTTCTGCGATGCTTGGTTCCGAGACGATGTATCAGAACAACAACAATATCGGCGTGAGCAAGAAACGTCTGGAAAACGACCAGCTTACAGAACTTGACAATGCCCTGGATATGAGCAAGATAACTGGAAGTCAGGCTGACTGGGCTTCTGTTTCGGTGTTCGGTCGTCTCACTTATGCCTACGACAACAGGTATCTGTTGGAGGCGAATCTCCGTTACGATGGTTCGTCAAGATTTTCGCGTGATTCCAGATGGGGACTGTTCCCGTCGGTATCAGCCGGATGGCGTATTTCGCAGGAGCCTTTCATGCAGAACTCGGGCATTGACAATCTGAAACTGCGCGCTTCATGGGGGAAACTCGGCAACAACAGTATCGGAAACTATGACTATATAGCCACCTATGCTTCAGGTTTTGAATATTCCTTCGGAAACAAGATGTCCTCGGGAATCGTGCAGTCATTGTCCAACAGCGCATTGACCTGGGAAACGACAACTTCCACTGACATCGGACTTGAACTCGGTGTCCTTGACGGAAGGCTCACATTCGAAACCGACTGGTACAACAAGGTTACTGACGGTATCCTCTACAAGGCTCCGGTCTATGCCACAATCGGAAACAAATCAGCACCTTACCAGAATCTCTGTGAGGTTACGAATACCGGTCTGGAACTTACATTGGGCTGGAAAGATGATATCAAGGATTTCCACTATGGCATTACGGCTAATTTCACCAGAAACTGGAACGTGGTAAGCAAATACAAAGGCCGCCTGGAAGCAGGTTGGGTAACCGACGAAAACGGCAACCGCTCCTACAAGAGCAACATCGGTGATGTCACCACTACTGTCGGCAATGCCAGACGTGTCATGGAAGGCAAACTGATCAACGAGTTTTACCTTCTTGATACCTATTCCGGAGACGGAAGCCACTTTTTCGCGGACGGCTCGGTCAATCCTGCGGGCGGACCGAAGGACGGTATGATCCGCACTCCTGAGGATATGCTTTGGCTCCAGGCCATGAACGAAGCGGGGGCGACATTCCTTCCTAACAAGACTATCGGAAAGAAAGGTATATGGTATGGTGATTATATCTATGCAGATGCCAACGGTGACGGTGTCTATGGCGATGTCAATGACTATATGTTTACGGGAACGTCCATGACTCCTAAATTCTATTACGGAATCCAGTTCGAACTCGGCTGGAAAGGAATTGACTTCTCAATGCTCTGGAACGGTTCCGGCGGAGCGCAATGCTATTGGCGATATGTGGGATTCAATGCTTATTCTACCGGAGGCTACTTCACATTGCCGAAGAAGATTGCATACGACCACTATTTCTATGATCCTGAAAATTCTGAAGACCCTAGAACCAACATTACATCCAGACATGCCCGTCTGACGATGAACTATGGCTCGGAGCAGAATGATGGCCAGTGTACGTCCAAATTGTTCCTCTATGATACAGACTATCTGAGACTCAAGAATTTGACGATAGGCTATACATTCCCTCAGAAATGGATGAAGAAAATTTCCGTGTCTGATTTCCGTCTTTTCTTCAGCGGCGAGAATCTGCTGACATTTACAAAATATCCGGGAATGGATCCTGAAATTTCCGATACCATGAATTATTACGCGCTTTTGCGTCAATATTCATTCGGCCTTAGTCTAAAGTTCTAAATTGATGATTATGAACAATATAATAAAAATTACCATAGCGATTGCCTCTTCGGCCATGGCGGTAGGTTGCAATGACTTTCTCGACAGATATCCGTATGATTCAGTCACTTCGAATACTGTATACAAGTCTGCGACATTGGCGGAAAATGCAGTAACGGGAGTCTACAGCAGCCTTCTGGCAAACTATAACAGTTATGATGGCAGTACGAACTGGGACGCGTTCTCGTCTGTGCTCGATGTCAATGACCATAATATCTCTCTCCGTTATCCCTTTATGATGGGGTTAGTGCAGTCCAATGCTGGGTTGTTCCTGAATAATTGGAAGTATTTGTACGAGAGCGTGAACAGGGCTAATGATGTCATTGCCAATATCGGAGGGACGGCAGCATTGTCAGACGAGCTTAAAGCGCAGAGGATAGCGGAATGCAAATTCATCCGTGCTTATGCATATTACAGGCTCAATGCTCTTTGGCGTGGCGTTCCGGTCTATTTGGAAAACCTTGCTCCGGGAGAGTATACACGAGGCCGCAAATCAGAAGAAGAAGTATGGAACATTGTTCTGGACGACTTGACGGAAGCCATTGACTGTGAGCATCTTCCTGCCAAATATGCTTCGGGCGACAGCAACTTCGGACGTATCACCAAAGGCGCTGCATACGCTCTCCGCGGAAAAGTCTATATGTGGCTGAAGCAGTGGGACAAAGCTGAGGCTGATTTCCTCAAAGTGGGTGAGTGCGGATTTGGACTGTTCAAAGGAAGTTATGCTGACCTCTTCATTGAGAAGAATGAAAAGTCGGATGAGATGATATTCTCCGTGACGATGGAGAACCTGCCTGGACACGGCAATGTCTATAGCCGTACTTATGGAAACTGGATGACATGCGGCAACGGACAGAATCATTTCTATTTCAATGCGAATTTTGCAGATTCTTATCAGTGGGCTGACGGCAGGCCGTTCTCCTATGATGATGTCATACCAGGGTACGGCAGCATGAATCCTAAAGAGAGAAGCGTGTATTTCTGCCGCAACTATATGACGGAAGCGGAGAAAGCCACCATGAAGGCTTATGGTGCCGACATGTCCAAATATGACGAAACCGGCAATGAAGCGCGCATCAAAGCTGCTTATGAGAACCGTGATCCAAGATTGGCGGCAACGGCTATCGTGCCTTATTCCAATTATTTGGGAGGTTTCGCCAAGGGTGATGCCGTCAATTATCAGATCAGGTGGCCATACCGTTCGGAAAATGCTCCGGATTTCGACCTCAGGACTGTTTCGCCGACTTACATGCTCTACAATATCAGAAAATTCGTGACCAAAGGCAAGGAATACAATAATTCCACATACAATCCGGTGGATGTCCCGATCATCAGATATGCGGATGTGCTGCTTTGTCTGGCAGAAGCCGTCAATGAGCAGGGCAGGACCTCTGAAGCAGCCGGATATGTGAACCAGGTGCGCAAACGTGCCGGAGTCGCTGAACTGAATTCCGGTGCCGAGTGGCTCAAGGTAAACGGTAAGGAGGATATGGCACAGCGCATTGTCGATGAGAAACATTGGGAACTTGCCTGTGAGGAGCAGCTCTATCTGGAAGAGCTCAGATGGGGCGTATGGAAAGAGCGTAAGTTTGACTTCGCCAAGGGTCTTCATCAGGTCTGGGGCTCGCCTGTATATGATTACGTGTATGGAGGCGACGCATACCTGAAATGGCCTGTTCCTGCATCCGAAAAGGAAAAGAATCCTAATCTGGAACAAAATGAAGGTTGGTACTAATTAATAACTATTACAATTACAATAATGAGAAAAATACTTTTGACATTTGCAGTGGCGGTTTGCGCCGGTACATTGGGAGCACAGCCACGTGAAACGGATGTTGTAAAGGCTTGGGAAGGCACTATCGACATGCCTACATATCTGCTTGATGCCCCGGAAGAAGCTCCTATTTTCGAGCGGGACTGGTCTTATCAGAGAGCGCGCAGAAGCGTTTATCCTTATCTTTTGAACGACAACATGACCAGAAAGAAGGATACCGTCACATACAAGGCTCTCTATATGGAGAACGAATATGTGGAACTTTGCGTGCTTCCCGAAATCGGCGGACGTCTGATTTATGCGGTTGACAAGACCAATGGTTATGACATATTCTACCACAATCATGTGATCAAGCCTGCCAATGTGGGAATGTTGGGTGCCTGGGTGTCCGGCGGAGTGGAATGGAACGTGTTCCATCATCATCGCGCGACTTCCCATACCCCATGCGACTACAAGATCGTGGAAAACTCTGACGGCAGCAAGACAATCTGGGTAGGTGAGACCGAATATCGCCACAGGATGTCATGGGCCATCGGCATAACCCTTTATCCGGGCAAGTCCTATATGGAAATCTCAGGACGTCTGATAAACAATACCATGAATGACAATTCGATGCTCTATTGGTCGAATGTCTCTACACTTGTGGATGAAAACTATCAGATCATCTTCCCGCAGAGCGTGGAATTCGTTACTTTCCACTGCAAGAACTGGTTCGCGCATTGGCCTGTAACTCACGAGACTTTCAACGGGATGTCTTTCTACAAGGACGGTGTGGACGCGTCATGGTGGAAGAACCACTATATGTCCAATTCAATGTTTGCCTATGACCTGAAGGAGGACTTCATCGCAGGTTATGACCATGGACGGAATGCCGGAACCATGCTTACGGGTAACCATAACATCATCAAGGGCGGAAAGTTCTGGCTGTGGGGGCCTAACTCCGAGTGGGACACCAAGATTCTCACCGACAATTCAGGCCACTATTGCGAGTTGATGGCAGGCGCATATTCAGACAACCAGCCTGATTACAACTGGTCTGCACCTTATGAGACCAAGACATTCTCACAATATTGGTACGGCATCCGTGACATGGGCGGAGTGAAGGCAGGTGACAAGAATGCCGCCATCAATATGGATGTCATGGATGACTCCAAAGTGCTTCTCGGCGTGAACACTACGTCCCCGATGAAAGGGCTGAACGTGATTCTGTATGCCGGAGACAATGAAGTCTTCAGAACTACTGCAGACGTGGCTCCGGACAAGCCTTACGTGAAAATCATCAACATTGACAAGAACATTGACAAGAATTCATTGAAAATGGTGCTTGCGTCAGCAGGTGGAAAACAGATGCTTTCCTACAAGCCGGTAGTCAAGGATCCGGAGAAGCCGCTTCCGCCGATAGTCGAGCGCCCTAAGCTCCCTCAGGAAATTGAAAACACCGAGGAGTGCTATCTTGTGGGCCTCAGGAACCTCCAGTTCCACAATCCGTTCATCGACCCTACCGACTATTTCAATGAGGTTCTCCGTAGAGATCCGGGTGATACCCGCGCCAATACGAGAATGGGCGTCTGGTACAGACAAAGAGGTGAGTATGACAAGGCTGCGGCTTATCTGCGCCGTGCAATTGCCCGTCAGACACATGATTATACACGTCCGAAGGATTGCGAGGCGATTTACAATCTTGGTCTGATTCTGAAGGAACAGGGTAAGGTCGAGGCTGCTTTCGATACCTTGTATCGTGCCGTATGGAATTACAATTATAACTCGGCAGCGAACTTCCAGCTCGCGCAGATGTATACGCAGGCCCGTGATTTCGATATGGCGCTTGACCGTCTGAACGAGGCGTTGACCTACAACGGAAACAATTTCGAGGCTATGAACTTGAAAGCCAGCATACTCCGCTTGCGCGGCAATTCCGGTGAAGCTGCGAAATGCGTTGCCCGGGTGCTTGCAATGGATCCGCTGAATGCTTATGCTACAGCAGAATATGACATGATCAATGGTACTGACAATCTGAAGACACTCATGCGCGAGCAGGTGGAATCTTATATGGAACTGTCACTGAAGTATCTCCATAACGGTTTTATTGACAAGGCTTTGGATCTTATGAAGTATGCTGACGGCATTCAGCCTTATCCTTCTGCCAAGATGTGGCTGGGATGGTTTGCCCACATGTCCGGTGACAAGGAGACTGCCGGGAAATTGTTCGGGGAGGCTCTGGCCCTGCCTACGAAATATTGCAATCCGTTCCGTCTGGAGACCATTGAGGTCCTCAAATTGGCGATGCAGTATTGTCCTGACAATGCCAAACCGCATTACTACCTGGGCAACTTGCTGTATGACAAGCAGAAAGACAATGCAATCGCAGAGTGGAAACGTTGCGTGGAGATGGATCCGTCCAATGCCATGGCCTGGAGAAATCTCGGATGGGCCAACTGGCTGTATACCAAGAACTACGCAGAGTCTGCCAAATATTACAGGAAGGCCATTGACCTGATGCCGGACAATGCATTGTTCCTGGAGGAAATCGACCAGGTTTATGAGGCTGGCGGAGAAGATGTCAGAACCCGTTTTGAATTGCTGAAGAGTCATCATCCAACCTGCGTGAAGAGGTATTATCCTCTTGCAGCTGAGGTTATTACCGGTACTTTCGTAGGTGAGTATGATTATGTGCTCGACTTGCTCAGGAACTGCTATTTCCCTACACGTGAGGGGGTTGCGACTTTCCATGACGTATATGACGTGAGGGTGTTGCGAATTTCCATGACGTATATGTGGATGCCCTCGTCCTTGCAGGACAGAAGAAACTCTCCGAAGGTGATGCGAAAGGTGCTATCTCACTTTATGAGGAAGCATTCAAATATCCTGTCAATCATCAGGTGTTCCTGGTAGATGAGCGTACTCCTCGTGATGCGCAGATCTGGTGGAACATCGGCCAGGCTTATGAGTCTATGCATCAGAAATCCAAGGCTATGGCTGCTTACAAGAAAGCTGCGGCTGTAGCTGACAAGGGTACTGACTATGGCTATTGGAAGGGATTGGCAATGATGAAGACAGGTAATGCTGCCGGTGCGAAAGCATTGTTCGAATCTCTGGTCGAGTCGGGGAAAGCCGGTATCGTTACCGAATTCGTTAACTTCTACGGCGCTGAAGGTACTACCGGATCGACTGTTGAAAACATCAATACCAAGGCTTACTACACCATGGGGCTCGGTTATCTCGGTCTCGGTGACAAAGAGAAGGCTGCTGAATGCTTCCGCGAGTCAGTGCGCCTTAAAATTGACAACCTCTGGTCTGTTGTAATGCTTAAAACTCTGTAATTTTATGCGAAGCAATACATTGAATAGCATAATGTTCGCCGGTATGGTTCTCCTCTCCGCCTCGTGCGGCAGGGGAGAGTGGCCGGCTGACAATGATGTCCGGATTTCATGGGACAGGAGTACGTTTACGGAAATGAAGTCCGTCAATGTACAGAATGCCGGTTTCGTGGAAGAAAATCTCTACTATCCGCGTATTAAGAGACTTTCCGGCGGCGCACTCCTCATGTCTTTCGAGAACGACCATTTCGGATGGGACATCTATGTCAGACGAAGTGAAGACAATGGCAAGACTTGGTCCGATGCCACATTGCTGGTCAAGAGCGCACCTGCCACATCTTCAGCAGGAGAGGATACCAAGGTTTATGTCAATCCTGATTTTATCGAGCTGGAAGACGGCAGAATCCTTCTGGCTTATCAGTGGAGATATAAGAAAGGGTACAATGATCTTGCGAATACCAACAACAACTGCGGCATCGAAGTGATGTTTTCTTCCGACGGCGGCAGGACGTTCACGGAGCCTGTAGAGGTGTATCGCGGCAGGTGCTGGGAGCCGGCTATGCTCCAGTTGCCATCAGGGGAAATCCAGATGTATATCACTTCCTCTCAGGAACTTATCGACAAGATGTCCGCTCCTCAGACGGTGGTGATACGTTCATTTGACAATGGCAAGACCTGGCAGGGCAAGGAGTGCTGCGGCATTGATGACAATGAGGTCATCTCGCGTACCGTGGATTCCCGTTCGACTTATGACGGGATGCCGTCAGGTGTCTGGCTGAATGACAATAACGGTATCGCTGTCCCTATGGAGGTCTGGCATGGAAAATACGTCGTTGACCAGACGCCCGTGGTGGTAAAGACAGATCCTGAAACCAATTGGCGCAGGGATTTGGAGAAAATCCGCAAGACGGGCGGCCCTGACTGGCCGATGAAGAAGCAGGTCAACAAGGATTTCTACGGCTATGGTCCTTACAGTACGAAACTGGGTACCGGGGAGATGGTGATTCTCAGCAACGGACAATATAAGGGCAAGCAGGGAATCTGGACGTTCATCGGAGACAAGACTGCTGACAATTTCACCAATGCGACTTCTCCTTTTGACGGATATTGGGGCTCCATTGACTATATTGATGACAATAAGGTGCTTGCAACCGGAACAGTGAAATATTCGGAGGACAATGTGACGAGAGGGATGGTGAGGATGGAAATCGGACGGCTGAATTATTCCAAAAAGCTCAAGAAGGGAGACGTCCCGATGTCCGGTATCAGGGAATTCAACAGGGAAATCAATGACTGCTGGTTCCTCGGACATTCTTTCGACTCATATTTGTTCGCAGACTTCGGTTATACTGATTCATGTCTTACATTTATATCGTATCTTTATGACTCGAAGATTACGGCCCTTTCTACCGAAAATTCCGATGCGCCGGAAATTTTGATTGCGCGTTTTGGAGGTCCTCAGTATAAGGCAGTTGTAAATGCTAACGGAGATTATGCCATCTATGTGGAGGACAATATTTCCTGGAAGAAAATCGCTGAAGGGCGTACTTCTGATGTGGAAATTGCCGGTACTGTCAATGATGACACCGACATTGACCTCGGTTATGCCGTCAGTCTCCGGATTCCTTGGAATCTGATCGGCGGAAAACCTTCCCGCGGAGAGGTGATCAAGGCACATCTGCGTCACCACTACAAGGCGAAGACTTCGGAAAAGCCGGCATGGAGCATCGAGGATGTGGAAGGGGAGAATAGTGACTATCCTGCAGAATGGCTCTCTTTGACATTGAATTAAAAGATTTGTTATGAATAAGTTATACACTGGCTTGGCGCTTCTGGCTGCGGTGTCTTTGGCTTCTTGCAAGGCAGAAGGACCTGATGACGGCGGCAAGCAGATTCCATCGGAATCGACGACATTGACATTGACTCCTTTTGAAAAGCTCAATGCTTCCGCCGATGCGGTCAATTCGCATAAGGATGATTGGGCGCAATCTGTTCTGACATTGAATTATCGGAGTATTGTAAATGTCGGAGCTTCTGTCCTGGGAACAGACTCGCCTTCATATAGCCGGATCGTGAAACTCGCTGACGGGTCATATATCCTTACAGCGCATGATTATTATTCGGGAGGGAACGGTTCCACTGTTTACTGGGCCACCAGTAAGGATCTTGTCAATTGGACCCCTCAAGGCAAATTGTTTGCATCCCGTAGCGTCGTGAATGCCCGCGGGCAGGATGCTACCAGACTTTATACGAACGGCTTCGGCAAGGTACTCTCGAACGGAGATGTGCTGATGTTCGCATCTTTCAGAACTACAGGTACTTATACTTTTTGGAAGTGGAGAAATGAGCAGGGGATTGAAATGCGTCGCAGTACGGACAACGGCAAGACGTGGAGTGAACCTTATGAAGTGTACCGCGGTCCGAATTGGGAAGCGATAATGCTTGAGGACAGTGACGGAGATCTGGAATTGTATTTTTCCGAAAGCCGCCCGTGGATTTCGGGGAGTCATTCAGGAACGTCGATGGTACGTTCTACGGATGGTGGCAAGACCTGGCTTCCGGGATTGGGCAAAGAGCCGTATCGTGTTATCAGGCATACCTGGTATGATGCACATCAGGAAAGATGGCTGTTCACTGATCAGATGCCCGGGCTTATCATATTGAATGACAGTAAATGCAAGGCCGGTGTGTTTGAATCTGCCCACGACTATCCTGTCGGCGGCAGTGTGAATTTCTGCATTTCCTTTGCGTGGTCTCCTGAAGACGGCAATTGGAACTACATTGAAGGTGAAGAAAAAGATGGTACCGGTCTGGACGTGAAGACTGCTAAAGTAGGTCCTGTGGACAGGAAGATTGACGTGTGGAAAGGCTCTGCTCCAAGTCTTCTCCAGTTTCCGTCCGGAGAAACGGTCGTTTCATACGGACAGGATGCATACCAATGGCTCCGTATCGGAGATTCTCAGGCGAGGAATTTTGGCGCTGCCGGTAAATATCTTCCTGCCAAGGGTTCCTGGAGTTCCATTCTTCTGGATGGTTCGCATGAACTCATTACTCATATGCGCAATAGCACTGACAGCAAGAACGTCGGCGTAGCGCTTTGCAAACTAGCTCTTAATCACCGCATTTCCGCGTCTTCCCACAAAGTCGTCATTGACGGCGGGAATTCCGACTGGGTCAATGCTGATGACGCATTGTTTGCAGGCAGCAAATGTCAGGCGCAAGCTACATTGAGATGTGCCGCTGATGCTGACAATATTTATTTTCTTGTGGAATGTCGTGACGAGAACGTGTCGAAGGATGATTATGTCCAGGTATTCGTCGCTCCGTCGGATGCAGCGAAACTGAATGCGCAATCACTGAGGGTAAAAGTAGGGCTTAACGGTCTGAGGAATCAGGGAGTCTATGCCGGCAACTGGATTGAAAAAGATTTGGGAGCGAAGGCGGTTGTGCGCTACGACGCGACACTTTCAGATGCGTCAGATGTCGACAATGGCTGGCTGGCGGAGATTTCCGTTCCGCGTTCTTCGGTCAAGGTCGTGGACGGCAAGGTAAAAGTAAATCTGGCGTTGTTCGACATGGAGGGTGGTGAAGATGCCATTGTCTCCACAGGCGAAAAGAATCCGCAGAAATGGATTACGGTGACAGGGCTTTAGAAAAAGCTTTTGACATTTCATTTGTACAGGCATGAGGATACATTTATATATATTACCATTTTTTCGTTACGAAAAAGTCGTTACGAAAAAATGGTAATATTCGTGTTTTTTATTATCTTTGTGAAAACATTCAGTTATGAAAAACCCATTTGTCACTTCCGGATATGCCGGAGCCGAGTATTTCTGCGACAGGATTCAGGAAACTGATGATTTGAGGAGCTTGCTTTTCAACGAACACAATATAGCCCTCATTTCTCCACGAAGGCTCGGCAAGACAGAACTTATCAGTCATGTTTTTGACTGTAATGAGTTTAGAGAATCCTATTACTGTTTCCTTGTGGATGTCTATGCAACAAAGTCGTTGAGCGATTTTGTCAATCTTCTTGGAAAGGCTGTCCTTGACGCGCTGAAGCCCAAAGGAAAAGCTGTTTGGGAGAAATTCGTAAGGGCATTGGGCACGGTCCGCCCGGAAATATCCTTTGACATTAACGGTATGCCGTCTTGGAGTATAGGACTTGGCGAAATCAGAAATCCGGTGGCGACGCTTGATGAGATATTCTCATACCTTCAATCCGCTGACCGTCCATGCATTGTTGCCATTGACGAGTTCCAGCAAATCACAAAATATGACGACAATACGGTCGAGGCGACGATAAGAACCTATGTGCAGAGGACGACAAATGCACATTTCATATTTTCCGGGAGTCAGAGGCATCTTATGGACGGTATGTTCACTTCTCCTTCGAGACCGTTCTACCAGAGCGTAACGATAATGAACCTCAGTCCTTTGCCACTTCAGAAATATACTGATTTTGCAGTGGAGAAGTTCGCTGAAAACGGGAAGTCGATAGAACCGGAAGTCGTTGCCGTGCTGTATGACCGTTTTGATGCCGTGACCAGCTACATACACCGTACTCTCAATGTCCTTTTTTCACGAACAGAGAAGGGGGGAATATGCAGCGTCGGTATGATTGAAGATGCTGTCGATTTTATCGTGAGGCTTTCTTCTGACACATACGAGTCACTTCTCTACCAGATGTCTGTGAAGCAGCGTGATGTTTTCCTTGCGATAGCCTCGGAAAAGAGCGCCCGCGAGGTGACCGGCAGCCGTTTTATAAAAAAGTATGGACTGGTTTCTCCGAGCAGCGTATCTTCCTCAGTCAAATCCTTGCTTGACAAGGACTTCATAACCAATGACAAGGGCACATATTCCGTCTATGACAAATTTTTCCTTCTCTGGCTCAGCAGACAGAATCTTCTCGTTCCTTGATTTTCACGCCGGGACTCCAGATTTCTGGGGCCCCGGTTTTAAAAGGCCCTCTCAGATACGTCAGTGGCTGTTGTGGAATAGTATTTGATAGGTGGTGGGTTTCGCTTAATCTATTCCGTTTATGAGAAAGTTAGACAAAAAGACCATCATCGGTGTTGTAGCGGCGGCAGCTGTCGTTGTAGTCGGGCTCGTTATCTTTCTGAGACCCAGGCATTTTGAGGAAGTCCTCCCTATAGTGGGCGTGGACACGGTGCGTACGCGCAATGTGGAAGTCTATGGTGAATTTCCGGGGAAAATCCGTGCCCAGCAGTTTGTGGAGGTCAGGGCAAGGGTTGAAGGATATCTCGAGAAGATGATGTTCGCAGAGGGAACTTATGTAAAAAAAGACCAGATACTCTTTATCATTGATCCTAAACAATACAAGGCGCAGGTCGATAGGGCTGAGGCGTTGGTTACGAAGAACAAGGCCATCGCTCTCAAGGCGGAGCGTGACCTCGCCAGAATCAAGCCCCTGTACGAGCAGAAGGCTGCCAGCCAGCTTGATCTGGACAATGCCATAGCAGCCTACGAGAGCGCAAAGGCTGATGTCAATGTCAGTGAGGCCAATCTCACGGAAGCCCGTCTTGCTTTGAGCTATACCACAGTGCGTTCACCTATAAGCGGTTACATCAGTGAGAGGCACGTGGATATCGGAACTCTGGTCGGTCCCGGTGCCCAGTCGCTTCTGGCCAATGTTGTCAAGAGTGATACCGTTCTGGTGGAATTCAAGATGACAGACTTGGATTACCAGAAGTCCAAGGCCAGGAATGTGAACCTCGGACAGCAGGACACGAGCCGTCATTGGAATCCTTATGTCACCATTACATTGGCGGACAAGTCTCAGTATAAATATAAGGGTCTCGTGGATTTTGCGGACCCGCTCGTCGATGCCAAATCAGGTACATTTTCCGTGAGGGCAGAGATGCCCAATCCTGAGCGTGAACTCCTTCCGGGACAGTTCACCAACGTGAAGGTGTTGCTGGATGTCAGAGAAAACGCAGTCGCAGTGCCGACCAAGGCCATCACCATTGAGAAAAGCGGTGCATATGTCTTTGTCGTAAAACTGGATGGTACTGTAGAAAAACGCTTTATCCAGACTGGCCCTGAAGTGGAGAACGTCACTGTCGTAGAGCGCGGTCTGAGAGCCAATGAAGTGATCGTGGTGGAAGGTCAGCACAAACTTTCCCACGGAAACAAGGTGGAGGCGGTCAAGTATTGATAACCAGAGAATTTTCTACTTATGAAATCGGATTTCTTCATTGACAGGCCGGTATTCTCGACTGTCATATCCATTATAATCGTACTTGTGGGATTTATCGGACTGACGCTGCTTCCGGTGGACCAGTATCCGAAGATTGTCCCGCCTGTGGTAAGCGTTTCCACTTCATATCCTGGAGCTAATTCCCAGACTGTCTCGCAGGCGGTTGCCACGCCTATTGAGCAGTCATTGAACGGAACTCCGGGAATGCTCTATATGGAGTCCAGCAACTCCAACAGCGGCTGGTACTCGGCGACATTGACCTTCGACATCTCCACTGACCCGGATATCGCGGCGGTGGAAGTGCAGAACCGTGTGAAACTGGCTGAGTCCAGACTTCCGGCCGAGGTGGTGCAGAACGGCATTTCCGTGGAAAAGGAGTCGTCCAGCAAGCTGATGACTATAACCATAATGTCAGATGACCCGAAATTCGATGAAGTGTACCTGAGCAACTACACGACATTGAATATCCAGGACAGGCTCAGGCGAGTGGCCGGAGTCGGCGGCGTTTCCAATGTCGGCAGCCGTTATTATGCGATGCAGATATGGGTGCAGCCGGACAAGATGGCAAGCCTCGGTATCACTGTAAAGGACTTGCAGAGTGCTTTGAAGGACCAGAACCGTGAGGCAGCGGCCGGAGTGCTTGGACAGCAGCCGATTACGGATGTGGATGTGACGATTCCGATTACTGCTCCGGGGCGTCTGTCCTCGGTGGAGGAATTTGAAAATATAGTGGTCCGTACCGGCGAGGACGGCTCCATCATCCGTCTCAAGGATGTCGCCCGGGTTTCGCTCGAAGCCCAGTCATACAATACTGAGAGCGGTATCAATGCCCGCAATGCGGCAGTGGTCAATGTCTATATGCTTCCGGGTGCCAATGCGATGGAGGTGGCTGAGAATGTCCGTGCCGAGATGAAGGAAATCAGTTCCAGCTTCCCGGAGGGGATGTCGTACAACATTCCGTTCGACATGACCACCTATATTTCAGAGTCCATACATCATGTGTACAGGACATTGTTCGAGGCCCTTGTCCTCGTCATACTGGTGGTGTTCCTTTCGCTGCAGAATGTGAGGGCGACATTGGTTCCGGCCATAGCTGTGCCTATATCATTGATAGGAACCTTTGGAATCATGCTCATCTTCGGCTTCTCGCTGAATATGATGACGCTTCTCGGACTTATTCTTGCCATCGGAATCGTGGTCGATGACGCCATAGTCGTGGTTGAGAATGTGGACCGTATCATGACGACCGAGCACTTGTCCCCTTATGAGGCGACCAAGAAGGCGATGAGCGAAATCGGGGGTGCGCTCGTGGCGATGTCCCTTGTGCTCTGTGCCGTGTTCGTGCCGGTGAGCTTCCTTTCCGGCATTACAGGGCAGCTGTTCCGTCAGTTCACCGTAACTATCGCCGTGTCAGTCATCATATCCACTGTCGTGGCCCTTACATTGAGCCCGGTGATGTGCTCGAAGTTCCTCAAGCCGCATGACGGCAAGCAGACCAACAACTTCATATTCAAGAAGATAAATCTGTGGATGGATTCGGGAACGTCGTTCTTTACGAAGATGGTGCGGTTCGCGGTCAATAATTCAAGAAGGATGTTCGCGTTCTTCGGTATCGCCGTAATAGGTATTTTCGTGCTTGCACGCATTGTCCCTCAGAGTTTTATACCTAAGGAGGACCAGGGTTACTTTACTGTGGAACTGGAACTGCCTATGGGCGCGACTCTCGAGCGTACGAGGGAAGTTACCGACAGGGCGATGGCGTTCCTGCTCCGTCAGCATGATGTGGATTATGTGCTCAATGTCACAGGTTCGAGCCCTCGTGTGGGAACTACCCAGTCCAGCAGTACATTGACAGTGATTCTCAAGCCGTGGAACCAGCGCAATGTGACGGATATGACCAGGACTATCGCGATGGTCAGGGATACCCTGTCTTGTTATCCTGAAAGCAAGGTGTATATCAGTACGCCGCCGGTTATCCCTGGACTTGGAACATCAGGAGGTTTCTCCATGGTTCTGGAGGCCAGGGGTGACGCCACGTACCAGGATCTGCAGAATGCTACGGATACATTGCTTTATTATGCGTCGAAGAGGAAGGAGCTGACCGGCCTTTCTTCCGGTATGCAGGCGGATATCCCTCAACTGTATTTCGACGCTGACCGTGACAAGATCCAGCTTCTCGGTCTGTCAATGGCGGATGTCTTCGCTACGCTCAAGGCTTTCACCGGAGCAATCTACGTGAATGACTTCAATATGTATAACCGCATCTATCGTGTCTATATCCAGGCAGATGCGCCGTATCGTGCCCATACCGACAACCTGAACCTCTTCTTCATGAAGAGTTCCGGAGGCACCATGATTCCTGTCAATGCCCTGGGCAACACTCATTATACGACAGGGCCGGGTACTATAAAGAGGTTCAATATGTACAACTCCTCCACGATCAGCGGCGAAGCGGCAAACGGTGTCAGCTCGGGAGAGGCACTGGCCGTACTCCAGAAAGTCGCGGATGAACATCTTCCTGACAATATAGGTGTGGAATGGAGCGGAATGTCATATCAGGAGAAGAAGGAAGGCGGCCAGACAGGTCTTGTCCTGGCATTGGCCCTGCTCTTCGTGTTCCTTTTCCTTGCAGCGCAGTATGAGAGCTGGCTGGTTCCGGTGGCGGTGATACTGTCCCTGCCGATTGCCATTTTCGGCGCATATCTGGGAATTGCCGTCTTGGGAATGGAAAGCAATATCTATTTCCAGATCGGTCTCGTCATGCTCGTGGGACTCGTGGCGAAGAATGCGATTCTGATTGTGGAGTTCGCCAAGGAGGAGGTTGAGGCAGGCAAGGATGTGGTAGAAGCTGCCGTAACTGCCGCCAAACTCAGATTCAGGCCTATCGTGATGACGTCATTGGCCTTCATTCTCGGTATGCTGCCGTTGGTTTTTGCCAGCGGACCGGGCTCCGAGAGCCGTCAGAACATCGGTACAGGTGTCTTTTTCGGTATGATCGCAGGCATTACCATCGGGATTGTTTTCGTGCCGTTCTTCTTCGTGCTGATATATAAACTCAAGTCGCTTATGAACAAATGGAGTCCTAAAATGAAGTCTGTCCTGAAAGACAAGAAATCGTTCATGTCAATGTTGGTGGTCGTCGTGGCCTCTGCATTGACCCTGAACTCCTGCTCGACATCGAGATATTGTCAGAAGCCGGATCTGGGTGAGGTGCCGGAGTCTTTTGCGGCCGAGGCTGGCGACAGCAGTTTCGCGGACTCGGACTGGCGGGAAGTGTTCCGGGAGCCTGAGCTTCAGAAGCTTATAGAGACTGCATTGACCTATAACAAGGATGTGCTGATAGCGGCGGAGAGGCTCAATGAGATGCGCTACAAGTACAGGATGCAGAAGGCGGCGCAGTTGCCGGCAGTTTCCGCGAAAGGTTATGCGCAGGATGACCACAGCAATTACGGAGGCAAGAGCAAGAGTCCGGATGATATTGAATTCGGAGTGAAGGCCTCGCTTGCATGGGAAGTGGATTTCTGGGGACGCCTGAAGTGGGCCGGAAGGGAGAAGATGGCAAACTACCTTGCTGCAGAGGATGCCCAGAAAGCAGTGAAAATGAGCATAGTGGCCAGTGTGGCTTCGGCTTATTATGAACTTGTGGGCCTGGACAGGAAACTGGAGATCGTTTCCAATACTCTCGAGACCAGACGTGAGTCCGTGAAACAGGCAAAGCTCAGGGCAGAGGGCGGTCTGACCTCGGAAATACCTTACCAGCAGGCACTTGTGGAATTCGCTTCGTCCAAGGCCATGATTCCTGACCTGCAGAAACAGGTTGCGCTCAAGGAGAGCGAACTGTGCTTCATTACCGGTTCTTATCCTAAGGATATTGCCAGAAGTGTTTCCGCTTCAGACTTATATGGCGATTCGGATGTTCCGTCAGGGGTCTTGTCTGATATTCTGAAGCGCAGGCCTGACCTGATGATGTCAGAGCACTCGTTGAAGGCTGCCGAGGCCCGCGTGGGAGTGGCTATTGCCGAGAGGTTCCCGTCTTTCGTGATCAATCTCGGGGCGGGTCTGGAAAATGATGAACTCAAGGATTTCCTGAAATCTCCGTTCTGGTTCACCGGAGCGACATTGGCCTCGCCTGTCTTCGAGTTCGGCAAGCGTAAAGCAGCAATGAAGGCCGCAGTATCTTCATACGAGCAGACTCGGCTCAAGTATGAAAAAGATGTGCTGCAGGCCTTCAGAGAGGTTTATGATGCTACTGTTGTTTTCCAGTCGGCACGTACCAATTCCTTTGCGAAATCCGTTCAGGAAGAAGCGTCCGGAAAGTATGTCACATTGGCTAACAGCCAGTATATCAATGGAGTAATCAATTATATCGACGTTCTGGATGCGCAGCGTAAATATCTGTCATCCCAGATCGAATTCAGTGAGGCCAAAACCCGCGAGAACCTTGCGGTCGTCGGACTCTACAAGGCTCTCGGCGGCGGATGGCATTAGCATTCGGTAGCTGACTCGAGCTTCTTCATGATGGAGAAGATGAAGAGCGCCGAGAGCAGACAGAGAACGATGAGAAGTCCCCATACGCCCCAGAGTTCCACCTTGTTCCAGAGGAGTCCAGGAATGGATACCAGATAGTTTCCGAGAGCGGTAGCTGCGAACCAGCATCCCATCATTGCACCCTTGTATTTAGGAGGCGCTACCTTGGAAACGAAGGAGATACCCATTGGAGAGAGCAGAAGCTCTGCAAATGTCAGTACGAGGTATGTGGAAATAAGCCACTCAGGAGAAATCAGGTCAGGGCTGACGGTTCCGTTCAATGACTTAGGCGAAGCCAAGTTCAGGGAAGCGAAAGTCAGGATGCTGAAACCTACAGCGGCCACAATCATACCCAAGCCGATTTTGCGTGGAGCTGAAGGCTCTTTGCCTTTCTTTGCCAATGCGCCGAAAATCGCAAGCGATACCGGGGTCAATGCCACCACGAAGAACGGGTTGAACTGCTGGAAGTCAGAAGGAAGGATATTGACCTTTGCAGGCATTCCTGCATATACTGCGTATGCGCCAAGCCACAGGGCTGCCGTGCAGATTCCGCAGATTGTCTTGCCTTTATTCGTCTCAGACTGGAATGCTCCGAACAGCGTATAGACAGATACTGCGATAAGGAACAGGCTGAAGATGTTGAACCCGATACGTGTAGCGCCCTCGACCGTGCTTGCGGTGTAGTCTCTTGCGAACAATGTCATTGTGGCTCCGTTCTGATGGAAAGCCATCCAGAAGAAAATCACGACAGCGAAAACGAGCATGAGGGCTGTGATGCGGCTCTTTGTCTGTGCAGGAGTAAGTTCTGCCTCTGCATGGTTGGCAGCCTGTGCCTGTTTAGCATTCACGTCAGCATTCTTGAACCATGAACGGCAGCTGTAATAGATTGCTACTGAAATGATAAGGGAAATGCAGGCCACTCCGAAGCCATAGTTGTATGCTGTGGAGAGCTTGTCGATGTAGGTCTGGCTGAATGTGGCCAGGTCCATGCCTGCCGCACCGGACATGCCGTTTGCCAGAGCCTGAAGCTTGTCAGCATTCTCCGGAAGAATCGTTCCGCCGAGCATCTGGTGTGCAAGTGCCGGAATGTCAGCCACATAGGTAAATCCTGATTTTCCGAGGAAGAAATTGGTGACAGCCTTTGCCATTGACGGAGCGAACATCGCACCGATATTGATGGCCATATAGAAGAGGCTGAATGCGGAGTCTCTCTTCGATGCGTACTTAGGGTCATCGTAGAGATTTCCCACCATCACCTGGAGGTTGCCCTTGAACAGTCCTGTTCCGGTAGCGATGAGGGCCAATGCCGCGAACATCAGGATTTTACCTGAGAGATCCGGTCCGGTCGGGATGGCGAGACACAAGTAGCCGATGAACATGACGGCGATACCTGTAGTGACGCACTTGCCATAACCGATCTTGTCTGCAAGCATTCCTCCGAAAAGCGGCATGAAGTAAACCGCGGCGAGGAAAATGGAATAAATCTGTGTGGAAACTGCTGCGCTGAATCCGAACTTCGCCTGAATGAACAGGAGGAAGATGGCCAACATAGTGTAGTACCCGAAACGCTCTCCGGTATTGGCGAGAGCAAGGGCGAACAATCCTTTCGGCTGGTCTTTGAACATTGTCTTGTCTGGTTTTAAAATTTCACGAGTAACAAACTTACACAGAAACATTGGAAATATCAATAATCAGATTGCCGAAATTGCCAATAAATCCATATATTTGTAACTATGGTTTCGCTTTGCGGGACAGACAAGAATATGAGTGTAGGCGTGAAATTTATGACA
This sequence comes from Bacteroides sp. CAG:545, assembly GCA_000432515.1. Taxonomy (GTDB): domain Bacteria; phylum Bacteroidota; class Bacteroidia; order Bacteroidales; family UBA932; genus Cryptobacteroides. The sequence continues at coordinate 67,217 of HF996056.1, forward strand.
GGACTGATGAGACTGCTCGCGTTGCAGCCTCTGAAAGTCCATTATTTCTGGGGCAGGTTCGTAGCGTGGCTCGCCTCAGGGCCAATGCATTACAGGCGCGACGTGGTGATGGTGAACCTTGCACGGTCTTTCCCGCAGAAGAAGTATTCGGAACTGAAGGATATCGCCAAAGGCTTCTATCAGCATTTCGGCCGGCTGTTCGCAGAGACCTTCTGGTTTGCCGGAGCCCACGACACGAAACGGCTGAGGGACTCCCATATCTGCGAGACTGTCAATGCTGAACTGCTGGACAGGCTGTATGAAACCAGGCCCGGAGTGGTTGTCCTGAATTCCCATCTCGGAAACTGGGAACTGACCGGCGGAATCATGAACTATATTCCGGTCACAGAGAAAGTCCATTTCGGAGAGAAATCTGTAACGGTCGTATATAAGGAACTGAAAAGCAGTTTCTGGGACAAGGTGCTCGGTGCCAACCGGTGCGCGGCCATATCTCCGGAAAACTACGGCACCACCTATGTGGAATCCAAGAACATCATGCGTTTCGTGGTGAAACACAGGGCTGAGAAGCGTCTGTATGTGTTCCCTACGGACCAGTGCCCTTATGTCTATGCTGCGGCGCATACCGTGGACAATTTCATGCACCAGCCGACGAGGACGATGACCGGAGGCGCTTCGATTGCATGCAAGCTGAAGTTCGCCGTGGTCTATATGGCATTCCGTGAGAAGGAAGACTTCGGTTACAAGATGACATTCAAGGAGATATGCGAGGATGCATCGCAGTTTACTCCTGAAGAAATAATGAACAGGTTCTACAGACTGCTGGAGGAGGATATCAATGACCAGCCTACAAATTATCTGTGGACCCATAAAAGATGGAAAAGATAGTTATGAAAAAGACATTTGCAGTAATCGTTACGGCTGCATTGACAATGGCGGCCGGTTTTCAGCTCTCCGCTCAGGGCGACCCTGAAGGAAGTCTTGTATATTCATTGCCTTCCACATCGGTACGACTTGAAGTCAAGGCTCAGAAAGAGAGTTTCTTTGCTGGGCCGTATGCGAAATATGCCCAGAAATATCTCGGCGTGGAAGCCCGTCAGAGGGATGCGGTTTCCTATACGGTGACATCTGTGAAAATGTCCTCATTCTTGGAGGCGGACCAGTCGGCACGCTACCAGCTCGAACCGGGTATGGGGATGCAGGCTTTCCTGGCATTGACCTCACAGGGACTTGTCTCTGTATCGGCCGGCAGTCAGGAGACCACGCAGTGGCGTTTCCCGTCAGAGAAGAAGGCTGATTTCTCGGACAGGGGATTGACCTCGAACCTTACATCGGAAGCTGCGACATTGTACCGCAACGTGAAGAGCGAATCTGCTTACAACAAGGTGGCTGTCCAGCAGGAGATGGTCGTGCAGAAGTCACTCGAATCGCGTGCCAAGGAGGCTGCAGAGATGATTTTCAGCCTGCGCAAGAAACGTGTGCAGATCGTGACCGGCGATACCGACGCCACTTTCAGCGGTGAAGCCATGGCCTCTGCCGTCGCCGAAATCGCGCGCCTCGAAAGCGAGTATATGTCAATGTTCATAGGCTACAGCGAATACTCTGAGCAGGAGATGAACTATGACGTGGTTCCGTCCAAGGCCAATGAGTCACAGCTTTATGTGGCTTTCCGTCTGTCCGACTCCAAAGGACTGGTTCCGTCAGATGACCTTTCAGGGAAACCGTATCTGCTCGAATTTGCTGCGGACAACATCGAAATACCTGCCGGCAAGAATGAAAGGGCCAAAGGAAAACTCGCGCATTACCGCATTCCTGCCATCTGCACGGTGAAGCTTACCGACGGGGTCAATGTCCTGCTGCAGAGCCGTATGCCTGTCTATCAGCTGGGCCTTGAAAGCACATTCCCGCTGGCTGCGAAATAGTTTGCGCAAAACAAGAACATAAGAATAATCACTAAATATATAAGATTATGACAATCAAAGATCTTGAACCGAAAAGCGTATGGACAGCGTTCTATGAACTGTCTCAGGTTCCGCGTCCATCAAAACACGAAGAAAAAGCACAGCAGTTCCTTCTGGATTGGGGCAAGGAACATGGCGTTTCAGTCCGTAAAGATGAAACCGGAAATATCATTTTCACAAAACCGGCTACACCGGGATATGAGAACCGCAGAGGCGTGATTCTCCAGGCTCACGTCGATATGGTTCCGCAGAAGACAGCGGACACGGTTCACGATTTCCTGAAGGATCCTATACAGACGCAGATTGACGGAGAATGGGTTACCGCCAAGGGCACTACACTTGGAGCTGATGACGGTATCGGAGTCAGCCTGGCACTCGCTGCTCTCGAAGACAAGACATTGAAACATGGCCCGATAGAAGTTCTCATCACTTATGATGAGGAGACCGGTATGACAGGAGCGGAGAATCTCAAACCTGGTGAATTCGAGGGAGATATCCTCCTGAACCTGGACTCCGAGGCTGAAGGAGAACTCTATATCGGCTGTGCAGGAGGATTGGACGGAATGGCTGACTTCACATACAAGACAGTCAAGGCCGGTGACGGATACGTAAGTTATAAACTCACCGTCAAAGGACTTGAAGGCGGACATTCAGGCCAGGACATTGTCCTCTACAGGGCCAATGCCAACAAGATTGCCGTGAGGATTCTCCTGCCGTTGCTCGAGAAATATGGCGTGAAAGTCGCTGACTTCACCGGCGGAAGCCTCCGCAATGCGATTCCGTTCGAGGCGGATGTGGCAATGCTGGTGCCTGCTGAAAATGAAGCAGCTGTAAAAACTGAAGTGGAGAGGATCTTCGCGATCGCAAAGGCAGAGTTCGCCGATACTGACCCTTCTGCACAGTGCTTCTTCGAGAAACAGGCTGAGCCTTATACCTCTTATATAGAAGATGACGTCATGCTCAAGGCTGTCAAAGCCATCTACGCTTGCCCGAGCAGCGTGGAGAGAATGAGCCCGTCAATGCCGGGACTGGTGGAGACTTCTGTCAATATGGCAGTTGTCCGTACTGAAGACGGTCACCTCACGGTAAGGTCACTGATCAGAAGTTCAGTGGATTCAGCCAAGGAAGACCTCGCGGAAAAGATGCGCTGTGTATTCGAACTCGCAGGTGCAAGTTTCGCTACATTCGGCGGTTATCCGGGATGGACTCCGGTTCCTACCTCTCCGGTCATCGGTCTGCTGAATGACGTATATCACAAACTGTTCGGCAAGGACATGAAGGTGATGGCTATCCACGCAGGTCTGGAGTGCGCGCTGCTCGGCGCCAAGTATCCGAACTGGGATATGGTGTCATTGGGACCAACATTGCTCCATCCTCATTCACCTGACGAGAGAGTGAAGATCGACACTGTGGACAAATGCTGGAAGTTCCTCGTAGCTCTGCTCGAAGCCATTCCGGTAAAGGCATAGGTCATGATCATCATAGCAGAAAGTGGAGCGACCAAGACTGATTGGCGCTCCATATCTGATGACGGTAAGTCATTTTCAATGAAGACTCCCGGGATGAATGTCGCCACGGCGGAGTCCTCCTTCATTGAAAATGTGCTGAAAGAAGCTGTGACGGGATTGAATCCCTCCGGAGAGACTGTGAGGGAGATTCATTTCTACGCGGCAGGACTGATTTCTGACGGAAAGCAGGTGCCTGACAGCGCCGTGAGACTTGATGCAGTATTCAGGAAGTCTTTCCCTGAGGCGGCCATTGAGTATGCGTCCGATTTGCTGGATGCTGCAAGGGCAGTCTGCGGAAGGGAACCTGGTATCGCTGTGATTCTCGGGACCGGATCCAACAGCTGTGAATACGACGGCGAAAAGATAGTGAAGAATGTCCGTTCCGGCGGCTTCATACTTGGAGATGAAGGTGGAGGAGCCAGTCTCGGAAAGCGGTTTATGGCTGATTTTCTGAAGGGACTTGTGCCCGAGCCTGTGGCGTCTGAGTTCGCTGCGACATATAAGGTGGACTATCTGACAGTCGTAAATGAAGTCTATAAGGGAGTGGCTCCGGCCAGATACCTCGGCTCGTTCGCTCCGTTCATTTCACGGCATTATGACAGCTGCGGGTACGTGAAGGACTTGATTGACAATAACTTCAGGGCGCTGTTCGAGCGCTGTCTGTCGCAGTATGACATAAAGGGAAAGCGTGTCGGCGTGGTCGGCGGCTATGCCTATGCGCATAAGGAAATTTTGGAAAGAATTGCATCAGAATACGGAGTGACAATTTCTGAAATCACGCCTTCTCCGATAGAGGGCCTAGTAAAATATCATTGCGGAGTATGAATGTAAAGACTACAACAGAACAATCATCCAATTATCAGAACCTTCAGGATATGACCGTGAAGGAGATTCTGACAGGAATAAACAATGAGGACAGCAGCGTGCCTGCGGCTGTGGCTGAGGAAATTCCTCAGATAGAGAAACTTGTGGAAGGTGTCGTGGAGCGTATGAAAAAGGGCGGCAGGGTGTTCTACCTCGGAGCCGGAACCAGCGGAAGGCTCGGTGTGGTGGACGCTTCTGAAATCCCGCCGACCTACGGAGTTCACGACAAGTTCATAGGTCTGATTGCCGGCGGAGACAAAGCTATCCGTGATGCTGTGGAGGCGGCAGAAGACAAACTTGACGGCGGCTGGAACGACATGCAGCCATTTGCTCCTACCGGGAACGATGTGGTGATAGGTGTTGCTGCGTCGGGTTCCACTCCTTATGTGATAGGAGCAGTGAAGACTGCACGGGAGCACGGTATGCTGACAGGCTGTATAACCTGCAACAAGGGCTCTGCATTGGCAGCGGAATCGGAAATTCCGGTAGAGGTCGTGGTTGGCCCGGAGTTTGTGACAGGAAGTACGAGAATGAAGGCCGGAACGGCGGAAAAACTCGTTCTCAACATGATTTCCACGGCATCCATGATCCGTCTCGGACATGTGAAGGGAAACAAGATGGTTGACATGCAGCTCACCAACAAGAAACTTGTGGACCGCGGCTCGAGAATGATTATGGGCGAGACTGGAATCGAGGATTACGACCTTGCCAAGAGGCTGCTCCTGAAATATGGCTCTGTAAGGAAAGCTGTGGACGCATACGAAGGAGGCGACAAGAATGCGGAGTGAGAAATATCCGTCAGAACTTCTTGAAAATGCGGTAGATGCAATCAGTTCATTGCCCGGAATCGGGGAAAAGAGCGCGTTGCGTCTGGCGCTGCATCTTCTGAAGCAGCCGGTGGACAATGTGCGGCATTTTACGGAATCTGTAAGATTGCTCAGGGAAAACGTGAAATACTGCCGTACCTGCCGGATGATATCGGATGAGGAAGAATGCTCCATCTGCTCGGACAACAGCCGCGACCACAAGACAGTCTGCGTCGTGGAGAATGTCCGGGACGTGATGAGTGTTGAGGCGACGGGGCAGTACCACGGAGTTTATCATGTGCTGGGCGGGAAGATATCGCCGATAGACGGCATCGGCCCGTCCGACCTTACGATTGCGGAATTGAAAAACAGGATTGCCGAACTGGCGCAGGCGGCGGATTCGCCTGAGGCGGTGGAGGTGATTCTGGCGTTGAGCGGTGACGTCGAAGGAGAAACTACCGCATTTTATATATACAGACAGATTTCGTCATTCGGAGTCAGAGTGTCCACGCTTGCCCGCGGGCTCGGTTTCGGTGATGATTTGGAATATGCAGACCAGTTGACATTGGGTCGCTCCATAGTCAACAGACAGATGTTCAAAGGTTAAAGTTCCAGAAGTAAACTTTAACTATTATGGACAGTATTGTTTTAAAGGACATTTTATTGGCCACGTCGTTGTGCGCCGACTGTTTTGCTGTGGCCCTGTGCTCAAGCGTGACGATGAAGAAGGTCCCTCTCGTCAGGGTTTTGAAGATAGCTCTCATATTCGCCGTGATCCACACCGCGCTCCTCTTTATCGGCTGGGCTTTCGGAGTTTTTATCGCAAGATATGTCATCCACTTCGTCAAATATATCGGTATGCTGCTGCTCGTGCTAGTCGGCGGACAGATGATAAAGGACGCGTTTTCGCAGGAGAAGTCGCAGTCGCTCAGCTCGTTGCGCAATATCGTGCTCGCTGCCTTCGCGGACAGCATTGATGCCCTCGCGGTAGGAATTTCATTGTCAATGTCGGGGCGCAGCCTGTCGGGAATGGAGTCCATCCTGATTTCGATTTTCCTGATCACGATATTGACAGTAGTCGTCGGCATCAAGGGCGGCTGCTTCATCGGAAGGCGTGCAGGAAGGCCGGCTTCGCTGATGGGTGGCATTGTCCTTATTGCGTTGGGAATCAATATTGTTCTGGATATTTTCTGAGAGAGGCGATTTTTATTCAGCTGTATTTTCTCGGTAGTCTCAGCATGATGGCCATTATGGCGAAAATGCCCAAGGCATACGGATAGAAAAGCCATTTGATTATACTGAGCGAAGATATTCCTGCGAGGCCTGAAGCCATCAGCATCTGTGCACCATAGGGTAGAAGCCCCTGGATTACGCACGAGAACGTGTCCAGGATGCTGGCAGTCTTGCGCGGGTCCAGACCGAAACGCGAAGTGATATCTTTGGCAATTCCTCCTGTGGTGAGAATCGCGATTGTATTGTTGGCCGTGCAGACATTTGCCAGACTGACAAGGGCAGCGATGCTGAGTTCCGCACCGCGTTTGCCTCCTATCCGTCTGGTAAGCAGATAGACGAGATAGTCGATGCCTCCGTTGTACCTGATCAGTTCCAGCATGCCTCCGGACAGCATTGTCACTATTATCAGGTCTCCCATTCCGGCAATACCTTTGCCGATTCCGCCCAGCCATCCGGTCCAGTCAAGAGTGCCTTGAGAAAAACCGATTATTGCATTGACAACGATGCCGATGGCGAGGACTTCCACTACATTGACGCCGGAAAGAGCGAGCCCGATCACCAGAATATAGGGGATGAGCCTGCCCCAATTGATGTCGCCTGCCGGCTGCGCAAACGATGTGCCCTGTCCCATTATGACATATATTGCCGCGACTGTCAATGCTGCCGGGGCGACGATTCTGAGGTTGACCTTGAACTTGTCTGACATGAGGCAGCCCTGAGTCTTTGTGGCTGCAATTGTCGTATCCGAAAGGAAGGAAAGATTGTCGCCGAAAAATGCTCCGCCGGCGACAATGGCAGTGATGAAGCCCGTGTCAATGCCGGATTCCGTTGCTATTCCCGCGGCTACCGGGACAAGGGCTACTATGGTGCCGACACTGGTTCCTATCGCCATTGAGATGAAACAGGACGCCAGAAACAATCCCACGTATATCATTGACGGTGGCAGAATCGCCAGTGTGACATTGACAGTGGCCTCGATTGCACCTATTTCTTTTGCGGTTTCCGCGAAGGCGCCGGCGAGGATGAATATCCAGAGCATGAGAAGGACGTTTTTCTGTCCTGCGCCCTGTGAAAAGACGGCTATCTTGTCCTCGATCGGACCTTTTTTGCTGATGAGCAGGCCGTAGGCGGAGGCTATGAGAAATGCGGAGGCTATAGGAATCTTATAGAAATCTCCTGCGACTATGGAGGAGATGAGATATATTCCGAGAAATACAATGAGCGGACTCAGGGCCAGCAGCCCCTGGGTTTTTGTTCTGTCTGTCATTTTCTATGGATAATTTTCACAAATATACTGCCTTTTTCTTCTTCATTTCGGGAAAAAGTGATAATTTTGTAGGCTTGCTTTTCCGTAGATGAGCGGGCTTGTTATGCTTTGGAACCTCCTGACTACGGTCCGGATAAAATCAGATGAGGTATGATTACGATTTTTTACAGATCAGCCGGCAAGATTGTTTACTCACAGTCCACAGCCGATTTAGATGTTCTTGTACACGAGGATGTGATTTGGATAGACCTCTTTTCTCCGTCCGGGGACGAAAAGAGAACGGTGGAAAAGTTTCTTGACACTGAAATCCAGAGTCGTGCGCAGGCAGAGGAAATCGAGAGTTCTTCACGTTTTTCAGAAACCGACACAGCCATATTCGCCAATACGAACTTCCTTATTCCGGGTCCGGAAGAATATGCCATGGAAGCGGTGTCTTTCACGCTTGTGGGCAATGTGCTCACTACATTGAGAGATGTCCCTCTGCGAAGCTTTACCGAACTGCAGCGTAAGATGCAGGCGGTTCCGCGTCTGTTCCCGAACGGTTATTGGGTGTTTGTCAGCATCATGGACCAGCGAGTCGATCTGGATGCCGACATGATAGAGCTCATGTCCAAGGAAATCGCGCAATACAGCAAGAGGATAAACCAGCAGGAGGATATCAATGAGGACTTCCTCTTGGATATCAACCAGCTGCAGGACAATACGATGACCGTGCGCGAGAACATTGTCGATAAACAGCGTCTCATTTCCAATATGATGAAAAGCGACAAGTATCCGTCAGAGCTCGAGCCTCGTTTCAATGTTCTCCTGCAGGATATCTCGTCACTTATAAACCACTCGAACTTCAGTTTCGAAAGACTTGAGTATCTTCAGGATACCGTAGTCGGTCTTATCAATCTCGACCAGAACAGGATCATGAAGATCTTTACATTGATCTCCCTGCTGCTCATGCCGCCGACTCTTGTGGCGAGCTTCTATGGAATGAACGTGGCGCTTCCTCTGTCGGACAAGTCCTGGTCGTGGGTGCTCATATGCGGCTTTATGATATTCTCATTGGCCATAATCCTGTATCTGTTCAAGCGTCGGAAGATGCTGTAAAAATCTCTCCAATCATATTGTAAATCAGATTATTTTACGTATATTTGCGCCGCCTTTTCGGGTGCGGTGCGCGTTATCGTGTCTGACAGGTACAATAAATAATGTTAAACCACTAGTTTTTATTCGTAATTTATGGAAGAAAACAAAGTTGCAGTTGAGACCCCTGAAGTAGTAGAGGCTCCTGCAAAAGAAGAAACCAAGAAAGCTCCGCTGAACGCATCAGTGGCTCCGGAGAACTTCGACTGGGACGCTTTCGAGAAAGAGGCTGCCTATGGTGACACCGACAAGGCCACCATCGAGAAGGCTTATGAAAGCACACTCTCAAAAGTTAATGAAAATGAAGTAGTTGAGGGAACTGTAACCTCTATCAACAAGAGAGAGGTCGTCGTTAACATCGGCTACAAGAGCGACGGTGTCATCGCTGCTCCGGAGTTCCGTTACAATCCGGACCTCAAAGTAGGTGACAAAGTTGAAGTTTACGTAGAGTCTCCTGAAGACAAGAAGGGACAGCTCGTCCTTTCTCACAAGAAAGCTCGTCAGCTGCGTTCTTGGGATATGGTAAACGAGGCATTCGACAAGGGCGAAATCGTAAAAGGTTATGTCAAGACCCGTACGAAGGGCGGTATGATCGTGGACGTTTTCGGAATCGAGGCCTTCCTCCCTGGTTCTCAGATCGACATCCGTCCTATCAAGGATTACGATGCATTTGTTGACCAGACAATGGACTTCAAGATCGTCAAGATCAACCAGGAATTCCGCAATGTTGTCGTATCTCACAAGGCTCTCCTCGAGGCAGAACTCGAGAAACAGAAGAGCGAGATCATCGGCAAACTCGAAAAAGGTCAGGTTCTCGAAGGAACTGTCAAGAACATCACCAACTATGGTGTATTCGTTGACCTCGGCGGTGTTGACGGTCTCATCCACATCACTGACCTCTCTTGGGGCCGCGTAAACAACCCTGAGGAAGTAGTGAAACTTGATGAGAAGATCAAGGTTGTAGTTCTCGACTTCAACGAGCAGCAGAAGAGAATCGCTCTCGGTCTGAAGCAGCTCACACCTCATCCTTGGGACAGCCTCGATCCGGATATCAAAGTCGGTGACAAGGTTAAAGGTAAAGTTGTCCTCATCGCTGACTACGGCGCATTCGTTGAGATCAAACCTGGCGTTGAGGGACTTATCCACGTATCTGAGATGTCTTGGTCTCCAAGACTCCGTATCGCTCAGGACTTCCTGAAGGTAGGCGACGAGGTAGAGGCTCAGATCCTTTCTCTCGACAGAGAAGCAAGAAAGATGTCTCTCGGTCTGAAACAGCTTACTCCTAACCCATGGGAGAGCATCCGTGAGAAATATCCTGTAGGTTCACAGCACAAGGCTGTTGTCCGCAACATCACCAACTTCGGTGTATTTGCAGAGCTCGAGGACGGTATCGAAGGACTCGTTCACATCAGCGACCTCTCTTGGGACAAGATCAAACATCCGTCAGAGATGGTTCAGGTAGGTGATACTATCGACGTAGTTATCCTCGACTTCGATGAGGCTAACCACAAGCTCAGCCTTGGCCACAAGCAGCTTCTTCCTAACCCATGGAACGAGCTCGAGGCTAAGTATCCTGTAGGAACAACTGTTGAGGCTACTGTGGGTTCTGCTACTGACAAGGGTGCAAATGTTGTACTCGAGGACGGTACTGAAGGATTCGCATTCAAGAAAGACCTCGTTAAAGAGGACGGCAAACAGGCTCTTGAAGGTGAGAAACTTCCTTTCGTAGTTACAGAACTCAGAAGAAGCACCAGAAAGCTCTTCCTCTCACACCTCAAGACTTATGCTGACGTGAAAGCTGAAAGAGCTGCAGCTGAGGTGGACAACACCAAGAAGACAGTCAAGATGATCAACTCCAACATTGAGAAGACAACTCTCGGAGATATCGATGCTCTTGCTGCCCTCAAGGACAAGTTCGAGAAAGGTGAATAATTTTACATTGAAGATAATGGGCACTGCTTCGGCAATGCCCGTTGTCGATAGATTTCAGAGCGCCCACGTACTTGAGGTACACGGGCGCTTGTTTTTAATAGACTGTGGCGAGGCTGTGCAGCGTCAGCTTCTACGTAACCGGATCTCGTTGGCCAAGTTGGATACCATCTTCATATCCCATATCCACGGAGACCATCTGTTCGGGCTTTTCCCGTTGCTTTCCACGCTCGGGTTGTCCTGTAGAATCTCTCCCGTGGTCATTTACGGGCCGAAAAACCTGGAACCGCTTCTGCGGTATTTCATTTCCTATTATGGAAAGGGAATCGGGGTGGACATTGACTTCCATCCTCTTTCGCTCAAGGAACCGCAGGTGATTTATTCGACGAAGTCGTTGGAGGTCTTGGCCTTTCCACTGAATCATAAGATCGAGACTTATGGCTATATGTTCAGGGAGAAGCGGCCTCAGATGAACGTGCGAAAGGAAATGTTGGAGAAATACGGCTTTACGCTCGCGGAAATCGGGGCATTGAAAAGAGGGGAGGATGTGCTCAGGCCAGCAGGTCGTGATGACGGGGCGGATTTCATGTCCGGTTTCGTAAAGTATTCAGGCACGGATGAGCCGCTGCTTATAAAGAATGAAGAAGTGGCTTACCTTCCGTATGAGCCGAGGAGTTACGCATATTGCAGCGATACGGCTCCTTTCAGCGAGCTTCCGGGTTGGGTGAAAGGCGTGAATCTTCTGTATCACGAGGCGACATATCTTCAGCAGTATGAACAGCAGGCAGGACTGCGTTATCATTCGACTACTGTCCAGGCGGCCCAGTGCGCATTGGAAGCAGGTGCAGGCAAGCTTGTCATTGCCCATTATTCGTCCAGATGCAGGGATGCGATGAAGTATCAGGAGGAATGTCGTGCGATTTTCCCTGAAACTTATGCTGCCAATGACGGAGATGTGTTCGAAATAGTGTAATTTTGTCGACAGGGAGATTCCCGGATTTGTCAATTATGAAAACATATAAGGTTGTTGTAAGTGCAGCGTTGCTGCTTTTCGTCTCAATGTTGGTGTCGGCTGTTCCTGAAAGCAGTATGCCGCAGAAGAAGTATATATCCCAATATGCGGAAACCGCGGTCAGGGAGATGTACCGTTCCGGTGTTCCGGCCAGCATTACCCTTGCCCAGGGACTTTTGGAGTCCAGATATGGACAGTCTCCATTGGCAAAGGAAGGAAACAATCATTTCGGCATCAAATGCCACGACTGGACAGGCAAGAAGATGTATCACGATGATGACAAGAGGGGAGAGTGTTTCCGCGTTTACAAATCCGCCGATGAAAGTTTCCGTGACCACTCTGATTTCCTGCGTTACAGGGACAGGTACAAGTCATTGTTTGATTATGAAATAACTGATTATAAGGCGTGGGCCTATGGTCTTAAGAAGGCCGGATATGCCACTGATCCTGCTTATCCTGCCAAGCTTATAAAGATTATCGAAGATTATCATCTGTATGACTATGATACCATGAAGCCGGAGAGTTTCGGCGAAGGCGGAACAGTGACTGAAACCGTATCTGAGAAGACAGCCGGGCAGAAACCGGATACTCATAGGAAGAAATCTTCCCGTAAGCATAAGCGTTCTGTGGTGAAGGAGGAGAAGATTCCGGTATCGCCGCTCAGGTTGGAGGAGCCTAAGAGAGAAGTGGCCGGCAAGGCGGCTGAGGAGTTTTCATTTTCATTGACAAGACAGCTTTTCTCGAAAAACGGGGTGCCGTTCATTTATGCTCTTGAGGGCGAAAGTTACAGCAGCATTGCCTCTGATTATCACCTTTTTACGCGTGAAATTCTCCGGTTCAATGACGCTCCGGCAGATGAGTCTCTCGCTTCCGGTACCATTGTCTATCTTCAGGCAAAGAAGCTCCGCACGGAAAGAGGCCTGGACAAATATATTTCTGATGAGGGCGGGGAGTCATTGAGGTCTCTCTCTCAGCGTTTTGCAGTGCGTCTGAAGTCATTGTGCAAGCTCAATGGACTTGATGCTGATTATGTTACCGTTTCCGGTGACGAACTTAGATTGAGATGAAAAAAGCATTGACAATTACAGCCTCGGTGCTGGTTCTGTTGGCGGTTTCCTGGAAGGTGGGCACTGAAGTGTTTGACCGTAAGGCACCGTGTTTTTCTGCGTCTGCAGAAATCTATGTCTATCCTAATATGACCAATGCAGATGTCCTGGAGGAGGTTATAGAAAAGTGTGATCCGGTCTGGAAGGCGAGTGTGAGGCGTTCTTTCCGGAAAGAGGGACTGGTGAAAAGTGGAGAAAAGGGATATCGCAAATGCAAGACCGGGCATTATGTGATTTCTGGACAGAACAGTTCGATTTATGTGGCACGGATGCTGAAAAACGGATGGCAGACGCCTGTGAATCTGGTGCTTTCAGGAAGCATAAGGCAGAGGAGTGCGCTGGCAAGGAAAATCAGCCGTCAGATGTTGCTGGACTCCCTGTCTGTAATCGATGCTTTGGGAGATTCTGTGCTTTTGTCCAAATACGGGTTCACCAGGGAAAATGTCTTCGGGCTTATTATGCCTGACACCTACAAGGTTTACTGGACGGATTCTATGAATGTGATTCTGGATAAGCAGAAGGCAGCCTGGGATGCGTTCTGGACTGAGGAGAATCTGACCAAGGCCAAGATACAGGGACTTACTCCCATGGAGGTGAGCACGCTGGCCAGCATTGTCCGGGGCGAATCGAATTATGTGCCTGAGTATCCGATGATTGCAGCGGTCTATCTGAACCGTCTCCATAAGAGTATGAAACTGCAGGCCGATCCGACTGTGGCATTCTGCTATGACTATACATTGAACAGGATTCTCAAGGCTCATCTCAAGGTGGATTCGCCGTACAATACATATAAGCATGCAGGCCTGCCTCCTGCGCCTATCTGTTCGCCTGGCAAGGATGCGATGAATGCGGTTCTCAATCCTGCCGGCAGCAAGGATATCCTTTATTTCTGTGCCAGCCCTGATTTCAACGGCCGTCATCTTTTCGCGGCCACATATTCAGAACACCTCCGTAACGCCCGCGCCTTCCAGCGTGCCCTAACCGTCAGACTCAGAAATCGTTAATGCTCAGTTAGCCACGATGGCGGCTTACCGAATCTTGCTGCCCGGACGTGAGACCGATTCTATGATATCTTGGAAACCAGGTATTTGCGGAGTAGGCTCCAGCGGTAATATGGGCCTGGACCTAAGGCTGGAATCGATGTCTCAGACTCGTTGAAAAGAAATTTTACCAGCACTTCGCCCTTCTTGTTCCTGTAGAAGAGCATCTGGAGGTTCGAGGCCATCGGCATTCCTTCGAATGAATACCATTTCCCGTCTATGGATTTCGCCATCTTCTCCTCTTTTTCGAAACCTGCCAGGCGCAGTAGGCTTAAGATCGGCCCCAGACCGGCATCGTGACCGAAACGAAGGTCCGCGCAGTGCCCGTTTCCGCCGTAACAATCAGCGCCGGCGTGCCCTGCCTCTGCATCACAAGTGCACATCCCCATTGCGGCGTCGGCTTTCTCGACAATGTCCTTGAGGACTCTTGCGCCGATGAGGTCACGTGACCTGCCATTTTCGACCGACGCATTCATTATCGTGTAGAACCTCACATTGTAATATGAAAATATGCCGTAAATCTCCTCAGTCGTAAAATGGCGATAGATGTATGGATCTTGGATATCAAGACATTGACCTATACTGCCGGCATTCAGAAGCTCCGCGAAGAACTTCCGCGCGCCGCCCTTCATATATTTTACCGCCTCATCTGCATCAGTGGTCAATGCAGTCAGCAGCCTTGTCGGGTCCAGATTGGCATTGAGAACAGAGTCTCTCACGAACACCTCGCGCGCATTGTCTTGCGGAACACCCTCGTCATTGCACAGATACTTGGTGAAACGCTCGCCGGCATCCATTGTAATCTCAAGAGACGGATTCTCCCGACCCAATTCCAGGCAGAAATTCGCCATGCTCTGGATACAGCGCGGCACGGCGGTCGCCACACAGTACACTTCTTGTCTGTCCCTCTGATTGAAAATCTCAGGGCAACGTCTGCATAGCCGCCCGGCAATATCCTGATGCTGCCTGGCACCTTTATGGGTAAGATAGCCTATCTGACCATCGTGGGCATCTGCGATTACCTGCATGTCACCCAGAACGGATTTTCCCTCATCAGTCAGCAGGTTGTGCGCATCCAGAGAGTACAGAACAGCCATCGGCGACCTGAAAAAGTTTTCGGCACAATGATACCTGCTGCCATGCCTTCCGTAATGACTGACATAAAAAGGCTTGAAGCCCTTCGGCGCGGGCGTGTCAATGATTTTGGACGGAGCCTCGTAATTATAAAGTAGAGGAGCGCTTCTCTCAGGCTTCTCCTGCAGGAGTCGCATCAGTTCCTGCTTGTTCTGCGTCGGCTGGGCCAATGCGCTTGTGCAGGAAAGAAAAACAATAAATATGTGGCAAATTCGGTTCATAATCCACAAAATTAGAAAAAACTATTGCAAATATAAAAATCTTGCCATATCTTTGCAGTGTACTAATAAACTCATACACTATGATACGAATTGAAAAATTAGGTTTCAGCTACGGACAAGTACCCGTACTGAAAAACATAACCATGAACTTGGAGCCCGGGAAAATCTACGGACTCCTCGGTGAGAACGGAGTGGGCAAGACCACTCTGCTCACATTGCTTGCAGGACTGAAGAAACCATTGCAGGGAAACATTGACATTGACGGCTCGGCTCCCTACAGCCGCACACCGCAGGTGCTGGAAAATCAGTTCTACCTCGCTGACGAAATGCTGCCGGTTCCGATGAAAGCTGCTGAATATGCGCGGATTACGGGAGAATTCTGGCCGAATTACAAACAGGACACGTTCGAGGAAATAATGGAACTCTTCGAGAACACCTCGGACAAGAAGATGAACGAAATGTCCACCGGCCAGCTTAAGAAGACCTATATATCATTGGCCTTGGCACTTGGCTGCAAGTATCTGTTCCTGGACGAGCCTACCAACGGGCTCGACATCCCGTCCAAGGCGCAGTTCAGGAGCGCATTGATGAAATACACCGGCGAGGACTCTACGATAGTCATATCCACCCACCAGGTAAGGGACTTGGAGAACATCATTGACCCGATCATCATTCTTGACCGTCAGGATGTCCTGCTCAATGCCAGTCTCGAGGAGATTTCCCGCAAACTTTATTTCGACTACGGCACGCAGCTCCATCCGGAATCGCTTTACAGTGAGCAGCTTCCGGGCGGCTTCATCCAGGTCTATCCGAATGCGGAAGGCGCTGACAGCAAGGTGAATATCGAGGCTCTTTTCAATGCGGTTCACCACAATAAAGAATTCATAAAAGGCCTGTTTGCCGAAACATTGTAACACATATCGCCATGAACAATACATTTTCATTCAGCCGTTTCGGCCGATTCTTCAAATATGACTTCAAGAGATGGACATCATCATACGGACTTACGCTCATGCTGATGTCGCTCGCCCCAGTTATCCTTTATGTGATAACTCTCTGTTACTCACTTATTTTCAGTCAGGAATGGGGAACGCCTGGTCTGACATTCAGAGTCTCCGTTTTCTGCTTCGTCGCAGTCGTGCTCTTCATAACATATCCTAAAAATGTTTACGGCTACATCACCGAAAAACGCGCAGGATCGATGCTGCTGATGATACCGGCTTCGACATTGGAGAAATTTCTGTCAATGATGTTGAACACATTGATAATAGTTCCTGCAATCTTTGTCGGGATATATCTTGCGGCTGACGGACTGATTTGCCTGTGTGACAGCAGTTGCGGCGGAACACTTGCAGCATCATTCACAGATGCATTGACCCGGATCGCTTCCTTCGCCTACACCACTGATTCCCCTATCAGGGTGAGCATGTTCTCGATCTACATGCAGTTCGCTTTCGCCATCCTGTTCTTCCTGCTCGGCGCATTGCTCTTCAAGAAGCATAAGATTCTCTATCCGATACTGATATTCATAGGGTTCAATATGGTTATGAGCATGCTTTTCGGACTGCTGTTCACGACCGGACTTATAGATATGGATACTTTGATGAAGTGGAGCCAACTATTTGCAGGCAAATATCTTACGGCTCCGGATTTCATCTCCTGGGCAGTGCCTTTCGCCAATGTGGCAGCGACGCTTTGGGATATCCTGGTAGTCTCCGCATTAGCTTGCGCCGTGTTCTTCAGACTGAAAACGATAAAACATTAGTATTATGGAATTTGATGTGAACAGACCGATATATCTTCAGATTTACGACACGATTTGTGACCAGGTGCTTTCAGGAGCGCTTGTCCCGGACGGCCGTATCCCTTCAGTGAGGGAGTACGGGGCCCAGCTCGGCGTGAATCCGAACACGATAATGCGTACCTACGAGAAACTGACGACGGACGGAATAATCTACAACAAGCGCGGACTCGGCTTCTTCATCTCGCAGGACGCCAGGGAAAAGGTCCTGGAATATAAGAAAACAGAATTTGTCAATGAAACAGTGCCCAAAATCCGCAGACAGCTCCAGCTTCTCGGATTCGGCCCGGAAATTTTTAATTAAGTCAATGATTATGAAAGCATTAAAATACATTTCGGCCATAACGCTGGTCGCTCTCGCAGCCACATCCTGCGTCATACGTTTCGACAAGGACAAAATGCTCAAGGCATTGGAAGATCATAAAAAATTCATTGAAGACTACTCCATGTCTGTGGAGGATTCTACGGAGTCGGCGGAGGACAATGTCGAGGACAGCAGTGATGTATGTTGGCAGGATGACACGGTCAGCGTAGTGAAGGCGGAATGATTTTCTGAAAAATTCGGGACAATGTGATGCAAGATTCTGAGAAATGTGTATTTATGAGAGTGGAAGAAAAAAAACTAAAAGATACAATATTATGAAAAACAGAGTTTTAGCATTTATCTCAGCAACATTGGCAGTGGTCGCATCAGCGTCCTGCACCAAGAACGACTACCCATCATATGATGAGATAGTCCCGAATGCAGTAGTTACGGTCAAGCCGGAAGGTGAGGGCAGCGGCTTTTATCTTCAGCTCGACGACAATACCATCATCAAGCCTGTAAACAATCCGAGACTTCCATTTGAACTCAAGGAGACCAGGGCATTCATAAACTACAAGGTGGTTTCAGAGGAAAAAGGTGTCCAGATGGGCCATGTGAACTGGATTACAGAGCTTTACACGAAGCAGACAGTCGAGAGCAAAGGCAAGGACGAGGACAAGGCAGAGTACGGAAGCGACCCTGTGGAACTGGTGAACGCATTCCCTACCGTATGCGAGGACGGATACCTGACCCTCAGATTCAGAACATTGTGGGGCAGATTCTCCAACGTAAAGCATAAAGTGAACCTTGTGACAGGCGTGGACGAGTCTGATCCGTATCTGGTAGAGTTCAGGCACGACAAATGCGGCGATGTCAATGAGGTAGTTTCTGACGGCTACGTGGCATTCCGCCTGGACAAACTGCCTGATACTGAGGGCAAGACAGTGAAACTCAGAGTGAGATTTACCGCTTCTTCAGGCGAAACCAAAATCGCGACATTCGACTACAAGACGAGGAAATAAAGCATTGTCGAGTAGCATTGTCCCGCAAAAGTAATTGATGGCAAAGGAATTGCAGCGGTGGCAGTCATGAAGTTCAATTTAGGTACAAGCAGCGAAAAGAGACTTGTCAATGATATCCGGAAAAGGGACAATGCGGCTATAAAGAAGCTGTATGACACTTGGTCCGGATACCTTTTCGCGTTGTGCCGGAGGTATATCTCGGACAATGACATTGCCGAGGATATCCTGCAGGAGAGTTTCATGAAGATAATTTCTTCCGTAGGCAGTTTCGAGTGGAAAGGGGAGGGCTCCCTTAAGGCGTGGATGAGCCGGATTACGGTCAATGAGGCTCTGCAGTATCTGCGCAAGCAGAAGAAATGCAGTTTCGTGGAATACACCGACAATCTTCCGGATACGGATGATGCTCCGGCCCCGGATGTCAGCCTGATTCCGCAACAGGTCATAATGGACAAGATCCGTGGGCTTTCGGATGGTTACAGGACCATATTCAACCTTTATGTGTTCGAGGGAAAATCTCATAAGGAAATAGCTGATATGCTGGGTATTACTGAGAGTACTTCGGCGTCCCAGTATCATCGGGCGAGGAAAATTCTCGCAAAGGAACTCACCGAATACATGAAGCGTGAATCATAAGAATTATAAGATGGTATGAAACAGGATTGGACAGATACATTGAAACAGAAGATGGCGGGCTACGAAGAGCGGCCGTCGGATGAATTGTGGGCTGCGCTGAGCGAAAAGGCCGGATTGCAGGAAAGCCGCAGGAAGGTCATCCCTGTCTGGTTCTGGGGGCTCTCCGCCGCCGCTGCGCTGATGGCGGGAATCTTCGTCGTTACTAAGGTCAATGACAAGAGTGTCAATGCTTTAGGTGGCATTACCGCGGATGTGGCAGTGTCTGAACCGGTTGATGCTGTGGTGTCGGAACCTGTGGAAAGGACATTGGTTGAGGACCTGGCGGAAATGAAATCCGCTGAAGCGATGTCATTGGCAGATGTGGCGGTCGGAAGAAAGCAAGAGGCTGCGAAAGTCGGGATAAAGCAGGAAGTGAAGGCCAGAAAAGCCGAGTCGGCACTGATAGCGGAGGCCGTTCCGGTCGAGAGCAGCGTTGGCGCAGGTGTGATCGAGGACTCGGCGGAAAGTGCGGAAACTTCCGTGCCGGAGAACCAAGATGTCGATGCCGTTCCGGTCGAGAGTAGCGTAAGCGCTGTAGCTGAGGATGTTACATCAGTGAATGCGGAAGAACAAGCAGCGATGTCCTGGGACGAATATCTGAAGGAAACTCCATCAGAAAAAGCCAGGGCGAGGCGCTCAGGCGGATTCTCAGCAGGAATAGTTGCGGGCGGCGCAGTCGGAGGCAATACATCCGGAAGCAAACCTACAGCCATGGTCATGGGGGCAAACCCGTTGGCCGCAGGCGTAACAAAAACCGACTGGATAGACAAGGACTCCAAAGCCTCGGCCATCGTTTACAATCAGCCGGAAGTCCAGGAGGAATACTCACATAAAATCCCTGTAAAAGTCGGATTGACAGCGAGATACAACATTACCGGCAGACTCGGGGTAGAAACGGGATTGACTTATTCCATCCTCTCCTCCTCAGTCAAGATAGGCAATAGCGAAACTGGAAAAAACTGGAGCACAGGCAGTCAGACCCTCCATTACCTCGGCATTCCGCTGAACATTTCCTTCAACATCCTGAATTCCCGTTATGTCAATATCTATGTCACCGGCGGCGGCATGATGGAAAAATCCATTTCCGGCAGCATCAAGACAGACGAATACGTGGACGGGAAATTCGACAGGACATTGACGACAAATATATCGCCCAAAGGTCTGCAGTGGTCGGTCAACGCGGCAGCAGGCATTCAGGCGAATATCCTTCCGCAACTCGGCTTCTTCGTGGAGCCCGGAGTAAGCCATCATTTCAAGAACAGTTCCCGAGTCCGCTCCATCTACACGGACAAACCCACCGATTTCTCATTGGGCTTCGGACTGCGCTATTCATTCGGAAAATAAAATATGGGGCTTTGTCGGTGAACGATAAAGCCCCATAATTGTCTGTTATTCAGTTTAGAAGGAGAATGACACGCCTACGCCCGCCACGATGCTGGTGCGGTAGAAATCATCCTGCCCTGTGATTGCAAGATTTTCCGGAGTCAGTTTTCCGGTGATTTCCGGTGAAAGCGGCAACTGTGAAACAACAGGAGCGAGCTTTCTGTAGATCAGCTCCCCGTTTGCACCGTAATCCTTCTGCTCCTTGGTGAAGTGCAGGAAGAATGTCTTATACACACCGAGGTCGATATTGATCCGGCTGTTTACATGGAACTGCGCTCCAATACCGCCGGAAATTGAACTTGTAGAGTAGCTCATGTCCGAGATGAAACGTGCGTCATTGCCGAATCCGAAGGTATTGCTGTTGGCGCCGATACTGAGAGTCAGCAGCTTGCATACATCATACTCCATACCGCCGAGAATCTCGAATGAGTTGTGCTTCAGATAGTTCTGCTTGTCATTGAGACCGGTTTCATTGTTGTACTGCTTGGACTGCTTGTCGAAATAGTAGTTGAAACCGAGAGCTACTCTGAAATTCGGTTTTACGGAATACTGTGCACCGAGGTTAAGGTTGCCCGGAATGTCCGCGGCGATCTGTTTCCCGTCATCGAACTGCGAAATTCCTGTGCTGTTCTCTTTAGTGGTATTGTTCAGACGTACCTTGGTGTTGAACTCGTAACGTGCTGAGAAATTGAACTTTCCTGTCTTGTAATCCACGGAGATGATAGGGGTCCAAGCGATGTCTTTCTGATGCGCGTCCAGAGCCTTGTCACTTACGAGTTGTGATGCCATAGGAGCGATCTGGTCTGCCGGCACCTTGCCTCCTGTCAATGAAGAGATGGCGCTTGCCAGAACAGCAGCTGCAGGCATCATCTGTCCGCCAGCAGGCTGAAGACGTATGTTCTTGAGGCTGCCCACATAGTAGTTGGAAAGGTAATTCATTCTGACACCGGCAGATACGCTCCAGTTTTTGTTGATCCTGTAACCGAAGTTGAGCTGACCTGCGAAGTTGTACTGCTCACCGGTAAGATTGATGTCAGCATCGTATGCCGTTACGGCAGTGGCGCCTGCCAGGGTGTTGATCAATGCAGGTATCATTGCCACAGGCGCTTCAAAAGAGCCGAGTCCCTGGTCATATTTTGCCTTTCCGCCTCCGGAAATCACTCCGAAATGGAATGAACCGAACCAGTTGTTGTGCTTATAGACGAGGTCCAGATGCGGCAGCGCAGGCACAAATGACTTTCCGGTATATTTCTTATAGCCTCTTCCTTCATTGTCAATGCCGTATTTAAGCGGCTCGTAAGTGGATGTGGTATATCTTCTCTGAAGAGCGGTCTGCACATCCAGTGCAATGTGCCAGCCGTTTTCCATGAAACCGATACCGGCAGGGTTGAAATAAGCGCCCTGTACGCCTATGACTGCATTCTGGGCAGGGTTCCTCAGATATGCTACATTCTGGTTCGAATTTGTGACGTAGCCTCCGGCATAAGCGGAAACGGCAGCGATGCCAAGTGCTACGGTCAGGATTAGTTTCTTGTACATTTTGTCGAATTTTTTGGTATAAACGGCGACAAATTTAAATCAATGCACCAAAAATATAAAGAAATTCGACCAAAAGGCAAAAGATAACGTTTTGGTAACTCCCGCGTTTTCCTTATCGGCAAAAATATTATTGCTATCTTCGCAATTTAGTAACATGAAAATAATAAGTTCCTCAGATTAAGAGAAGATTTTCGAGAACTGCTCAAAACTGATAATATTGATATATAATATGAAACTGAAACCGACATTGGCCTTTATGGCTCTTGCCTTGGCGAGTCTCTCATGCTGCAAGAACAGCATTGATTATGTGGAATCCCCAGTGGATTATGTGAGTACGCTGGTGGGAACGGAATCCACCTATGAACTTTCTGCCGGAAACACGTATCCTGCAGTGGCAATGCCGTGGGGAATGAACTTCTGGACGCCTCAGACCGGGAAAAACGGCGACGGCTGGACTTATAAATATACTGCCACGAAGATGCGCGGCCTGAAGCAGACTCATCAGCCGAGCCCTTGGATCAATGATTATGGCGCATTCTCGATAATGCCTGTTACTACCGGGCCGGTTTTTGATGAGAATGAACGTGAAAGCTGGTTCTCCCACAAGTCGGAGGTGGCGACTCCTTATTATTATAAGGTATATCTCGCTGAGCATGACGTGGTTGCCGAGATTTCGCCTACCGAGCGTGCAGCAGCTGTCCGCCTCACATATCCGGAAAAGGAAATGTCCTATCTGGTGGTGGACGGCTACGCAGGCGGCTCATTCGTGAAGGTCATACCGGAGGAGAACAAGATCGTGGGATATGTCACCAATAACCACGGAGGAGTGCCTGACAATTTCAGAAACTGGTTCGTAATCGTTTCCGATACACCTTTTGAGATGATGCAAGTCATTGACGGAAATAAAGTTACTGGAAAGAATGAAGTCGAGGCGGATCATGCATTGGCATTGGTAGGCTTCAAGACAAGCAGAGGCCAGCAGGTGAATCTCCGCGTGGCATCGTCGTTCATCAGCATTGACCAGGCTCAGATCAATCTGCGCGAAATCGACGGCCGCTCCTTCGACGAGGTGAAGACCGCGTGCCGCGACAGCTGGAACTCCGCACTCGGACGCATCTCGGTCAGCGACAGCAACATTGACCATCTCCGTACATTCTATTCTTGCCTGTACCGGTCACTGCTGTTCCCGCGCGACCTTTCTGAGGTCAATGCAGAGGGTACAAGGGTGCATTACAGCCCGTACAACGGTGAGGTGCTCCCAGGTTATATGACGACGGATACCGGTTTCTGGGATACTTTCAGAAGCCTTTTCCCGCTGATGAATCTTGTCTATCCGGAGCAGAGCGTGAAGGTGCAGGAGGGCCTTGTCAATGCTTATCTGGAGAGCGGATTCCTGCCTGAGTGGGCGAGCCCTGGACACCGCGGCTGTATGGTCGGCAACAATTCGGCTTCTGTGGTGGCTGATGCCTACATCGACGGTATCCGTGGATATGATGTGGAGAAACTGTGGGAAGCCGTGACTTCAGGCGCTCACAAAGTGCATCCTGAGGTGAGTTCTACGGGACGCCTGGGCTGGGAATACTACGACCGTCTCGGCTATGTTCCTTGCAATGTCGGAATCAATGAGAATGCTGCCCGGACTCTGGAATATGCCTACAACGACTGGTGTATCTGGCAGTTGGGCAAGCAGTTGGGCAAGTCGGACGAAGAACTTGAGCCGTATCGCAAGGCGGCATTGAACTATAAGAATCTGTTCAATCCGAAGTACAACCTGATGGTGGGCCGTAACGAGGATGGCACGTTCTCGGAGCCGTTCAGCCCGCTCAAATGGGGTGGAGATTTCACGGAAGGCAACAGTCTGCACTATACGTGGTCCGTATTTCATGATGTGCAGGGGCAAATCGACCTGATGGGCGGCGATGAGGATTTCGGACATATGATGGATTCGGTTTTCAATATCCCGCCAATCTTCGATGACAGTTATTACGGCTTCCCGATTCATGAAATCAGGGAAATGCAGGTGATGAATATGGGCAATTATGCGCACGGCAACCAGCCTATCCAGCATTTCATATATCTGTATGACTGGTGCGGTCAGGCATGGAAGGCCCAGGCCCGCGTGCGTGAAGTGATGGAGAAATTCTACACCGCAGCGCCTGACGGGTATTGCGGCGATGAGGACAATGGCCAGACTTCTGCCTGGTACGTGTTCTCGGCGATGGGATTCTATCCTGTCTGCCCGGCGTCCGGCCAATTCGCAGTCGGCACTCCTCTGTTCAAGAGCGTGAAGGTTACTCGCCCTGACGGTAAAGTGTTCATTGTCAATGCTCCGGACAATTCTTCCGAGAATTTCTATGTCAGGTCAATGAAGGTGAACGGCAAGAGCGCGGACCGTGCGTTCCTGACTTTCGACGAGCTTTCAGCTGGAGCGGTTATAGACTTTTCAATGTCGTCCGAGCCTGACAAGTCACGTTGCACTTCATCGGTGTCACGTCCGTATTCGTTTAGCCGACAATAGTGAGTCTGCTTGAGCAGGTGTTAAAAATAGTAAGATAATTACATAGGAGAAACAGGACAATGAGGCTTGTAATTCAGAGAGTCAGGGAAGCGTCAGTCACCATTGGCGGAGAAGTGGTCAGCTCTATCGGAGCGGGACTGTTCATCCTTGTCGGGGTGGAAACCGGTGATACTGAGGCTGATATGGAGTGGCTTGTGTCGAAGACTGCGGCAATGCGGATTTTCGATGACGAGAACGGTGTTATGAACAGAAGTGTGGTGGATGTGGATGGTGAACTTCTGGCGGTTTCGCAGTTTACGCTGACTGCCTCCACGAAAAAGGGCAACCGTCCCTCCTATATCCGGGCCGCTGCCCACGAACTTGCGGTTCTGCTCTACGAAAAGTACTGCAAACGCCTTTCCGAGGTCGCCGGAAGACCTGTCCTGAAGGGTGTGTTCGGTGCCGACATGAAGTGTGCCCTCGTCAATGACGGCCCTGTCACCATCATCATCGACTCCAAAATCCGTGAGTGACTTCACGCCAATGTGCTTTCATTACTTAAACCTCTAATAAATAATCAATTATGGGAAACGGAAAATTATTGCAGGTCCTGACCTTGTTATTGTGCCTCAGTTTTGGATATTTCACGTTCAAGAACTACGAGGATATCAAGGAACTCCGGAATGAGAACGCGTTCCTGCGTGACACCATCGACTCTCTACTTTGCCAGCCGGCCACGGCCAACTCCAGTATAAAGGAGGGCATTGGCAAGCCGGAAAAGAAGTCGGAGAGGAATGTTGCTGCTGACAAATCAGAGAAAAAATCGATTGCAAAGCCGGCGGCCTCGATGACGTCTTCTTCGAAATCGGCTGCCTCGAAACCGGCACCTACAGGAGTAGTGTCGTTTATAAATGAACTCGTCGGTGACGCGCAGGAAGAATATCGTGCAGCGAAGAAGGCCAATCAAAACGCACCTAAAAAGGCAGTGGTTCCAAGACTCAAGGTGAAGTCTTCCTATCGTATGGAGGACAGGTACAGTTACGGGGTAGATGATCCCCAAGAACTTGGAAACGCTGAGGGAATTGTCAAACTTGACATCACAATAGACATTTACGGCCAAGTAAAGTCTGCAAAACTGAACTCAGCCTCCACAATCACAGATGAAGAGGTAATCGAAGCCTGCAAAAAAACAGCGCTGAAGACAATGTTCAATCTCAACTCTGATGCCCCTAGGCTTCAGCAGGGAACCATCACTTACAAATTCTACCGGTAATTCACCAGACAATTAGGTTGACTAGAACAAGTCGTTCTTCATTGATGTTGTTGGCCGAACTGCGGCAAGAGCCCGCTCTGCTCAGGGTGCTTCGCAATTCGCCGCGGTCTATGCCGCTGTTCGGCTTACCCGTCATGGTGATGACTGCCCTGTGCACCTCACGAAAACAAGGTGAGTTACAGAGCGCTTGTGCATGTGGAGGTCACAAAATTCGCGGGGGCAAATCCAGCCTTTTCGTACACGTCGTTTGATTCATGTGTGCAGATTCGGCCTTTCTGCCCCCGTCGTCCTTCAGATTGAACTTCACGGGTGCAGAACGTGGGTTTTCGCCCCCGTCGTTCTTTATTCCGCCATTAGTTTGTCCACATGTAGGTTCCATCCCAGTAGTCCTTGAATTCTACGGTTTTGATGGTCTTCTTCGAGGTGAATACATGTTTTCTTACAGGGGTGTACCATTCGGCTTTCACATATACTGTTTTGCCGGTATATCTGTCCACGATAGGGAGAAATTCCCACATGCCGCCGATGCGCGGACCTGTAACCCACACTCTTTCACCCGGAGCGTAAGTCTGGAATGTCGAATATCCTTCGGACGGGCCTGTGTAAACGCTACCTTTAAAGTCGCGTCCGGCTCCTTCTCCCCATGCTCTCACCTGATACCAGCCCAGCTGATGTGCATGTGTGCATTTTTCTGCCACGTCGATAGCTTGTTCGATAGAGCAGATTTCCTTAGGGCAGATGGTTGTGGCCGTCTTGCCTTTAATCAGTCCCAGTGCTTCCATGAAACTCATGGCCTCCTCTGCGGCAGGGTAGATATCTTTCTTGTCGGTATATTTGTCCAGTCCATTATCAAATTCAGTGTAGGCGTAGGCACCCTGGTTTTCGATGTAACGCAATGCCTTGTAGAGGATTGCAGCCACATCCTGACGGGTGGCCTTGTCGCTGTCCGAAGCTGATGCCGAAGGAATGTCGTTGATTCCGAGTGCAGCGCATTTCGCCACGAACTTGTCGCCTGACTGTTTCTTGCCGAGCTTGATTTCGCGGTCGAGAAGTTCCTCTACCAGGCGTACCGCGAGGGATTTTATCTGGATCAATGTCGCCTGTACGGTGTAGTCTTTTCCGAGTACGTCATCATCCAAAAGGTCATCGCACAAAGCGAAGTTTACGGAACTCTGGAAAGCAGCGCTCATCTTGGCGTCTGACTTGTATGGAAGGATGAACGTTCCAGGTTGCGTCGTAGTGGTAAGTCTTGCCTCAGTTTCGAAACCTTCTGCCTGTTCGGCCATGGCCTTCCTGAAGTCTTCATAGTTCATTTCAGTTCCGGTCGCTTTCCATGCGACTTTTGTAAAGTGCTTCTGTTCATATCCTTCTGACATGCCGCACCAGATGCAGCTGTACCACCATACGTGCTGTCCGGCGGAGTTTTTGCCTATATATGCCTGGTCATTGGCCAAAGGCTGTTCGAATATGTGCTGCGGATAATCAAAGTCCGTATATTTTATCTCGAAAGTATGCGCGGAGTTATGCTCGCATTTTCCGCAGTATTTGCATGAGTAATAGTACGACGTGAAATTCTTACATGAATAATCCTTGTAAATGTTGTCAGGGGAAGCTACTTTTTCCGTGAATACATGATGCGTGCAGAAAGGTTTTGCGGCATCGGCTCCAGCTTTCTGAGCAGAGAATACGTCACCCTGATATGTCTTTATCGTGAACAATATAGGGTATGACCAAGTTTTCCAGGAAACCATTTTCATTACATTGTCGGCTTCCGATTCCGGAATGAATATCGTTGCCCTTTTATTCTGGCACAGGTAGCTGTTATACGGATGGTAGATACTTGTTGAAAAATCCCTATCACCCTGATAGATATTACAAATGGTCCTGATGAACTTCTGGACGTCCACTTTCTGGCTCAGCCATACTTCGCGGATGTTGTAAGTTCCTTGTATGGAGTTGTTTACATCACCTGCTGCGCAATCTTGGATGAAATCATTGTCAGTATCTACTATAATCTTTGTCACGCGCATGGTATTTTGTCCCTTGAATTCTCCTTCATCGTTGGCATAGAATCGCGGATCATACGAATCGTTGATGACAATCAGCGGCCAAGGATTGATATCAGGGCTGAGAGCATTGGCCTCGTCGATGGAGTAGGCCTTGCGCGACCTGCGGTAAGAGTCTTTGTTCAGTTCATAATCTGATTTCATGTTCAGCGCGGCTTCTCTGTCAGATCCGGCCCCGCCTTCTCCTACGAAAACCCTCGTCTCTATATCTATGAAATATGGGGCGCTTGGTTTTACTTTTGCCTCTTTTCCATTGACGGTAATCTTAATCCTGCTGCCGTCGATGCCATAGTCATTATTTTTGAAATAATAATCTGTCTGGTATTTTCCGCTCGGATTTATCATCACCTTGAATACGGCTTTATACTCGAATCCGCTCTTGAACAGCATCTCGCCGCTGTCTTTCTCCACGAAATCGCCGATATAATCCGCTTCCATAAGCTGGATATCTCCGGTAGGGGCAAGGTCGCCATATTCGGTAGTCGCCGAAGTCGGCTGCACCTCACGCGCGTCCCAAAGGTCCGTTCCCGGTTTCGGGACCGGAATGACCAGGTCAA
This sequence comes from Bacteroides sp. CAG:545, assembly GCA_000432515.1. Taxonomy (GTDB): domain Bacteria; phylum Bacteroidota; class Bacteroidia; order Bacteroidales; family UBA932; genus Cryptobacteroides. Next base: position 95,543 of record HF996056.1, read on the forward strand.
TGCTTTTGATTTTCGGTTTGTCTTGGGCCAATGTCGTCAGCGGCAGTAAGATGGCCGCCATTGACAACATTGTCATAATCACATATTTAGCTGTATCTTTCGTGGTCATGAGGATTCGTTTTTATTCGGCATCTACGAATTCAAGTCCTGCAGGATAGACATACTGGTTGTTCTCCCATTTGACTTGCATGTAAGGACAGGTCATCATGTCCGGGTAAATTTCCATAAGGAAGTCATCCTTCAGTTTGGAATTCAATTTTAAGTTCTTGAGGCTCTTGCAATTGTCGAATGTGAATTCTCCGATTTCCAATACGTGGGAAAGGTCGAGGGAAACCACACCGCTGTCGGAAAATACGTGACTGCCGACTTTGGTTACACTGGCAGGAATGTTTATGGTAGTGAGTTTGGTGCAGTTCTCGAAAGTTCCGTCTTTGATTTCCGTAAGGTTCTCAGGCAGAGTCACGCTCGTGAGATTTGTACAGCCGCTGAACATTTCATAACTTGTAAGTCCCACATAACGGGGAAGTTTGATGCTCTGAAGGCTGGTGCAGTTCTGGAAACATCCATGCAGTTCATCTATCTTGTCGCTCTCGAAAACGACTTTCTTCAGATTCTTGCAACCATAAAAGGCTGAACCCTGAATGATTTTCACCGATGCAGGAATCACTATCTCGCTGATGTCGGTCTCCCTGAGTGCGGCGTTCGATATTTCTGTCAATGTTGACGGCAGTTTGATGGATTTTATAGGTTTACCCCAGAAAATATCACCGCGCATTTCCGTGACAGGGATTCTCTTGCCTTTGTAATTGATGTAGTCCGGCATGACGATATCCTTGCCTGCGACAGCGGTGTTCACGGCCTCGGAAGCAAAGGCAAAACCCTTGCTTGCGTGGACTACGTAGATGATGCCGCCGATGTCAACGGTTGCTCCGGAAGCGTTCTCACTTACGATGGTTCCGCTCTGGCTTGATCCTGAAGTGGAGATGCTTTGTTTTACAGGTTTCGGATCCCATTTGGTCATGGTCACCTTGGTAGCATTCTCATATCCGCCATGTTTCTGGAAATACTCCTTCGTCTCGTCATTGATGAGCCCTTTGACAGTGAAAAACGGTGATATTGAGCTCTTTATGAGAGTCTTATACTTATCGCCCTCGAGAATGGACGCGATCTTGTCGTGCAATCCGTTTATTACCCATTGAGGAGACTCGCTGCCGTACTCGCTTCTGGCTTCTGCCATCAATTCTACAAGTTTGTTCAACTCGTTGGCACGTGCATAGAGTTCTCCTTCTACATTTTCATATCGCGCATGTGCCGGAGTAAGAGTCTTGAAATATCCGTTTTTGAAGCAGTCATCCAGCAGGAGGAACTCATCCACCAGACTCTTATTGTTCAAGTTGAAGATGTTCGGCTGTTTTCCGGACCAGTTCACCTGGGCATCAGGGCTCTGAGGCGGCATGCTTGGTTTTACCGTAAGTGTTCCGTATGCTGCCTCTACAGGATATCCGAGCGGAGCGAAAAGTGCCGTGTGCTCATCCGGCAGTTTCACGGTCGGTTTTTCATCTTCCGTTTCAGGAACATTTCCCATCATTGCATCGTACTGTTTCTGAAGAGCTTTGTCCCTGTCGGACGTCTTGCTTGCGGCAGGTTTCTGTGTAGTCGGCTTGCTGGTGGTCGGCTTGCTGCCGGTCGTCTGGTTCTTGACAGACTGGGTCGTCTTTACGATTTGTTTGCCGATTTTGTCTCCGAGACTTTTGAGGCCGTCTTTAAATGACTGGGCATCAGCACTTGGCATGCTCACGAGAAATGCCGTGCATAGGATAAGAATGTTTCTGGTTTTCATTTGTAATGATTATCAAACTTCTAAGTTTACCAACGTATCCCCAAATCTACGAAAAAAATCGGAACTGCTCTACTATAACGATGAAAATCTGATGTTTGCCAGTCTGGCATCGAACAGAAGACAAACGGCATTCAGGCTGCGGGCGGATTTACTTGACAGATTGGATGCGGTCTTTGATGAACCAAATGACGAAACTTTGGCCGCTATGAAAAAAGCCGATAACCTCACCACGGTTGATATGTCAAATTACGAATCGTTCTTAAAATCACTTGAATGAAAGAGATTCTGAAAACAGTATGGGCTCTTTTTTATTCCACGAGCCATTATAATATAATGCAATATTTTGCCTATATTTGGGCCGTATCAAGAAAGAATGCAATGGCTGATGTGCAGAAGAACGAGATAGTCCGTTTCCGAGATGGGGATCGAGTGGCCTTTGAGGCGCTTTACCAGAGGTATTGGCGTAAAGTGCTTTCTTTCACGCGACTGTACATCAAGGACTCTTATGAACAAGAAGAAGTCGTGCAGCAGGTGTTCATCAGACTATGGGAGAACCGGACAAGGGTCGATGCTGGCAAAGACTTTGACGGATTCCTTTTCATTGTCACACGCAATCTCATATTCAACCGTGCGCGGCATTCCTTTACTGCCGAATCGCTTGCTGACTTCATCGACGGAGCCGGCCCGGAGTTTTATCATGACATAGAGGGAGGTATTGATGCCGGATTTCTTCGTGAGGCCGTTGATCGACTTGTCACGGAATTGCCGCCGAGGCAGAGAGAGGCCTTTGTTCTAAGCCGGCGTGACGGAATGTCCATAAGGGAGATTGCCGGAGTTATGGGAATAACAGAGAAGGGCGTGCAACGCAATATAAACCTCGCCCTAAAGTTTCTTAAGACCAACCTGCCTCTCTTCCTCATATTCATAAATCTTTAATTTTTTTTCTTGAAAACTGCTGTTCCGATGTGGTGCAGCACTTTCTTTTTGTGTATTTATGTCTGTTTTGTATCAACTTCTTGATAGACATAATATGGATTTCGACGAATACACAAGAAAGCAATGGAATTCCGCTACTGTGGAAAACTCTGCTGACGAGGCTATCGGCAAGCGGGTGTGGAAGAGTATTGACAGACGTCTATTCCGTTACCGGACAATATGGAAATGGCTTGCCGGTGCTATGGCGACGGCAGCCTGTCTCACTGCCTTTGGAATGTTCCTCTGGTCGGACAGAGATGCCGCGCAGAAAGAACTTGTCCCACAGCAGATTGTCTATTTGGCTGAGGTGAACGACTGTCTGGAGCTTCCTGACGGCTCACGTGTCTGGCTTGATGCCGGCAGTTCGGTCACCTATCCGGAGGATATGACGAATTCTCGCGTTGTCTCACTCTCCGGAAATGCTGTATTTGATGTGACTAAGAAGGAAAGTGGACAGAACTTCATCGTCAAGTTGTACGATTCTTACATCGAAGTGAAGGGCACCTCATTCTCCGTGAACTGGAGTGGGGACGACATCGTTTATGTTACGCTTTATTCTGGTGCCGTCGATTTCGTCGCGGAGACAACCGGGCAGAAAGTCTCTCTCACTCCGTCAAACCGTCTTGCCTTCAGTCCGGCGGCTTCTACAATCAGCATGGCACCGTTTTTCAATGGGATTTCATGGAAAGACGGAAACTATATCATAGAGAACGCATCGCTCGGCGACATTGTCGAATTTATCTGCTGGAACTGGTCAATTAATGTCACAACGGGACCATCAATCGGGAACGGGCAGCGGGTGAACGGCAAAATAATGCACTCAGAGACACCGGGAAGTGTGCTGGACAAACTCTGTTTCATGCTCGATCTTGATTATGACAAGAGCGGGGATAACTACCTGATTCATAAATAATCCAATATATTATTACTGATAACCTCAAAATTATGACAGTAAAATCAAACCACATCCGCGTCCTTAGGGCGCTGGCTGTTGCCATTCTATCGTTTGCCTCGTGCCTTGTGACAGCGGCGCAGGTAAGTCTGCGAGGACAAATGACGGTGGAACAGGCAATCTTACAGATTCAGAAGGAGACTGACTATTCTTTCTTTTACAATTCTACTGACCTTGCAGGAATTGGAAGCCGGAATATTAATGTCTCCGGAGCGATAGAGACGGTTCTTGAAAGTCTCTTTACTGGAACAGCAATCACATGGCGTGTCCAGGACAAGGAAATCGTGCTCAAGAAAAATTTCGGCGAGCAGAAGAAAGACGATGACAAACGCTCGGTGAAGGGAATTGTTATTGATGAAGTGGACAGGACGCCGCTCATCGGGGCAACGGTTCTTGTCAAGGGCTCCGAAAATGTCGCAATCACGGACATTGACGGAAAGTTCACTATTGACGGCTGTGACAACCGCACGGTCCTTGACGTTTCGTATGTCGGTTATCAGCCACGCGAATTCCGTGTCGGAAACCTCGGAGAGCTTGAGATTACTCTTACTTCAGCCAATGAACTTGAAGGAGTCGTAGTCGTTGGCGCCGGAACGCAGAAGAAGGTCTCCGTGACAGGTTCAATCGTTGCTATAAAGGGTGATGCTCTCAAGGCACCGTCCTCCTTGACCAACAACCTCGCGGGGAAACTCTCAGGAGTCATAGCCGTCACCAATAGTGGTGAACCTGGTTCTTCCTCGCAGTTCTACATACGTGGCATAAGCACATTCGGAGGTCGCTCCACGCCGCTAATCCTTCTCGACGGCGTGGAAATCTCGGCCGCAGACCTCGACAACCTGCCGGCCGAGTCGATTGAGAACTTCTCCATTCTCAAGGATGCTTCGGCCACGGCGATTTACGGCGCGAGGGGAGCGAATGGAGTCATGATAATCACGACAAAGTCTGGAAAGGAAAACACAAAGGCGAAGGTTAACGCTTCCGTCGAGCAATCTTTCCTCCAACCTGTGCGAGTGGTAGAATATGCCGATGGACCGACTTACATGAAAACCTACAATGAGGCGCTCTTGAGCCGAAATCAGTCGGCTACGCCTCGTTACAGCGAGGCGCAGATTGCCAACACCGCAAGCGGAATAAACCCGTATGTCTATCCGAATGTCGACTGGTATGACCTGATGTTCAAGAAGTTCACGATGAGCCAGAGGGCGAATGTCAACATTTCGGGCGGCGGTTCAGCGCTGACATATTACATGAGCCTTCAGATGAACCATGACGGTGGACTACTCAACACGCCGAAGGCATATTCCTATGACAACAACTACAACCGATGGGCATACACATTCCAGAACAATATCGGCTACAAGATTACGCAATATACGAAGATTGACCTGAGGATGAACGCGCAGATTTCAAACATGAAGTCTCCGAACGTCAACTCCAGTGACATTTTCTACCAGATTTTCAAGAATAACCCAGTGTCTTTCCCCGCGACTTTCCCTGCCGAGGAGGGAGACAAGCATATCCGTTTCGGCTCAGCGATAATGTCTGCGGGACGCTACTACACGAACCCGTATGCGCATATGCTCAATACCTATAGGGAAAATAGGGCCAACAAACTGAACGTTTCCCTTAACCTCGACCAGAAGTTCGACTTCATCACCGAGGGACTCTCGCTCACGGCTCTCGTGAACTTCAACAACTACTCGCAGAACTATTTCACCCGGAGCCTCACCCCGTACTTCTATGCCGTCGATATGGCTAGCGTCTCGGAGGAGTTTCCTGAACAGTATAGTACGACAAAGCTTCAGGAGGGAACGGAGTACATCTCGCAATCGGACGTGACTCGCTATAGTGATAATGTATTCTACCTTGATGCGAGGCTCAACTATGCGCGCTCGTTCGGAAAACACAATGTGACGGCCATGGCGATGTACATGATGCGTCAGTACATCAGTTCCGTGCTTCCGCAGCGCAATCAGGGATTTTCCGGCCGTGCGACCTACGATTATGACAATCGTTACCTCGCCGAGTTTAACTTCGGCTACAATGGTACGGAGCGTCTGGAGGCGGGTAAGCGCTATGAATTCTTTCCGGCGATGTCGCTCGGATGGGTGGCGAGCAACGAGAAATTCTGGACTCCTATAATCGATGTCGTGAACTATTTCAAGCTGAGGTCGTCATATGGACTTGTCGGAAGCGACGAGACCGGGCTCTACGCCGGCGCGCCTCATTATCTCTATCTCAGTAATGTCAACATGTATGGTGGAGGAAACTTCGAGTCGGGTGTCACCGGAGGCTTAAGTCAGCAGGGCCCTATGGTGAACTCGTATCCGGTTTCCAATGCCAGCTGGGAGAGGGCGACCGAGTTTGACATCGGCGTGGACCTTCAGCTTTTCAAGCAGTTCAACTTCACATTCGACTGGTTCAGTAGCAAGCGCGACCGTATTCTTATGAAGAGGGCATCGTTCCCGTCGGTGCTCGGCTATCAGAACGCGATTCCTTGGGCGAACGTCGGAAAGGTCGACAATATGGGCTTCGAGTTCAGCGCAAATTGGACCAAACAGATAAACAAGGACTGGTTTATAGACGCGAGGGTTAATTGGACATATTCGAAAAACAAGTATGTCTATGTAGATGAACCGGACTATCCTTACGTTTGGCAGACACAGACTGGAAAGCCGCTTGACGCGATGAGAGGATATATCGCTGACGGGCTCTTCGAAAGCCAGGCGGAGATTGACGCGAGCCCGGACCAGAGCATCTTCGGCAGCACCATCATGCCTGGTGACATCCGCTACCGAGACATCAATGGTGATAACAAGATTACTGCCGAGGATCAGGTCATGCTCTCGCCTTACGGAAATATGCCGAGAATCCAGTACGGCTTCGGAATCAGCGTGCAGTGGAAGGATCTCGACGTGAATGTATTCTTCAACGGTTCCGCGAAGAGAAACATAATGCTCACAGGGATGTATCCATTCTGCGCGAACGATTCCAATGACAACAACCTGATGAAGTGGATTGCGGACAGTCACTGGAGCGAGGGCGCTGACAACTCAAATGTCCTCTATCCTCGTCTCGGAACGCTTTCTACTCAAATTTCCAACAATAACCAGCCGAGCAGTTGGTGGATGAGGAATGGCAGTTTCCTCCGCTTCAAGACTCTGGAGATAGGCTACAGGCTAAAGTGGTTTAGACTTTATTTCAGTGCGGATAATCTTGCCGTGTGGTCGAAGTTCAAGTATTGGGATCCGGAGCTCAGCTTCAATTCCTACCCGCTCCAGCGGACATTTAACATCGGCCTGCAGTTCAATTTGTAAAATCATAGTCATGAAAATCAATATAAGAAGAATATTGTCCGCGTTTGCGGTAATTGCCGTGGCTTCCTGCCGTTACCTTGATGTCGTTCCTCCGGAGCAGCCGGATCTCGATGACATGATGGTCGATGAAGCGACCACGACAAAGATGCTCTATTCCTGCTACTCCTATGCGCAGAATAATGCGAGCATGCAGCTTTCGTCAAACCTCGATATGCGTGCCGATGAATACGTAACCCCTCAGGAATGGGAAAACTACGGTTCAAGGGTACAGTGGGGTGCCATAACTCCGTCTTCCATAAACGGGGACAACGGATATGTTTGGAAAATATGGTATGACGGAATCGGCTACTGCAACCTTTTCCTCAAACTGATTGACGAACACAATCCACAGCTCAATCCGAACATGCGCGAGCAGTTCATCTGTGAGGTCAAGTTCCTCAAGGCCTACTACCATCTGCGACTTCTTTCGCTCTTCGGGCCGATTCCGATTGTTGACAAGTTCATCGATTCGGATGCGCCTAAGTCAGAATTTCCGGGACGTTCGCATTTTGACTACTGCGTGAAGTATATTTGTGACCTGTTTGACGAAGCTGCGGAAGGGCTGCCTATAAGTTATGCAAACTCATCGTTTTACGGTCGCGCCACATCTGTCGCGTGTAAGGCTTTGAAGGCGAGGGCACTCGTACTTGCGGCATCTCCTCTGTGGAACGGAAGTTTTCCGGATAGGGCATGGAAGAATATCTCGTATGAGACTCCTGGCTACGGAAAGGAACTCGTGAGTCATGAGTTTGATAGGAAGAAATGGGAAAAGGCACGCGACGCCATGGCGGAGGCAGTCAAGGCTGCGGAGGCCGCTGGAGCGGAGTTATTCTCGCTTGAGGATTCCGAGACTTTGCGCGAGAACCAGAAAATCGGTCTTCCGGTGATTCCGGGGCTTGGTTCGGACGCTGAGGCGGAGGCTTTTCGGAAGCAGGTAGTACTCATGAGATATGTGATGTGCTCCTCTCCGAATGATGGTAACAAAGAGACTGTCTGGGGATTTGTAGTGCAGGGCGGCATCGATGTCAACAATACCGTTATGTCCTCTCTTCCTCATTGGGTGCTCAGAAACGATACTGGTGCTAATGTAGGTGGCTGGGGCGGACTCTCGCCGACACTCTACACCGTGGAGCATTTCTTCACTCAGAACGGCTTCCTTCCCGAAGACGATCCGTCTTTCTGGCCAGAATCGGAGTACCACACCTCCGCTGGGCTCACGAATCCTGACATAACGAAGATCAATGTCCGCCGCGAGCCGCGCTATTATGCCGCAATGTCATTTGACGGGGACGAATATTCGACGAAGACTGCGGCAGGAAATCCGCTCTATTGTGAAATGAGGAACAACACGAAGACCGGTTATGACGCTGCCATCTGGGGCACGAGAAACTATGACGTGACGGGCTGGCTCAACAAGAAGTGGGTTCATCCGAACTTCCAATATACCGGTACGGGCTGGAGCAACAACTACGCCTCCTGTAAAACTCCTTTCCCGATTGTCCGCCTTGCGGAGATGTATCTTTCGCTCGCTGAGTGCGAAGCGCAATGCGGCAACGAGGCTGAGGCCATAGTTTATATGAACAAGGTACGCATACGCGCTGGCATAACCCCGTGGACTGAGGCTCTGCTTGCGGAGAAGGGCAAGACCGCGCTTCAAGCCGTGATGGACGAGCGCTTTGTCGAGTGCTACCTTGAGGGATACCGTTACTACGACCTGCGTCGCTATCTTCAGGGACGCGAGAGGCTTTCCTCCGGCAATTGGAAAGGACTCAATGCAGTCCAGACCTCCCCGTCCTTCGCCTCATTCAACGAAGTGGTTGATATAAGCCAGCCGTTCAGCTGGAACGACAGGATGCTCCTGCTGCCGGTCTCAAACAAAGAGGTCTATTCCAATCCTAACATGGTCCAGGCTCCTGGATATTGATGAGAGAACATTGAAACGAATAACAGCGATGAAAAGAGTATTATTAGTAATCACCACATTATGCGCACTGCTCCTCCTCTCCTGCAATGAGGACTACAAGCTCTTCCCAGACAAGTACAACCGCATCCTTTCGCTCAAGAACAGCGGTGTGAGGGAGCTGCGCAGCGGAAACACCGTCAAGGAATACAAGGACTCGATTCTTGTCCTCAAGGGCGGTGGCAACCCCGACAACGACGCATTCGCGAGGATTGAGGTCATGGAACTCGGAAAGGCGTGTGAGATTTTCGGGTATGAGAGCGGGAGCATTGAGATAATTGCTTCGGAGTCATATTCGATAAGAGGCGGGGACGACATTGTTCTCGAAGGCAGTACGCGCAGCCGCTATATCCCAATAACTTTCTCTCCCGAAAACATTTATCGTCAGGCCCTGAAAGCTAAGGGCAAGACACTTGTGCTTCCGGTGGTTCTCCGCAGTGAAACTGACACTGTGAACACCTCGAGCAGCACGATTCTCTGGAAGTTTGACATCAACGGGCCGAATGTCGTCTGGCCGGACCGCTCCGACATCAGCGAGGAGATTTCTCTGAGGGAGATAGATTGTGACATAGAGGCCAAGGTCGAGTACAGCGAAAGCAATCTCTCCACCTTTGTCGGAAAGATTGTTAGGGTAGGGCTTGAGACGCTGGTGGATGAGTACAACAGCAAGAATTCCACTTCCTACAAACTGCTTCCTGAGTCTTCGTGGTCTTTTGACGGTATTGACGTCGAAGCCAAAAAGGAAATAGTGAAAGGCAGGCTGCATCTGAGCCGTGAAGGTCTGAACTCTGACGAGACCTATCTTCTTCCGCTAAAGTTTGACGCCGCCTCATTCCCGGTCGGAGTTTCAGAGGAGGTCCGCTATCTTGTTGTTACCAATCCGAAGTATGTTTACCGTCCAGTTGACCGCAAGGACTGGAAACTCCTCTATGCCAATTCACAGGAACACTGGTATGGGGCAACGCTTGATTTGCAGTGGTTTGCCACTTATGCCTTTGACGGAAGACCGGAGACCACATGGGGAACGCAATGGAATGGGGCCAAATCCAATCCGTCATGGGATGACTATGAGTATGACCCTGCCGACAAGAACCTGCATTCGATTGTTCCTACTCTGTTCCAGGGAAGTCGTGAGGTCCCTAATATCATTATGGTGATTGATCTGGGACGCGAATACAATCTCGGCGGCGCAGGAATCCTGCAATCGACCAAACCTCAGGAGCAGAAGGTTAAGAGATGCGAGGTTTATGCGGAGTCGGCCTTCGAATTTAAGACCGTGCGGGAAGGTGGCACCATCGCCAATTATAACACTCTCGATGAAGGAAATGATTGGAAGTTTTTCACTACCATCGAGCTGGACCGGCCGGTCAAGGAATATTGGTCGCATGTGCAGACAGCTGTGAAGGGGCGCTATGTGAAGATACGTCCGATTGAACTGTTTCCGGATCTTGATCCGAAGGCCGTGAACATCGCCGAGTTCTATGTCAGCGAGCTTGTGGCCATCGATGGCTATCCGGTAAAATGAAAAAACCGAATAACTAAAGTGCCTTTGATTGAGAAGAATAACACATAATAACATCTAAACAAATGAGTATGAAATCAGAAAAATCTAACCTCTGTGGGAGGGATTATTACCCTCCGACACTTGTTGTGGAGTACGTCTTTACAGAATCAGGATTTGCAACATCAACATCGGACAGCCGTTATGATAGGACTAACGGAACCGAAATCTTCTATATAGACCCGTATGATGAACTTAGTTGAAGGAGAAAATAGCCATGAAAAACATAATTTTTGCCGCCACTGCAATGATTGTAGCCATGACAGCTGTTTCATGCTCGAAGGTTGCGGGAATTGAGGAAAATCCGTCATATACATACAGATTTGCGGTAGTGAACGAGGAACTTCCGTCCGTTAAGTCAGATATGAGCGATGACCATCTCGTTTTTGAAACAGGTGACTATCTCGGATTTTCGCTGGAAAAAGATGGGCAGATTGTCGATGCCCAGAGGACACCCATACAGACAACCAATCCACGTCCGATTTTCGGGTTTACTACAAATCATCAGATGAAGGCCGGTGACCGTATATACGTTGTATCTCCGCGTGTACTCAAAATAGATAAGGGAACTGACCGGCGGGAACCTGCCAATGCTGATCCGATGCAGAGCATAACAATTCCACTTGTGCAGACCCATAAGGGAGGCAAGTTTGACGGAGCTGCGATGCCGATGGTGAGCGTGCCGTTCACTTTTACAAAGGATATGCTTGTGGGGGAAGACAATAAGCTCCAAGAGGTGAAGTTCCTAAATCTCGGTGCACTGCTTGATTTCCGGGTATTTTCGACAGATGGAAAATATCAGAACGAGATTGTCCGGGATGTGATTTTCGAGGCGGACAAGAACATCGTCGGCGAATTCAAAATAAATGTGCAGAATGTCAACCCGGATGATGAGAAAACGCTTGCCATTGATCTTAGATCTTACCTCCGCGAGGGCTGAAGGCGATTTCGCCGCGCCTCTGACAAATGTGGCGAGGACGGAGTCTGACGCCAAGGTGGGTGCGGACAAGGACCATTCCGGCTCTGTGAGGATGGTCGTGGCTCCTGGAACATACACCGGAAAGGTGAAGGTCAGGACGGACAAGGCCTATTATGTGTTTAATCTGTCTGAGGCAAGGACATTTGATCGCAATGGGATATATCCTCTCGGCCTCAATCTTGCGAAGGCTACACGGGTTGTGATGGAGACTGTTGACAGGGCGAACTGGGGTGTGAAGTTCGTGAACAGTTACTATTGGAGTATGGACTGTCGTCCGGAGAAAATGTATGACGGTGACTTGTCCACCGAATGGGTTAATCCGTGGAATAAGCCTCTTGTCGGTGCGGAAGAGGATGATTTTAATTATCTGTGGAGCAGTAATGAGTGGAGTGCTCTTATCGGCGAGGACAGGCATCGCGACATCCCTAATATTGTTTTTGTGTTTGATTTCAAGAAAGATATTGAAATCGGACGTATCGGCGTCGGAAAGTCTCCTCTTGACTGGCCTTACAACCAAGATCTCCGTAGCTGTGAGTTTTATGTCGGAACTGTATGGAATTTCAAGAGCGCATCTGAAAAGACTGTAACTGATGGGTCAAGAACAAATACTTGGCCGGGCGGAGGAAATCTTGCGAACTACAACACAGCTAACGATGACAATGACTGGAAGCTTCTCCTGACAGCGACTGAGATTCCTAAGGAAAACGGAATATTCTGGTACGACGTTCCGGAGACTGTAAGCAAGGCCGATAGGACAGGACGCTATCTGAAGATTCGCCCGACTGGGGGCTACCGCGGCAACACTCCTTGCGAAATCGCTGAAATTTATGTCGATGGCATTGTGCAAGGGAATACCGCTAATGTGGAATAATGCGAAAGAAGTAAATATACAATGAAGATTATTAGAACATTTTTAGGTAAGGTACTCTTGTGCTCAGTGGCACTGCACCTTGCTATTGCCGCTGGAGGAACGGTTCTTCTTGCCGGCTGCACGAAAGGAAACGATGGCTCCGGCAATACCAAACCGGTGGACAAGCCTTCCGTAGAGGAAGGGCAGGGTGGCTATCTCTTCGCGCACATGACGAACGCGAACTACGGCTCGCTGTTCTACTCGATTTCCCGTGACGGGCTCAGTTGGAAGACGCTGAATGGTGGTAAGGTTATTCTTGAGAGCTATTTTGGCCATCCTGACATCTGCGAGGGACCGGACGTGTTCGGGAAGGCTGACAGAAGGTGGTATATGATAGGAGTGGTGCGTGGATCGTCGAAAGAGTCGTTGGTGCTCTGGCACACGACAGACCTCGTCGTATGGAAGAATAAAGTTCTCGACGGTGAGAAGTTTGTCGTGGATCATCTCGGCGTATATAATGAGATCCCGTTCGTGGGAGCGCCGAAAATGTTCTATGATGAGGACAGTCACCAGTTCATCATCACTTGGCATGCCGGCGAGTATTACAGGAAAAGGCAGGAGGCTAAGACCAATGAAGAGCTTGCCATGTACGATAGAAAAAATTGGGAGACCATGAAGACCTGCTATATTCTGACCGAGGATTTTGTGAATTTTACGAGGCCGAAACGCCTCTTCGCGGCCCAGGATGGCGGTGACCTTGCCCCGATTTATTTTACCGGTGCTGATTCCGACATCTCACTCATTGATGTGATAATCAGAAAGTTCAACGGTAAGTATTATGCCATTATGAAGGACGAACGCTGGGAGGACAAGGCTCCTAAAACCCATAAGTCCATAAGGATTGCCTCGTCGGACAATCTGCTCGGCCCTTACTCCAACCCCGGGCCTTCCGTAAGTCCTAACTGGCGCGAAGCCCCGATTATAATCCGCACTCCGGAGGGCAAATTTAGGCTCTACTACGAGAATTATGGCGAGCATGTCTATGAGATGCGTGAGGCCTCGGCGATTCAGGGCGCACCGTGGAAGGATGCGACTAGTTTCTATCCTCCGAAAGACGGCCGCCACGGCTGCATCATCCATGTCGATGAGGAAACTTACCGGAACATCGAAAACAGCTATAAGTAGTAAATCGAATCATCTCTCTTGTTGAGAATGAGCTGAATATCAAGAATATATGAAGAAAATATATCCCATTTTCCTCGTCTTAGCACTCATCGTGTCATGCACCTCTCGTCAGCCGCAGGCAGTGAAGCCTCCTCTTATGGGCTGGAGCTCGTGGAATGCCTATATGGTCGATATTTCCGACTCCATAATCATGCATCAGGCCGACCTTATCGTCAAACGTGGACTTAAGGACGCCGGTTACGGAAACGTCAACATCGATGACGGATTTTTCGGCTACCGCGACCAGCGTGGTTATATGATTCCGCATCCGCAGAGGTTTCCTGGTGGCTCAGCGCAGATGCGCTCCATCTCCGACCACATCCACTCTCTCGGCCTGAAGGCCGGAATCTATTCCGACGCCGGAGACAACACCTGCGGGTCGAGCTACAACAAGGACCTGAACGGAATTGGTGCGGGTCTCTGGATGCACGATGTTCAGGACGCTGACCAGTATTTCAACAACTGGAACTTCGACTTCATCAAGATTGACTACTGCGGTGGCATTCATCGCCGTCTTGAGGAAAGGGACCGCTATGAGGAAATCCGTCAGGTGATTGACAGTGTGGCTGGCAGGCACATCGACATCAATGTATGCCGCTGGGATTATCCGGGGACATGGGTTGAGAAGATTGCAGACTCTTGGCGGATTTCGGAGGACATACGTCCCATCTGGTCTTCGGTCCGGCACATCGTGGAGAAAAATCTCTATCTGTCAGCTTATGCGCATGACGGGCACTACAACGACATGGATATGCTCGCTGTAGGCTACAACATCAAGCCTTCTCCGTTCTGGGAGGACGGGCTCGGACTTAGCTATGCCGAGGAGGAGGCGCATTTTGGGATGTGGTGCATAATGAGCTCACCGCTGCTTCTGGGCTGTGACATAGAGTACATTCCGGAGGAGACTATGCGGATAATCACCAACCCGGAGTTGATTGCCGTGAATCAGGATCCGCTCGGGCTTCAGGCCCATGTGGTTCAGCACGAAGGTGAGACATATGTCTTCGCGAAGGATATCCTGCGTCGCCACGGAGGTGCGAGGGCCGTCGCGCTCTATAACCCTTCGGACTCGGCTGCCTCGTTCAGCGTGCCGGCCGACGTGCTGGAGTTCGCCGGTGAGATGAAGTTGCGCGACCTCAACCTGCGATCCGACCTTGCGTCGTGCAGAGTCATAGAGATGACACTTCAGCCTCACACAGCGAAGATTCTTAAGGTAGAGGGTGAGCGGATTGAACCTGTCCTCTATGAGGCGGAGTGGGGCTATTGTCCGGACTTTACCGCAATACGAGGGACGGGCGTGAAGTACATCCCTGTCGAGGGGGCTTCCGGACGCGCCGTGGTGACGAACCTCGGAGACTCCCCGACGAATTATCTCGAATGGGCAGACGTCTTCAGCCTCAAGGGCGGGAAATACAGAATCTCCGTTCGGTTTTCATCGCCGGAAGCTGTTGATTTTGATTTGGTTGTGAACGGAAAGGCGCATCACGCATCGGTTGCCACGACGGATTCCGCATTCGTGGAGATTCCGTTCGATGTGGAGTTCCTCAAGGGGGAGAATGATGTTCGCATATCAGGCGTGACATCATCGAAGGTGGCCTTGGACTGCCTGAAGGTTTCTCACACCTCTGAGAAAAATTGAAAATGAAAAGATTGTTTGTTCTCCCGGCAGTGATTCTGCTGGCCCTGATGGTTTGCTGCAGGCCTGCGACAGTGGAGGATAACGGTGAGAGGACTGCTGTGATGACTGCCCGCAAGATACTTACGCTGGCGGACGAGGTGACTTTGACGTTCAAGGTTCTTGACGGCAAATATTCCCAAGCATCGGTTCTTGAGGATGTGGCATTCACTGCCAAGGCTTATCCTAAGGCACTTGCGGCATACGAGAATGAAAATGGCGCGTCCGTCGTGATGATGCCGGAAGATTGCTACAGCATAGGGACGGTAGTGGTCAGGAAAATGGAGACTTCCGGAGAGATAGTTGTCCGCATTGACCAGAAAAAGCTGCGCAAACTGTCTTCCGCAAAGGCTTTTCTCCTTCCTCTAAAACTCGAATCGAACAACCCGGCGATGAAGTTACGGGACTATACCTATGTGGTCGTTCCGGCCTTGGGCGGTTCGGATGAATGTGTGAGGGCTGTGCTTCCATCGGCCGATGGATATGCCGACATCTACTATTCCGATGCTAAGGACAACACCGACTGCATTGTCTATTTTCCTGGAGGCGGATTCGCTAATCATACTCCCGGCTGTATAAGCCAGATTGTCGATTACTGCAAAGGAAAGGGTATTACTCTTGCGATTGTCATGTACCGCTTGCCGAATCGCGACCGCCGGAGGACAGTGACCGACTGTGAGAACGCCATCGAAATGATGCTTACAGGAAAGGCCATGCTCGGCGGATATTCGAAGCTCGGGGTGATGGGCGAGTCTGCGGGAGGCTATCTGGCTGCACTTATGTCGGCTATGCATCCAAAGAAAATAGATTTTCAGATTGACTGCTACCCAGTCATATCAATGGATCCGGGCAAGACTCACACCGGTTCGATGACAATGTTTCTCGGAACAGCGTATCCTTCGCAGGAACTGATTGATACATATTCAGTTGAAAAGCGCGTGACTTCGGCCACACCTCCGGCGTACGTCGCATATTCTATCGATGATGATATCGTGAAGCCGAACGAAAATAGCCACGCATATTGCGAGGCTCTGAGGAAAGCAGGCGTTCCCGTCAAGGAGATACCGCATGAGACAGGTGGTCATCATTGGGGCCAATGGCAGGATTTTCCGGCTTCGTTGTTCGAGTGGATTGCATCGTTTCATGCAGAGTAATTGCTGATAGATTTGCTTCAAATGAAAATTAGACATATCCTATTTTGCGCGACGGCCCTATTCTCCGCATTTCTCTATTCTGCTAATGGCAATGTGATTTCAATGACGACGGATGGCGACCATCGTCCCTCCGCTAAGATTACGGAGTTCAGGCCCGGAGAGTTGTGGAAAGATACTGATGGCGTGGCAATAAACGCGCATGGAGGCGGAATCATGTTCCATGGTGGAAAGTATTGGTGGTACGGCGAGTACAAGACGGAGGGGGAGGCCGGCAATCTGGCTCAAGTGGGAGTCAGTTGTTATTCTTCGGATGATCTTTATAATTGGAAGAATGAGGGCATAGCATTGGCCGTAAGCGATGAATCTGGTTCCGACATTGAACGGGGCTGCATTCTTGAACGTCCGAAGGTCATCTATAATGCCCTTACGGGCAAGTTCGTGATGTGGTTCCATCTGGAGTTGAAGGGAAGTGGTTATTCAAGTGCGCGCAGTGGAATTGCAGTAGCGGATAGGCCGGAAGGCCCTTTTTCCTTTGTACGCAGCACCAGAGCTGTTCCCGGCAAATGGCCGTTCAACAAGGACGAGTTTCCTGATGAAAAGGGCTTTCTTGCCAGAGATTTCGAGTCTGGGCAAATGTCCCGTGATATGACCCTATTTGTCGATGACGACGGCAAGGCATATCAGCTGTCCGCCTCGGAGGACAACTGGACGCTGCATATAGCTGAACTGACGGATGACTATTTGGACTACACCGGAAAATATGTGCGCGTGTTCCCGGATCGTCTCATGGAGGCTCCTGCTATATTCAAAAAAGACGGAACCTACTATTTTATGGGGTCGGGATGCACAGGTTGGGCTCCCAATGCGGCCCGTAGTGCGTCCGCACCGTCAATATGGGGACCATGGACTGAGCTCGGAAACCCGTGCGAGGGAGAAGGCTCTCAGCTGACCTTCAATTCCCAGAGCACCTTCATACTGCCGGTTGCCGGCAAGGCTAACACCTTCATCTATATGGGTGATAGATGGAATCCGAAGAATGCCATTGACGGGCGCTACGTTTGGCTACCGATTGAATTTGACGGTGACCGTTTCAAGATTCACTGGCGTGACAGTTGGGAATTCTAAAACGAACTTCCACCGATGAAGCTGCGGAGGAGGCGGTTGTCGCTGGTCGGCTTGCTGGTAGTCGGCTTGCTGCCTGTCGTCTGGTTCTTGACAGACTGGGTCGTCTTTACGATTTGTTTGCCAGTCTTGTCAATGTCGAAAATACGTAAAATTACGTATATGAATTTTGCTGCAGATTCCCTTTCTTTGCGAAAGTTAGGTTCAATGATCGTCCCTTAGATTGTCGAGGTGGATGCAAGGAATCAGATATCAATGCATTGTATGTAGAGAGAAACCCTTAATACCATATTATTATGAGCACCAGACATTTATTCCTCCCTTTCCTTGTTGCCTTGGCTGGATTTGTCTCCTGCGATGAATTCAAACCTGAGGTGGCTGTCGGTTGTGTAACCGTGGACAATGAGTATTTCTGCGCCCTGACCAGTGCCATTGGCGGCGAAACTGATGGTAACCAGAAGTGGGCTTTCTATGATGAAGGCAAAGTCCGTGTCAATGTTTCCGGATATCGCTGCCGCTGCAAAGATACGGGGCACATCCCGTTCCATTTGTCTGTCATTGACATTGACCTCCCAAGTATTGCGACAATGCAGATTCCTCTTGAGGAGCGCACCGAAGGTGAAAATTACTTGAGCGGCAACAAGTCCGTCTCCGGTGTCCGTCTGAACCACTACAAACTGTCCGACGACGGACGCTATCTCGAGATCGACCTTTCGATTACCCTGTACCGTGAAACGAAAGGCGACATCCGTGTCCTCTACAAAGGCGCCACCAATGTAAAATCGACTCGCAAGTAATTGCATCCCATAAACTTACCGGATTCGGAATTTGTTGCCTCCTCGCAACGGATTCCGAATTTGCGTTTCAATCCGATGGAACATAATGCTGATTTATGCTATTGCTAAAATAACAATATTTTGCTATTTTTGCCGTAAATACTAATAATCGTGCGTCGCTAAAT
Source organism: Bacteroides sp. CAG:545 (assembly GCA_000432515.1). Taxonomy (GTDB): domain Bacteria; phylum Bacteroidota; class Bacteroidia; order Bacteroidales; family UBA932; genus Cryptobacteroides. The sequence continues at coordinate 114,152 of HF996056.1, forward strand.
ACTAAAATAAATACGACGCTAAATACTAAATATGATACGCAGGCAAATATAGATATGGCAACATCTGGTGAAAAATTAGCAGAGTCTTTGCAGGCTCTTAAAGAATTGCAGGACAAGGATAACAGTCTGGTGATATATGGTACGACCCAATTGAGCAGAACGCATCGTGATCGACTTAAGTTGAATGGTTGGCTACAAGAAGTTCTGAAGGGATGGTATATAGTAAGCAAGCCTGGTGAAGAAGGAGATACGACCGTATGGTATTCGTCTTTCTGGAATTTCATAAAGGCGTATTGCAATAGAAAATATGGAAACCAATGGGTTCTGAGTCCAGAACTGTCTTTGGATAGATGGTCAGGAAACACGGTGATTGCAAGTCAATGTATAGTCAGGACTCCGGAAGGAGCCAATAATATTACAAATCTTCTTTATGGCACTTCAATATTTCCGATAAGGGGTAAGCTCCCGGAGACTATCGTCAAGGATCCTGTGTCAGGAGTCAATGTCTATACTCTTGAGGAGGCATTGATAAATGTATCACCTTCCTATTTTGTGCTTAATGAACTGACGGCCAAGATCTGTCTGTCATTGGTCCGCGACTCCTCCGCTATACTCCGACTTCTTGCAGACAATGGGGCTTCTGTTCGGGCAGGGCGTATCGCAGGAGCGTTCCGTCATATCGGAAGAAGTGAGATTGCTGATGATATTCTCATGACAATGAGAGGGTTTGGTTATGATGTGAGAGAGATGGATCCTTTTGAGAAACCCTCTGGAGAACATCTGATGTTCACTTCCCCATACGAAGCAAGGATTACTCTGATGTGGAAAGAGATGAGGGCGCAGATACTTCCTCTGATAGATATGCCTGAAAGGAGAATTGATGATGTCAGAGGATATATGAATTCTCTGGAAGAGAAGTATAAGGATGATGCCTATCACTCATTGTCAATCGAAGGATACAAGATTTCTGCCGAACTTATAGAAAAAGTAAAAAGCGGCAACTGGAATCCGGATGTAGAAGATAAAGAGAATAAGAATGCATTGGTGGCAAGAGGATATTATCTCGCATTTCAGTCTGTAAAGGACAGTGTCCTGAAGATTCTTGAAGGAGGGGAGCCTGGAGTAGTCGCAAAAAAAGATCACCAACAATGGTATCTCCAGATGTGGTCGCCGTTTGTAGGGGTAGGCCTTTTGAAGGCTTCGGACCTTATAGGGTATCGAAACAATCAAGTGTACATAAGAGGCTCTTTGCACACACCTTTGAGTCCTGACAATGTGCGTATTACAATGCCTGTGCTGTTCAAGCTGCTGGCAAATGAGCCGAGTGCTATAGTCAGGGCTGTGCTTGGTCACTTTTTCTTCGGATATATTCACCCATATATGGACGGGAATGGCAGAATGTGCCGTTTCCTGATGAATGTGATGTTGGCCTCCGGCGGCTATGATTGGGTGGTGATTAAGACAGACAAACGCGCAGAATATATGGCTGCGCTGGAGACAGCAAGCACAAAAGGCGACATCCTGCCTTTTGCAAAGTTTGTCGTTTCGATTCTCAGACAAAATGCGGATTTTTTGTAACTTAGGGGCGTAAATATGAATGCCCAATGGACCCTATATACAACTATTCCCTTTGTGCCGCGCTGCCGTTGATGTTGTTTTTCGGCTTCTACTTTTTGTTTGCCAGAACTCCGGAAAAGGCGATTTTTGACAATTTTCTGCGCTCCCGACGCATAATGGGAGCGGCAATGCTGTTGCTCGCGGCCAACTATTCGGTGCATTTCTTTATGAAAGTCCGTTTCAATGATGCCGATGCCGCCATCCTCATAAACCTGTCCACTTATTTCCTGTGCTACTGGCTGTTCAGCTCGGCCCTTACCACATTGCTTGACCGCAATTATATCACCAGGCGCAGGCTATTGGCGCATATGTCATTGTGGGTGCTGTACTCCGCAATCTCCTGCATTGTCCTGAAACTGTTGCCGGAAGGGACGGCTCAGACAGTGGCGATATTGGCCTTGGCTGTGTTGCTGGTCGTATATGGACTGTTCCTGACATGGCGGCTGCTGCGGACTTATCACAGGGTCATCCGCATTTTCGACGAAACCCATGCGGACGACATCGGGGCCTATATCAAGTGGCTTTCCGTTTTCACTTATTGGGCCATCATATTCGGAGTGGGTTGCGGACTGCTGACGTTCCTGCCCGACAGATACGTCTATATCTGGATTCTGATGTCAATCCCGTTCTACATCTATCTCTTCCTTTGTTATCTGAACTATATGCTGTTTTACGAGCAGGTGGAAAATGCAATGGAGGTCAATGAAGAGCTGGATCATTTTGAGGCGGAACCGACGCAAGAGACACCGTCATACCATGCCGAAATCGCGGAGAGAATCAAGGGTTGGATCAATGCTGATGGATACGTCCGGACAGGCCTTACCATTAAAGACTTGTCGGAACAGCTTCATACCAATCGTACCTATCTCTCCGAGTACATAAATACCACATACGGAGTGTCATTCCGTGACTGGATTACAGGACTCCGCATTGACTATGCGAAACGTCTGCTCGTACAATATCCGAAACTGACGCTTGCCGACATTTCAGAAAGATCCGGCTTTTTGTCGCCGAGTCATTTCATCCGCATCTTCAAGGAAAACGCCGGATGTACGCCTACCAGATGGCGGAAAAATAGCCTAAACGACAAAGATGTGCGATTCTGACAATTGAAACGCTATTTGTCATCGGAAATCGGCCCGAAATGAATTCTCTTTGCTTTCTTTGTAGGCTGAATATCTCAAGTCTCGCTCGAAACACCGCTGTTAGAGCCCGTGAGGGCGATGGTAAGTCCCTTCCCCGAGGGGAGGGATTTAGGGTGAGGGTAACGTGAACAAAAAAAAGTGCGTTGGGTTCACTGCCTTCAAACTAGTGACAACCCTCTTGGGGGTAGCAAATTTGATAACTTGCGAAACTTGAGTAAACAACAGTAGTCCTCTATTAAGCATATAACTATGGATAAAAGAATTCTGACACATCTTGTCCTCCTGACATTGATCATCTCCTGCTCGAAAGGCAAACCTCATCAGACACCACATCCTGACCAGGGTGCGGTGGTGGTGACTGCCGACTGGAGCGGGAAGAGCAGCGAGGCGGACATCCCTCTGAAGTACGTCCTGAGAATCGCTGACGTGAAACAGAAAGTGAGCGGAGAAAAGAACACGTTCAAGCAGCTTCTGGACCCGGGACAATACAGTCTCGCGGTGTACAACACGCCTGAGCATATTGCTGTTGCAGGCAATGTGGCTTCCATGGACAAATCATCGGAAGGAGACATTGACCCTATACCTGGTTATCTGTTCGCCTCTGTGCAGGAAATCTCTGTCCTGGCGGACGACTCGCTCCGTGTCACGGCTCCTATGAAACAGCTTGTCCGCAGACTTGACCTCGAACTGACAGCCACGGAAGGCGACTACGGTCGTGTGCAGTCGGCAACGGCGACGCTTTCGGGAGTGGCATCTGCAGTGGACATTGAAACAGGCGAACGTAGCGGGGCGGCAACGGTGACGGAAACCTTCACGCAGGACGGGCAGACCTTCAGTTTGTCTTTCCGGCTGCTCGGCGTTGTCCCGAATGAATCGCAGACGCTGGTGGTGAACATCACATACGCAGGCGGCGAAACCCAAAGAATCGAGAGCGGACTCAGCGACGCTATGAAGGGGTTCAATGATGAGATCAAGCCGATGAAACTCACCGGGAGCCTGCATCTTCCGATCGAATTGGGGTCTTCTGCGGCAATCGGTGACTGGGTAGGCGGCAAGGAAGATAATGCTCTTGCCAATGAAGTGAAGCGTTATAAGGCGGATGACCTTAAAATCGGCGATTACTTCTACTCGGACGGGACATGGAGCGATGGTGGCCTCCGCAAAATCTATTCTGACGGAAGGAAGGAAATAGCAGACCCTAAACCAGGTCCTGACAGAAGTGGGGGCAAGGTGGTTATCGGCATTGTCTTCCAGACGGATCCGTATCGTATCGGAAGGGCCGAAAAAGAGGCTCTCAGCGGCAAAGCCCATGGTCTTGTGATGGCGCTCAGGACTCCTACAGCCATTGCTCCTGTAGCCTGGTGGAAGGCCCGTCTGGATGAACAGGATGAAGGACTTACGAAATGCTTGACCAAGAAGCTGCGTTACGAAGATATCAGCGGATATGGGAACTGCAAGCATATTCGCAGTAACCGTGGCAGTTTAGATGATTATCCGGCATTCAAATCGGCTGAAGAATATGGTGTTCAGGCGCCTGCGACTACGACCGGCTGGTTCCTCCCGTCCTCAGGCCAATGGTGGGACATCCTGCAGAACTTGGGCTCTTGTCATGCTTTGGCCCAGTCAGATCAGCAAAACTCATCGAGCACTGAAGATCCTAATGATGGGTTCGTTTGGGGAAATACTGGTAATGTGGCTGCCGCTCTGAACGGATGGATGTCAGAAATTGCAGCTGAGGGTAAAAGCACATTCGACGGATCAATGTGGTTTTGGTCGTCTTCGGAGTACTCGAAGGACTTGTCGCTATGCTGGAATATAAATACTTATGGCTGGTTGAAAAGCAGATATACGTCGAAAAAGTTTTGGGGACATGTCCGTCCGATTCTAGCTTTCTAGGCATTTATGACAATACTTAACATTCATTGAAGATGAAAGCATACAACATATTATACAGATTATTGCACCTGGCAGGACTCCTCCTTGTCATTGCGTCGTGCGGAAAGGATGAGGCCGTGATGCCAGCGGGTGCGGAAGTGGGACAATCTCTGACAATCTCCATCATTGACAGTGGGCATGCTTCGGCCGAGGGACCTGCTACCCGTACGGTTGAGGATGGCTATACCACCAAGTTCAGCGAGGGAGATGTGTGCGGCTTGTTTATGTTTCGTGGCGGCCAGACGGTCTATTCCAACCTGAAGCTGACCGCTGAAACGGATGCTGCTACAGGCAAGCTCGTCTGGAAGCCGGAGACTGGAAAAAGTCTCGCCGGAGGATTGCCTGATGAAAACTACTATATCTACTATCCATATCAGTCGGACATGACCGGCAAGACTGCGGCTTCTACAGGTGCGGCATTGACCGATGCGGAATTCTTTGCTCCGCTGATCGACTCGTGGCAGCCGCGAAAAGACCAGAGCTCTTACGAGGCCTATGCCGCCTCAGACCTTATGACGGCCAATGGAAGTGTGGAGAACGGCACGGACAACAGCCTCACATTGACTTTCTCCATGGCACATCGTATGGCGTTGGCTGTAGTGGAACTGCCGGCGTTTGTTTACAGGTTTACCAATAAGCCCAGCATCCCTGACTATGTCATCTCCGGTCCGACAGAGTTTGATTCCGAGGCTTTGCCGTATCTTATTTCCGACGGAATCTGCCGTTATCTTTTCCATCCTTCGGCAGGCATGGAACTTTCCGCCTACAATGACAGTCGGCAATGTGAATTTTCGATTGAAATCAAGCCTGATCAAATTGCCGGCGGCAGTTACAGGCTGTACAAGCCTAATGGCGGAAGGGTCGTGAAACTACACACCTTGCGGGTTGGTGATTTCTTTCTGGCCGACGGCCATCTGCTCCCGTATGATACTGATAAGGAGAAGGTACAGGCCTCCAATGTCGTGGGCATTGTTTTCCAGACCAATCCGAGGCGTGTCGGGGACGCGGAAAAGAAAGTGCTCGGAGGTGAGGCGCACGCGCTTGTGGTGGCTCTGAAGAATGCCGCGGTCGATGTTACTTTTTGGATTACCAGACCTGTCGAGTCATACTTGCCTGCTTGTTCCTCAAAAGCGGAGGGTTATAATGACATAAGCGGATATTGGAATAGCGAGCAGATGCGTAAAGCTTGTGGTGACTTCAGTAGTTATCCGGCGTTGAAGGCGGCTGATGAGTACAATAAGTATTATCCTGTTCCTGCGACTACGACCGGCTGGTACCTTCCTTCATCTGGCCAATGCTGGGATTTACTGCAGTATTTAGGTGGTTGTCCGGCTCTGGCTGATCCGGCGGAGCAGACTTCTGATGCTTTAGGATATAATCAAAGAAAAGATCAAGGCGATGTCCCGGCCGCATTGAATAAATGGATGGCCAAGATTGCCGATAAGGATAAACATGCATTCGCATCTTATGATTATATCTGGACATCTACGTGGAATAAATCTGCGATTCATAATTGGTACATCTCTTCCGCAGGCTCTGTCTATTGCCAATATTTGTTTACGGCCGTAGACTATGGTAGAATGATAGTGCGTCCTGTCCTGGCGTTCTAGTCTTCGCGGTCCCTGTGAAGTAACCTTAACGCATACAGCACTCCTGGGCGCGCCGCAGTATCCTTCCGAAGTAAGCGTCTTTGCGGTTACGTATTGACGCGTTTTTAGCGGTTCCGTACTTTTGCCCATGGAAATGTCAAGAACAGATTAACATGGGAGCAAAAGAAACTGGAACAACTTGCGAGTAGAGGAATTGTGTAAGTGGTTGAAACTCTGATGGTTGCATAAAATGCAGAAAGCCAGGTCCTATGTTTTTTATGGTAACCTGGCTTTGAGTGTTTGGTGTAATCGCTTGATTGATAGTGATTCGCTGGGATAAATGACATTCAGGTTGTTCCAAAATGCGTAAGCGTCCGTGTATCGCGTTAGTGTATCTTGTCCGAGTATCGCGTCAGTGTATCTTGTCAGTGTATCGCGTCCGTGCCAACATTCGAGACCATACATCCGTCAGTTTTACTCCACATCCGTCCGTTTTTGGCGGGCTGGAAACTGCTCCCTCAGCACCCTCGTGCGTCAATGTCGTCCGTGGTGTCTCTCGTAATGTCTCTCGTGGTGTCTCTCGTAATGTCTCTCGTGGTG
>HF996057.1:0-80717 GCA_000432515.1 Bacteroides sp. CAG:545
GTCGGCAGGAGGTTCTTTGCCAACTTCAATTTCGTCGTCCTTGACGAGGCTCCAGTTACAATCGGCGACGATGTCTTCATCGGGCCGAATGTCGGCATCTATACGGCCTGCCACAGCACGGACCCGAAAGAACGCAACACGAGGGAGGAATGGGCCAAGCCTGTGACCATAGGCAGGAACTGCTGGATAGGCGGCAATGTGACAATTCTTCCAGGAGTGACAATCGGTGAAGGCAGCACCATCGGAGCAGGAAGTGTTGTCGTGAAAGACATCCCTTCCCACAGCATCGCTGTAGGCAATCCGTGTGTCGTCATCAAGCAACTCGAAGATTAACCACCAAAATGGGCCATATTCAGCGATGAGAAGAATAGAGTGGGAGAAGACCAAGTGCCATAAATGCCCCGTCCATTGCTACCGTCCGGACATGCGAGAGAAGATACGCGAGGTGATGAGGTTCAGCGGTCCGAGAATGATGTTTTATCATCCATTGGAGGCGTTGCGTTATATTTTGTCAAGATAAAAGCGACTGACATAATACTATTACTGACGAATTTATTAACTTTGGGAGAGAGAAATCATAACAATAACCACAATGAGAACAGTATCTTTGGCTATCTTATCTTCATTTATAGCAACGTTTCTAATGGTTCAGAAAAAGAATCTTTCTGAGGCTGGAAGGCGGATAGACTTTAAGGAATATGAACATTACATTTAACAAGGAAATCAGCCGAAAAATCAGGATCTCAATTCATTACGACCAAGAAAAACTAAAGACCATTAACAATACACATTGACAATTCTAAAAGTTTACGACATGAAAAAGATATTTCTGTTATTGGTAGTGCTATTCGGCACTCAATTATTCGCTCAAGAAACAACCGTATCAAGATTCAAACTGATACCGACTAAGAACATGTGAGATTGCGGAGTTGATAGCGCTTGTCAATGAAACATTCAATGAAAGTAACATTTAATACGAAACAACACATGGTGGATAAGGGTATAGAAACATTTATCGATGAGATAAAACAAATAATTGACGACTCCCGCTCAAAAGCTTTGCGAAGCGTTGACTTCTGCAGGGTGCAGATGTACTGGGCTATCGGCAAGCGCATCTCGGAAAAGGAGCAGCAGGGCAAGGAACGCGCGGACTACGGCAAGTACATCATCCGTAATCTGTCGAAAGAAATAGAGCCGTTGTATGGCAGTGGATTTGGAGTGAGACAACTGGAATTGAGCCGTCAGTTTTATCGGACTTATCCGAATGCGAATACACTGTGTTCGCAATTGAACTGGTCGCAGTATAAATTGCTTATAGCCATTCCTGATCCGGAAAAACGAGAATACTATCAGTTGGAGGCAGTAAATGAGTGCTGGTCCAAGCGTCAGCTTGAGCGTCAAATCAACTCCATGCTCTACGAGCGTCTTCTGCTTAGCAACGACAAGGAGGCAGTACTATCCGTCGCCCGCAACGAGCGAGTGCCCGAATCCCCGCAAGAGATCATAAAGGATCCTATGGTACTCGAGTTTCTTGGACTGGAACGCAAGTCCGCGTACTATGAGAAGGATCTCGAAAGCGCCGTCATCTCGCATATCGCCGATTTCCTTCTGGAGATGGGGAAAGGATTCTCCTTTGTCGCCAGACAGAAGAGGCTTCTAGTGGAGGATGACGAGTATTTCGCCGATCTTGTGTTCTACAACCGCCTGCTGCGTTCGTTCGTGGTGATAGAACTGTTATGTTGTGCACAACATAATAGTTCAATTGCAACCATCCTATGAAGCCCTCTGTGAAAGAATAGAAGGTCAATATAGTAATCAACAGCATCAACCGTAATCCTCTTTTGTCTGTCAAGGAAGGCAAAGTCAGAACCAAGTTCCTTGATGAAAGACTGAATCTGCGAAAGTATAGCATCCTCAAGATCTTTCTCAGAGAAGGCATCAGGCAATCCAAGCATATCAAGAAAGTAACTGCTCCTGAATACAAGATCCGGCAAGAGCTGATTTGTCGTCTTAATCTGTTCCAATTCAAGCTTTATGACGTCTTCTGGCTTGCGGCTTATGGCAGTTCTCTCAAACAACTGTCCATCAATCTTTTCATCCAATGTTCTGGTATCCCAATGTTCAATCCTGCACATCTCCACATAGAACTGCCGTGCAAGCGGCTCCTTCACACCTGTCAATGAACGAAGGTGTGTCCAAGTCAATTGGGTACGCAACGCGTACCTTATTTCCTCCTCAGAGAATGCATAAGCCACACGAATACACTGTTTCAATTTCTCATACTTCCATCCAGAACCATATCTATCTGTCAGAAACTTCGCAAGATTCTTGACCACTTGCTTCCCGTATTCGGCCCTCTGATTGTAAAGCACATCTTCCTTGATGCGATGCCCGATATACCAGTTAGTCAGACATAACTCAGTATTGAGATGAGTGGCAATCCGGCCTCTTGCTCCGTCAATGATTCTGCACACATCGGAAAAGAGTTCTTCCACTTTCACTCTCAATTTTGGATTGTTCTCCTGTATACTATTTTCCTTGTTCATATATCTTTATGTGTTAAATTGGGTACGCAATGCGTACCTTAGGGATTGTCGTTTAATGTTTTCAATCTGAGCGAAGTGGCGGCCAATTCCTTCAATTTCTGCGTCCGACTCATCAAAATTACAATTATATATCTGTTTCCATTGCTGTCCTTGCTTTGATTAGAGAGGGCGGTTTAGAGGTTCTTTAATCTGGATACGGGACCTTTCAAGGCATTTATGAAACGCTTGACGTCTTCTAGGTCCTGTTTAATAATTGTGGGCCATTCTTCCTCTGGGGTGTTGTATCCACCGAGAAACTCAGTTCGGATTGAAGTTGCGCGATAGTCTTTCAGTTCCATCCAGTTGAGTTCTGAACCATATTGTTTATTAATGTCAGTACGTTCTTTTTCCAGTTGATGGAAGAGTCTGATATTTTCGTCTTCGGAGCCTTTACCACGATCTATACGCAACTCGCAACGGACAGAGTTTTTGGTTACCCAAAGCGTCCACTGTACACCGCCAATGCCAGTACCGCTGGAAATGAAACTATCCTTGGTCGGAGATGTGTTTCTGAACGCGGGCATCCCTTTGTCCGCTTTAAATACATTGAGTAGCTCTGTCCAGAACTTGAAACGCATTTCATGGCGGTGTGTCTCTGCCCGGCGTATTTCACCTTTCTCTCTGGCTTCCTTGGATGGCGCCGATTTGATTGTGAACAGCGGTCCTAGAGGAGAGTCCATGATGCGAATCAAGCGGAGTTCCAGCAAGTAGAAGTCGCAGCCATTGTCGGTTTCATTAAGCCAATTCACTGCTTCGACGTGCTCCTGTTTGGCTTTCTCTACAATCCAGATGGCTACCTTGGCGTCAAAAGCTGTGCGGTATGTGATAATCTTTCCTAAATGGTCATGATTAGAATCACCGAACTGATTTTCGATGACCACGACTGAACCGTCTTCCAATTCTGACTGTATATCCACGCGGAAGTTCTCTGATGTCTGCTCCGTGGAAGGATTTACTAATTTGCGGTGGATAGTTTCTGAGACATAGTCAAGATTATCTGCCAACCAAGGCGTGAAGTCTCCGGATTCAGACTTGAAGTGCTTTCGGAGGCTGATAGTTTCGATTTTACTTATAGTACTCATATAATGTTATGCTGCAATAACGTCGTGAAGTTTTCGTATGTAGCCAACAAAGGCTGCGGTGTCGGTAGTGAAGAAAGACTGGAGATCCCATTCTGAGAATGGTTCTTCGTGATATAGGGTATCAGGAAGGATGTCGCCATTGATGAACTGTACGAGATCACGTATCTCGATGCGGACCTTTTCCAGTTTTTCCAACGTAACGCTTTTCCAGAAGTCAGGATGGGCAATTTTTCCAAGGCCGCGCTTAAAGATGGAAAAATCTGGTTCAGAATAGCGGTAATAGTGTCCATTGCCATCATCCTGTACTTCCACCTCAACGCCGGCTTCCCCCGCTCGGTCGCGTATATAGGAAATATCGGCGCGGAGAGTGCGAGTCTTTATGCCGGTATGCTTATCTCCATAGAGTTCACGCAAAGCGTCATTGCACTTTTCCATGAGATCGTCAAAGTAGAATTTACGCCGAAAATTACTGAAACAATCGTCCAGTACTTTGTATCGAATCTGTGCGTGTTTGTTACTTGCCAAGGTGCTATTGTGATTATTATGAACAAAAATAACGATAATTCTTGAAAGAGCCTACTGGTATCATTGATTCAAGCGAATATTTCACAGATATTCCGCGAAATTTTATAACTTTGGCGCGTCATAACTGTAAAACTATAGATTTTTTTATGAAACGAACACGGATTTGCCGTTTCTTGGCAGTCCTGACGATGATTTCGTCAAACCATTTTTCTGCGTTTTCAGCAGGAGGCAGTCCTGACGATGATTTCGTCAAACCATTTTTCTGCGTTGTCAGCAGGAATTTCAGACTCATTCAAAAAGAACATTGTACTGGATTCAGTATCGGTCACGGGGGCAAGAGTGCCTATGGCATTGGGCAAGAGCACACGAATCGTGACATTGCTGGACAGCACGGCGGTGGCGTCCCTGCCGGTGGTAAGTGTCAATGACGTGCTCAAATATGTGGCAGGCATCGACGTGCGGCAGCGAGGCGACATGGGCGCGCAGACGGATATTTCCATGCGCGGCGGTACGAGCGACCAGGTGGCCGTCTTCCTTAACGGCATCAATATCTGCGACCCGCAGACAGGCCACAATGCAGTAGATTTCCCTTTTGATGTCAATGACATTGACCATATCGAGGTCCTTTCCGGGCCGGCAGGCGTGGCTTACGGTTCGTCTTCCCTTGTCGGGGCCATCAACATTGTCACGAAAAAGCCTGTGGGAAAGGAAGTTGCGGCGCATGTCGAAGGCGGCTCCTATGGCTATTTCAATGGCGGAGCACGTCTGGGCATCGTTACGGGAAAAGTCACAAACCAGATTTCGGCAAGTTATCTGCGCTCAGACGGTTTTAGCCGCAATGCTGACGGTGGGCTGAATACCGACTATGAGACGGTCAAGGCTTATTATCAGGGCGGTTTCACTTCTGCAAAGGCGGATGTGGACTGGTTTACCGGCATAAGTCTGCGCGATTTCGGCTCCAATACATTCTACAGCGCCAAGTTCGACAACCAGTTCGAGCATACGTTCAAGTCTTTTGTGGCTGTCAAGGCCCAGACAAAGGGTTTTGTGAAACTCAGGCCTGAATTCTACTGGAACCGTGGTCAGGACAGGTTCGAACTTGTACGCGGCGATGAATCCAAAGTTCCGTTCAACTATCACCGTACCAGTGTTTTAGGTGGTGGTTTGACGGCCTGGATAGAGACCGTGGCAGGCAAGACCGCGCTCGGTGCCGATGTCCGAGATGAAGACATTATCAGTACCAATCTTGGTGAGGACCTCGAATCTGTCAAGAAAGTAGGGAAGGCCGAGTACAAGAAAGGGCTCAGGCGCACGAATTACAGTATCTATCTCGAACACAGTTACGAATACCTCAATCTGGCTGCTACAGCCGGTGTCGCGGCGGGGGAGGATACCCGAAAATACGAGCCCTTCTACTCCCATGGCGGTGAAGAATACCGGAAATGACGAGCCTTTCAAGTTCTATCCGGGAGTGAATCTGAGTTACCGCTTTTTGGGCGACTGGAAGGTGTATGCATCGTATAACTCTTCATTGAGAATGCCTACTTTTACGGAACTGTATTATTCCGTGGGCGGACATCAGGCCGACAAGAATCTGAAGGCAGAGAAAATGCAGTCTGTGGAAGGCGGTCTGAAATTCTCGAGGCCGTGGCTAAATGCCGTTCTGACAGTGTATTACAATATGGGACGCAATATGATTGACTGGACCAAGGACTTGTCGGAAGGGACCAATGCAGAGTGGCGTTCTGGCAATTATACCAGGGTCAATGCCTTCGGTCAGGAACTTTCCGCAAGGGTGGATTTCCCGGCCTTGCTTGTCCGTGATGATTTCTTCCTGAGAAATCTGGATGTCGCGTTCAGCCACATTGACCAGGACAAGAAACTTGGAGCGGATGTGCAGTCAAAATATGCATTGGAATACCTTAAATATAAGGTGGTGGTGAAGGCCGGTTTCCATATCTGGAAGGGCTTGTGCGCAGATGCTTCGTGGAGATGGCAGGACCGGGAAGGCAATTATGAACTCTTCGAGAACAAGGTCTCCAAGGGAATGGTGCCGTATCGTCCATATTCATTGGTCGATGCTCGTGTGTCATGGAGCGAGGTGCGTCGCGGAATTTCCTATAATATATATGCTGAGGTGAACAATGTGCTGAACCACAAGTATTTCGACTATGGCAATGTGCCTCAGCCGGGTATAATTGCCAAGGCTGGACTTGTAGTGGGCTTCGGCCGCAGATAATGAACGAAATGGAACTGACTATTCCTACTCCGCGGGGAGATATCTTCGCCATATATACAGAGGGATACGCTTCTGAATCAATGTGCCCTGATGACGACTCCGGGCGTGGACCGTTGGTGATACTGTGCCACGGACTGATGATGAACTGCAGGCAGAATCCGATTATGGGTTTTGCCTCCAGTCTCAACAAGGCCGGATATGATACGTTGCGTTTCGATTTTCGTGGAAGCGGACTCAGCAGCGGCGATATCACTGAAATGACTCCGCTTACGGAAGTGGATGACTTGAAGGATGTTGTCGCACACTACAAGGACAGACGTATCGTGCTCTGCGGCCATTCGTTGGGCGGTCTGGTTTCATTGATGACGGCTGCCGAGAACCAGTCAATTTCAGCATTGGTCCTGTTGGCCCCGGCAGTGAACATTGAACTTGATTCCAGGGCAGGGCGTGTCGCCATCGAGACTTTCGATCCTGTCAATATCCCGGAATTTGTGGAAGTCTGGGGTTCAAGGCTTTCGAGGTCTTACTTCACCACAGCGCAGAATTTGGGGATATTTGAAAGAATAGCTAAATACAAGGGGCCTGTCTGTGTCCTGATGGGCGAAAGGGACAGGATCGTGGAGCTGAATCTTTCCGAAAAACTGCAGGAGGCATTGCCGCAGGCTCAGATTCATGTCATTCCTCATGCCGACCATCTGTTTTCCAGAGGTATCCGTCTGAAGGCTGCAGCTGTCGCTGTGGATTTCCTGCGCAATTTTTAAGGGCTCATTTATACGTTTTAGGCGGAAAATAGTTAAATTAGCAGTTTGTCAGCGGTGTGCTGGCAAGACCTATTATTAATAATCAAGATATGGTAAGATTTGTCAAAGAGCCGGCAAGAGACATTCCGGTGAAAGATGAGGTGGATATTCTGGTTGTCGGCGGAGGCCCTTCCGGAATTATGGCAGCAAGGGCTGCAGCCGGTAAAGGGTTGAAAGTCATGCTTATAGAAAGCAGGGGATATGTAGGTGGCAATCTCACCATCGGTCTCCCGATTCTGGGGTTCCTCGGAAGGAAGGGAAATCAGGTAGTAGAAGGCCTGCCCCAGATGCTTATCGACAGATTGCGCGCGAATGGCAAGGCGTCTGAACATAAGCCTTGCAAGAATCACGTCAGTCTGACCATCATTGACCCGGAAGAGGTAAAGGATGTGGCTCTCGGAATGCTCGAGGAAGTAGGCGTGAAAATTCTGTTCTACGTTTTCTGCTCAGATGTCATCAAGGAGGGCAATGAGGTGAAAGGCGTGATCGTCGAGAGCAAGGAAGGCCGTGAAGCGATTCTTGCGAAAACCGTCATTGACTGTACCGGTGACGCAGACGTGGCTTACCGTGCAGGCGTAGAATGTCACAAAGGCGACAAGGACGGCGGAATGCAGCCTCCTACACTTATGTTCTGTATGAGAGGGGTCAATGTTCCTGAACTCCGCGATGCCATAGTGAACCATCACGAAGAATATGATATGGACGTGATGCCGCCTGAGCAGTTCAAGGAAGGGCCGTTCATCGTGGTCGGTTTCAGAAACAAGATCAATGAAGCCCGCGAAAAGGGTTATTCGATTCCTGTAGCGAGGACCATCCTCATTACCGGACTTGCGGATGATGAGATCTGGGTCAATATGTCCAGAGTCTGCGGAGTGGACTCCACGAAACCGGAAAGCTACACCAACGGTGAAATCACTGCTCGTACGCAGAATGATGAAATCGAAAGATATCTGCGTGACTTCATACCGGGATTTGAACATGCATGGAGAGACAAGGTCGCTTCATTTATGGGAATACGCGAAAGCCGTGTGATAAAAGGCAAATATGTGTTGACGGCGGATGATATCCTTTCCTGCCGCAAATTCGAGGACTCGATAGGTGTGGCAAGTTATCCTGTGGATATCCATCACAGTCACGGAGATGACTGCACTATGATGTGGTGCCCGGACTGTTACGACCTCCCTTATCGTATGCTCGTGCCGGAAAATGTTGAGAATCTGCTTGTTGCGGGACGTTGTGCATCGATGACGCATGAGGCTATGGCTTCAGCCCGAGTGATGTCCACCTGTATGGTGATGGGCGAGGGCGCAGGAAGAGCTGCCCGAATCGCAATCGAGGAAGGAGTGCCTGTTTCCAAGGTCAATGTGGAAGAAGTCCGGAAGGACCTGCGTGAAAGCGGAGCGTATCTCAGAGACTAATAGGCAATCACACATCTTTAATACACTGAACCGACGTGAAAACATTGAAATACATACTTTCAGCTGCATTGGCATTGACAATGACAGTAGCGGCGACAGCCAAGATAGTGCGTGCTCCACAGGAAAAAGGCACGCACAGGGTCTTGACCTGCAATATCCGAATTACCGGACTCAGCGAGGACGAAAATACTCCGGGCCAATGGGAAAACAGGAAGGAGGTCTGCAGGGACGTGATTCTTTCGCAGAAACCTGACATCATCTGCATGCAGGAGGTGATCTATGAGTCGTATGCATATATGAAGAAGGAACTCAAGGGCTATACTTCATTCGGCTTTACCGGGCCGGAGATGGATCCGTACACTGAAGGATATCATTACATCGGCAAGAATGTGATTTTCTTCAGGACTTCGAGGTATGAAATGACCGGTTCCGGCTGCTATTGGCTTTCTGAAGATCCGCTTATCGGTGGCAGCCTTTCATGGAACACGACTCGTGCGAGACATTGTAACTGGCTGAGACTCAGAGATAAGAAAACAGGAGAGGAGTTCCGCATAATGGATATCCATCTGGACCACAAGACTGAGCTGGCTCGTCAGGAACAGACCAAACTGACTATTCGCGAGACCTCGCAGTATGCGGAAGATTTTCCGCAGATCCTGTGCGGTGATTTCAATTCCGGACCGAAGAAGGCGGCAGCAGGGTTTTTGCGTGAGGCCGGATGGAAAGACGCTTATGAGACGCTCGGCATCCCTGAACGGAATTCGTTCCATGGATTCAAGGGCGAGAATTATAAGAAACCGAAGCCGAGAATCGACTTCATCTTCATGCGCGGTGCTGTGCAGCCTTTGTATTGCAAGATGCTGACGGATACTGTCAATGGTATTCTACCGAGTGACCATTATTTCATTGTGGCGGATTTGAAGATAGGAAATAACGACTAAATTTTCGATATATGACATCAGACCAGGCCGGAATCAGGCAATACATTGAGGAAAACAAGGACAGGTTCTTCGAGGAACTGTTCTCGCTTATGAGAATACCTTCGGTCAGCGCGAAGCCGGAGAACAAACAGGACATGTGGAAGTGTGCGGAGCGTTATGCCGAACTTCTCAGGGAGGCCGGTGCAGATGAGGCCGGTGTGTTCCCGACAGAGGGGAATCCTGTAGTCTTCGGGCAGAAGATCATTGACCCGACATGTAAGACGGCATTGGTTTACGGCCATTATGACGTGCAGCCGGCAGAACCGCTCGAAAAATGGAACTCGGATCCTTTCGAGCCGGAAATCCACGACGGAGCCATCTGGGGACGCGGTGCCAATGATGACAAGGGCCAGACTTTTATGCATGTGAATGCTTTCGAGTACCTTGTAAGGAACGGACTGCTCAAGCACAATGTGAAATTCATCTTCGAAGGTGAGGAGGAAGTCGGCAGCAAGAATCTTCCGGCCTGGGTCGAAGCTAACAAGGAAAGGCTTGCCTGCGACGTGATTCTCGTTTCGGACACGACCATGTTGTCAGACAAGGTGCCTTCCATCAACTGCGGAATGCGCGGCGTGACTTATCTTCAGGTCAATGTCAAGGGACCTGACAAGGACTTGCATTCAGGACATTACGGCGGGGCTGTGGCCAATCCGATAAATACCCTGTGTGATATGATTTCGTCATTGATAGACAAGGACGGAAGAGTCACCATTCCGGGGTTCTATGACGATGTGGAGGAACTTTCTGCTGAGGACAGGGCTTCACTCGCACGTGCGCCGTTCGATATGGAAGAGTATAAGGAAAGCATCGGCGTCAAGGAAGTCAAGGGCGAAAAGGGCTACACTACGCTTGAGCGTACGGCGATAAGACCTTGTCTGGATGTATGCGGAATCTGGGGTGGCTACACTGGAGCAGGCAGCAAGACGGTGCTTCCGTCAGAGGCTCATGCCAAAATTTCCATGCGCATCGTGCCGAACCAGAAGGCTGACAAGATCATTGACCTGGCTGCAAAGCATATCCTCGCGATAGCGCCTCCTTATGTCGAGGTCAGCGTCGAGAAGATGGAAGCAGGAAACGGATTCCTGATCCCGATCACTTCTCCAGCTTACAAGGCAGCATCCCGTGCGATGACGGAAGTCTATGGTATTGAGCCTGTTCCAAGTCGTGGCGGCGGCAGTATCTGTGTGCTTGCGGACATGAGGAACATTCTCGGTGCGGACCCTCTGCTGATGGGCTTCGGTCTTGAGCGTGACACCATCCACTCTCCGAACGAGAGTTATCTGCTCCGTCAGTTCTATGCGGGAATTGAGTCTATAACCCTGTTTTACGAATATTGGAAATAATCATAATAAACTAATAATGAACGAATTGAATACCATACTGGGAAATTTCGCGATTGAGGGCGAAATCAGTGAAATCAAGCCTCTCGGCAACGGACTTATCAATGACACTTACAAGGTGACCACAGCCGGCGATGCGCCTGACTATGTGCTGCAGCGGATCAACAATGCCATCTTTCAGGATGTGGACATGCTTCAGAACAATATCGAGGCTGTAACTTCCCACATCCGCAAGAAACTTGTCGAGGCAGGGGAAAATGACATTGACCGTAAAGTGTTGAGATTTATTCCTTTGAAGGACTCGGCCAAGACTTATCTTGAGGTGGACGGAAAGTTCTGGAGAGTGTCTGTTTTCATTCCTGACGCCTACACTTACGAGACTGTAAATCCGGAGTATTCTTACTGTGCCGGCAAGGCTTTCGGAAATTTCGAGTCAATGCTTTCTGACCTCGACACCGAGCTCGGCGAGACAATTCCTGATTTTCACAATATGGAACTCCGTATGGCTCAGCTTATCGATGCCGTGGAAAATGACTGCCGCTGCAGGATTGACGAACCGGAAGAAGGCGACGGAAGGGAGCCTATTGCTGATGACCCTGACCACAGTGACGAGGTTGTGGCAATGCTGGATGACATCGACGAGCACAGTGAAGAGATGTGCAAAGCTGAGCGTATGTATCGCGACGGGCAGCTGCCTAAACGTATCTGCCACTGTGATACCAAGGTCAATAACATGATGTTCGACAAGGATGGCAACGTCTTGTGTGTTATCGACTTGGATACTGTGATGCCGAGCTTTGTGTTCTCGGATTTCGGTGATTTCCTGCGCACTGCGGCCAATACCGCGCCTGAGGATGAGCCGGATACTTCCAAGATCAGTTTCAATATGGATATCTTCAAGGCGTTCGCACGTGGATATATCGAGTCCACCAAAGGCTTCTTGACTGACGTGGAGAAGGAGAATCTGCCTTATGCTGCATGTATGTTCCCGTTTATGCAGGCTGTGAGGTTCCTCGCTGACTATCTTAACGGCGACACCTATTTCAAGACCAAGTACATCGACCATAACTTTGTCCGCGCGCGTGCCCAGATGGCTCTGTTCCACAGCGCAATGGAGCATCGTCAGGAGATGACCGACTTCATCAACAGCCTGTAGTCTGCCAAGCGATGCTACGTGAAAATCTTGTTGTTCGAAAATCCGTGCCAGAGGACATTGACCGTCTGAAAGACATTTTCGCTCACGCCAGGCTTTTCATGGAAAGCACCGGCAATCCCGACCAGTGGGGAGACGGCTACCCGAGCGAAGAGCTCATTTTGGATGATATCAGCAGTGGTGACAGCTACGTCTGCGTCTCGGAAGGACGTGTTGTCGCCACTTTCGTCCTGCGCGGCGGTGAAGACCCGACCTATGCGCAAATATATGAAGGCCAATGGCTTGACTCCGCACCATACGCCACCATCCACCGGATTGCCTCTTCCGGAGAGGTGAAGCACATCTTCCACGCCGTGGTTCACTTTGCATTGACCCGCTACGACAGCATCCGTATCGACACCCACAGCGCGAACAAAGTCATGCAGGCGGCCATCCTCAAGGAAGGATTCCGCTACTGTGGCGTCATCCGCTGCTGGAACGGTACGGAACGTCTTGCCTATCAGTATGTTAAGTGATTGTGGATTGTCCTGAACATGTCCGGGATGATCAGAATCGGTGACGTGAAGAGAAGGATGATTCCCCAATCCTGGAGAGACAGAGCTTCAACATTGAAAGCTGGGCCGCAAAAATTCACGATAATGAACTGGCCGGCGAGAATTACGAAAGCGATGATGACAAATCCGCGTCCTATGGCTTTCTTTCCTTCCTTCGGGTTCTTGAACAGCATGACAAGGTCGCCCAGCAGACTTCTGCCAGTCCTGAAGAACCTTGCATTGAACAGATTCCAGAACTGCAGCACAACGAAAATTGAGAAGAAGATGCCTTTCTCGTAAGTGGTCAGGACATTGTCCGCAGTGTGGCCGGACAGGAATTCCGTAAAGAATGACTTCATTGCTTCTTTAGTGAAAAGGCCGTTCATGCTGGTAATGTCCAGATGCCAGAGAACCTGCCACAGAAGAGCCAGGTATATGAAGAAGCAGATGCTCACGGAGAATATCGACTTGGCCATCTTTCTGTCGATTATATGGCTCTTTGGACTACGTGGCTTCTCGTTCATCACTTTAGGATCGGCAGGCAACGAAGACAGAGCCATGGCCGCGAATGTATCCATAATCAGATTCACCCAAAGCATCTGTGTGACTGTCAGCGGGGATTCCATTCCGATGAATGAACCCAAAAGCACCACAAGGCAGGCACATACGTTGATTGTCATCTGGAAGAGAATGAACCTCTTGATATTCAGATAGATGGAACGTCCCCAGAGGATGCCCGTATTGATGCTTGAGAACGAATTGTCGATTATGGTGATGTCGCTTGCCTCTTTCGCCCTTGCCGTGCCGTCTCCCATTGACAAACCGACCTGAGCCTTTTTGAGTGCAGGAGCGTCATTGGTCCCGTCTCCGGTTACAGCTACCACTTCGCCCATCCTTTGCAGCAGGGTGACAAGTCTGGCTTTGTCTTCCGGCTTGGCTCTGGACAATATCTTAAGGCGCGGAATGATCTTCATGGCCTGTTCATCCGACATCTCCTCAAAGGATTGGCCGCTCAATGTCAGGTCCTCTCCACCATCATTGATGATGCCCAATTCACGTCCTATCTCATTGGCCGTCACTGCCACGTCGCCGGTAACCATTATCACCCGAACACCTGCTTTCCCTTGACACATATCTATGGCGTCTTTTACATCAGGACGAACAGGATCGGCTATCCCGACCATTCCGACGAATGTGAGATCGCCTTCATTTCCGTCAGGGTCAATGTATTGTGCGGCAAATGCGAGCGTTCTCATCGCTTTGCTTTGCCACCCGTTCAGCGTGTCCTTGATATTTTCGGCAGTTGCACTCTCAGGGAAAGCGGTGCATCGGGAAATGATTATCTCAGGTGCTCCTTTCAGCAGCCGGATCTTTCCGCCCTTCACGTCAGGATTCTCAATGAGCGTCTCCATGCTTTTCGTCAATGAAGAGAAACTCTTCCTGTCCAGTATGGTGCAATCTTCTCTAATCTGAAGATAATCAATGCCTTTCTCTTCTTTTAACCACATCAGCAGTGCTCCTTCAGTCGGATTGCCGATAGCCTTGACATTGCCATCTTCATCCTCGGACAGGCCGGCTGTAGCGTTTATAGCAATGCTCCTGCTGATAATGTCATCGTTTCCGAAGAACTGTGATTGAAGGACTTTCATCTTGTTTTCCGTGAGAGTGCCGGTCTTGTCAGTACAGATGACCGTGGTCGCTCCCATTGTTTCGCATGCGTGCAGTTTCCGGACAAGATTCTTCTCCTTGAGCATCTTCTTCATGCTCAGCGCAAGACTGATGGTAATGCTCATCGGAAGTCCTTCAGGAACAGCCACTACAATCAGGGTCACAGCTATCATTATCGAACTCAGCACGTATTCCAGAATCTGGACTATGTCAGTGTTGTTGTCAATGTTCCCGTCCAGGAAGAAATAATAGAAAAGTCTCCCCACTACTATAAGGCCGGCAATGATGTAGCTTACCTTAGTAATCATATCGCCCAGATTGTCAAGCTGTTGCGAAAGGGGAGTGGTGACTTCCTGTTCTTCCTGAATCAGTTTTGCGCCCTTTCCTTCCTCCGTGTCAGTTCCGACAGCAGTCACGCGACAAACACACAGCCCCTCGATAATCGTGGAACCGCGCAGGACCATGTTCGCCGGGAAAGTAGTATCTTGTTTGCCTTCAGGTACAGTTACATATTTGTCAGCATAGAGCTCACCGGTGAATATGGATTCGTCCACCTTCAGGGAGGCTGCTTCGAGGACAATGGCATCCGCAGGCACCTCATCTCCGCTTTCTAGCTGGACAATATCCCCGACACAGACATCGCATTTGCGTATTTCGTAGAACTGTGTCTGTCTGCCGTTGCTGGACTTTCGGATTACCTTGACCGGTCTTTCATCCTTGACCTTGTTCAGCACTTCAAACTCTTTCTCGGCGCGTACCTCAAATATGAAACCGATACCGGTAGCAAGCAGAATCGCCACAAGTATCCCGGCGGGCTCTATCAGGGATGATGCCGGTTTTCCAAGCCAATACACCTCATATACGGATACGATTACCGAAAAGACCAATACTACGAGCAGAATGATTATGATCGGGTCCCTGAACTTGTCCAGGAACTTCTTCCACAGAGATTCTTTTTCCGCTTCGGGTATAATGTTCTTTCCGGCTCCGTTCACCACTTCCGGAGAGCCTTGCGCAAGGCAGCTTGATAAGTATGATTTGTTCATCTTTGGGGTGATTGTCATGGCAAAGGTATTGAATTATTTATAAGACGGAAACGCTCGTTCAGATCTTCAAGAAATCTCATTTCATCGTCTTCAATGATGGAATCAGCTTCTATCAGGTCTGACAATATCCGTGCGAAAGCAATTCGTTGAAGTCTATCTTTCAGGAGCATTTTAAATCAAAATCCGATGAATTGTGAGATGGCTTGGGTGATGTCATTGTAAGTCGCCTCGAAATCGCCAGTGTACCAGGGATCTGCCACGTCACGTGCATTGCCTGTGAGTGACATCAGCAGGGATACGTTGGCGTTTTTCCCGGGGAACATGCGTTCCAGATTACGCAGGTTGTTCCTGTCCATGACGAAAATATGGTCAAAGCAGGAATAGTCTTCCGCCGTTATTCTGCGTGCGGCCCTGCGTTCGAACGGAATTCCGTGCAGAGTCAATGTCCTTTTGGCCGGCGGATAGATGTCGTTGCCGATTTCCTCCATCGATGTGGCTGCGGATGCTATTTCAAATTCATTTTCTTTCCCGGCATCCCTGACCATCTTCTTCATTATAAACTCAGCCATCGGACTTCTGCATATGTTTCCGTGGCACACAAAAAGCACTTTTGTCATTTCCTCATAATTTCTGCTGTAAAATTACAGAAAAAATAGCAGATTGCGAAAGTTCCAATTCACCGTTACATACAATGGAAGTAAAGCCTGACGGTATCGAAGCGCCGAGCTGCCAGGTCCTCTTTGCGGATGAGGAAATTCAGCATTCCGCAGTCGTAGAAGCGCAGGTTCCATCTTTCGTCCTCGTCTATCTGGAGAAGGGAGATGTACTCAGGGGCCGCCTCGTGGATTTCCTCGAAAAACGGCATGCCGAGAAGCTTGTGACCATAGTCGAAATCAGCAGTTGTCTTGAAACAGATCGCTTCGTCGCATAGACAAGCCGCCTCGCCGTCTTCATTGAGAATAATATGAGTGTTGAAGTTCTTATCCTCAGACGTATAGATAACCTTGAACGCCTCCTGCGGCCAGAAACCCAATCCCTCGGCTGGCGCTTCCATGTCGCCCAGGAAATAATCGAGGTCGGCGAAGAAATACAGCATTCCCTTATGCGGGAGAAGGTTTTCCTCGTCATATCCGGCGATCTCGTCCAGCTTTATCTGACAGATGAACGTCATCAGCAGCTCGCCTTCGCCATCGTAGTCATCGTCATTGTCCTGCAGAAGCGGAAACTCCACCCCGTCCGGCAGGTCGGGAAATCCCCACCAATGGCTCTTTCCCTGGAGAGAACCTTCTGTCAATGAAGTAGTTATCTTTATTGCCATAACTGTCTGTCAATCTGTGTTTTTGTAAAGTTAACAAATATATTATCTTTGCCGACGGAAAATATAATTTTCAATGTTATGAATAAAGCAAGATTGACAGTACTTCTTTTCACCCTAACGGCCTCAGTGGCTGTTTCAGCACAGAACTTCCAATCCAGGCGACCTGCAGAAGGGGAGCGGCTGTTCACATCAGAGAAAATCGAAAGCGTGATAGACAATGTCACGGCGCAGCTTACGAATCCGAAACTCGCGTGGATGTTCCGCAACTGTTTCCCTAATACGCTTGACACTACCGTGCACTTCCGCGAAGACAGTGACGGCAACCCGGACACCTTCGTATATACTGGAGATATTCATGCGATGTGGCTGCGGGATTCCGGAGCACAGGTCTGGCCGTACGTCCGTTATGCGTCTGAAGATGAGCATCTTCGGGCAATGATAGCTGGTGTCATAAACAGGCACTTCCTGTCCTTCAGCATTGACCCTTATGCAAATGCATTCAATGACGGACCGACAGGAGAAGGCTGGACGACAGACGATACTGGTTCGCCAAAAGATCCGAATGTCTATGAGAGAAAGTGGGAAATCGACTCTCAATGTTATCCTATACGCCTTGCTTACGAGTACTGGAAAGTCACTGGAGATACATCAGTATTCGGCGACAAGTGGATAAAAGGTATGAAACGTGTCCTCGAGGTGATGAGAGAACAGCAGCGCAAAGACGGTCCGGGCTCTTATATATTCCTGCGAGTAACTGACCGTCAGCTCGATACCAAATGCTACCGGGGACATGGCAATCCGGTGAAACCGTGCGGCCTGATCGCCTCAGCATTTCGTCCGTCAGACGATGCCACGACATTTGAATACCTCGTTCCGTCCAATTTCTTCGCTGTTTCTTCACTCAGAAAAGCAGCCGAGATCTTCGAAAAAGTGAACAAGGACAAGAAGATGGCCAAAGAATGCCGTGCGATCGCAGATGAAGTGGCTGCAGCACTCAAGAAGGAAGCAGTCGTATATCATCCTGAGTTCGGAAACATCTATGCATTCGAAGTGGACGGCTACGGAAACCATTTCCTGATGGATGATGCCAATGCGCCAAGCCTCCTGTCGCTTGCATACCTCGATCCGTCCATGGCCAATGATCCTATATATCTCAATACCAGGCGTTTCGTATGGAGTGACAGCAATCCGTATTTCTATAAGGGCACGGCAGGCGAAGGCATCAGCGGACCGCATATCGGTTTTGAGAATATCTGGCCGATGAGTATAATGATGCGCGCTTTCACCTCCACCGATGACGATGAACTTTTGGATTGCATTCTGATGCTGATGAATACAGATGCCGGCACCGGATTCATTCACGAATCATTCTATAAGGATGACCAATACGATTTCACTCGTGAGTGGTTTGCTTGGCAGAACACGCTCTTCGGAGAACTCATCCTCAAGCTCATTGACGATAACAAACTGCCACTTCTGAACAGCATTGCACTGGATGCCGACGGGAAGGCATATTTGAAAAATTCTACTTTACGCTGAAAAAGTGCGGAAATAAAGCAGAATCTTTTTAACTTTGGGCGAATTTGCGGGTAATTAAGTAACGTGAAAGAATTAAACTTTCGTTAGCAAGGTATGTCTAAGGAGACGTTTGATTTAATACGCAACCAAATCCGTTGGTGAAAAAGGCAGGGCTATATACAGCGGTCATCATGACTGCGATACTTACAACTCATGCTCTTCAGGCTCAGTCCAATGAGTCTGTAAGTGCCGGCGTAAATGTAACTGCCACGCGCCCCAAGTCCAATTCCGACAAGATTTTAGGAATCGACCGCTGGTCTTTCCGGGTCAATGCCCTCGAACTTCTCTGTACAGTTCCCAATGTCAATGCTGAGTTCGACATTTCGTCTTCACCATATAACAGATGGACTCTCGGACTTACTGCAAAATATAACTGGAACACCTGGCACAGCGTCCCTCCATCTCATGTATTCAATATGTTTGAGGTGCGGCCGGAATTCCGCAAGTGGTTCAGAATGAAGCCGAAAGAAGGTTCGAAAGACCCTGTTAAAGAGCGCGCGTACTTCATCGGCGGCTATGTCAGTGGCGGCACATATTCCATAAAACCGGGAAAATACGGCATTCAAGGACCTCTTTTCAGTGTCGGAGCCCTTTTCGGATATGACTTTCCTTTATATACATACAGGCATTTTGCGATAGACTTTGAACTCGGAGCTGCTGCAGGAGTCGGCGTGACGTCCTATACAGGATACTCAATGAACCGCAGCAGTACTGACTTTGTGGAAGCACCGGAACATTCCAAAGGATGGCACGTGTGTCCTTTCCCTGTCGTATCTGAAATCAAGGCGTGTCTGGTGTTCAGGACATTGTCCATCAAGGAGAAATATAAGAAAGTAGATAGTCAGAAACTGATTCTCAAGCAGGAAGCTGAGGATGCCAAGCGTCTGGCTGCAGAGAAAAAGGCCGAACTGAAACGGAAGAAAAAGGAGGTGGCACAATGAAAGTAATTGTTCCGCTGACACTTATCGGTGGTTTTGCATTGTCCTGCGTCCAGCTCGACTTGAAGACCGCAGACGATACTTCGGATGAGACGGCGATTGCCTTTTCTGTGGATTGGGGCGAAAAAGAGAACACGTCGCGTCCTGACTCGGTTTATATTGCGATGAACAAGATCTCCGACAATATCAGGTATTCATACTCGACCGATGCAGCTGGATCGTTCTTCCTTACAGATGAAGATACTACCGGAGTGCACCGGGAATATGCCGTGTATGGTAACTATGTGATGTTGGCATATTATTGTGACAGAAGCGATTACAGTCTTTCGGGACCGCAGCGCTTCATGAAGGACAAAACCCTTTCGGTGAGAGATTTCACCGCTACAGTCAATGACCTTCCGGCAGAGGAACTGGATGATTTCCGCGGCGGCTCGAAAGTGGATTTCAATTCGGCTTACCGCTTTATCCGTACGCCGGGGCCTGTCTGGACAGCATCGCTGAAAGGAGTGGTTTCAGACACGAGAGAGAATGTCTATCGTCTCACGATGCAGCCGATGCAGCAGAAAATCACTGTGGCAGTCAAGATTACCGCTGAAGAAGACGTCAGAATCATCTCGGTCACAGCAGAACTTTCAGGAGTCCCGGCATCGTTTGCACTTCTTACAGGAGAGGTGTCAGAGAAAGATCTCGCAAGAGTCATTTTCTCAATGTCCCGTTCGGAATATGGCTACGAGGGCACTGTGGCCGTTCCGGGACTGCTCCCGTCGGAAAACAGCAGTCTGCGCACGGGACCAGGTATATTGAGACTGAGCGTTACTGCAGCAAGAGGAGACGAGACCAAGATACTTTACCCGGCGATTAACATAGGAGACAAAATAGTATCCGCTTCTCTGATGACGTCAGTGTCAGGTTCGGACGGAAGACGCATAGCAAAACGGGAGGCGCGACTGGAGATTGGGGATGAGTTGCGGATCGGGGCTGAAAATTTCAGCAGTGAAGGCGGGGGAGACGGCGTGGAAGCCTGGTTCGACAGCGGAGTGATAGATGTAGAAATATAAGACACATTTAGTATATAATAATTGGATAAACTGTTACGCATATCGCTTATCGCATTGATACTCACGGCTTGCCAGAATTCTTGGCAGGGAGTGAGGGACGGCGATTACGACGACTTCGGAGGGGGAGAGCCGGTTCCGGTCCTTGTCGGAGTCGGCGGCTCGGGTGTATCCTACAGCAAGGGCAGCGGAGCCGTTGACGGCATTGACGGCAAGAAATGGGCTGATGTCAATGTCTATGTCTATGCGTTCAATCAGGACGGATCCTCATTCTCCACCACAGCAGCTTCATCAGGGAACGGATGTCTTGTGGATGCTTCTCTGGACAATGCCGGCTGGCGTTCCGGCCGCAAAGCCTATTATGACGGCTCCGACGGCTATCTCTCATGGGTGGATTCGGAGAAGGAGGCCTATTACCCTACAGGTAGGGAGATATATGATTTCTATGCCTATTACATTGACAATCTGAATATTCCGCAGTCTTCCATAAGCCGGGGCAGGGATAAGATCTCGTTTCCGGTCACGATCGACGGCAGCATTGACCTGATGACAGGAAAAGCTCCTCTCAGCGAAAATGTATTCAAAGGCACACTGCTCTCTGAAACCGAGAAGGCACTGGTGCGCAAATATGCATTCAGTTCATATACGGCGAGGAGAAACATAAATCCTAAACTTGAATTCACGCACCATCTCACCCGTCTCCGTTTTGAACTTTATCCGGCATCTGACGGAGCCAACACGGTGATGGTCAATTCCGTAGAAGTCAAATCCAGAACGCGGGGAACATTTACAGTATTGAGCAGGAAAGAGTCGGAACTCGGAGTGAATTTCTCTCCCGGCCGTAGTCCGCTCTATCTGGCAGAGGCAGACGGCAGCGCGTTGAAACAGGACACTTATCATACGGATTACAACGGAGATTTTACGGACGTTCTGTATGAAAGGCCTCACGTCCAGGTAGGCGGTTCGCTCCTTGTTGCACCTGACACGGAATATGAAGTGAAGATCGAGATGAGAGAGGCTAAAGGTCAGTCATACAAGACGACATCATCCTTTACCATACGCACCTCGTCCGGCTTTCAGGCAGGCAGACAATATGTGGTGAGACTGGCCATATACGGAATGATGGATGTGCGTCCGAATGTGGAAGTGGAGCCGTGGGGGACTGGAGGAAGTATAATCCTTGACGAAGAAGACAAAATTAAATAAACAACATAACTATTTTAAACACAAATGATTATGAAAAAGTATCATTTACTCGCAGCTGTTGCCTTCGTAGCGTTGGCAGCTTGCACCAAGAACGGACAGACCAATGTTCCTGAAATTGCTGATCCTCTCGAGGACGGGACACCGGTTCCGGTACTTTTCTCTGCTGTTTCCCCATCAACAGGAGTACAGGTAAAATCTGTAGGCGCAGTTGACAAGGCGTGGAGCGGTCAGGAACTCAAGATCTACGGTTATGACAGGACAGTCACTGACTTCACAGGCGAGGCATTCATTGACAATGTCTCGGCTACAGCACCGGCTGACGGCAACAAAGGCGCTATCGAAGTGCATAACAATGCCGCTCAGAACGAGCCATTCTACTATGTTACAGGCAAATACTATGATTTCTACGGATACCACATTGACGATGCAGCTACAGGAGAGCCTGTAAAGACCGCAACATCAGTGTCAGTTCCATTCGAACTCAAAGGTTCCCAGGACCTTATGCTTGCAAAGGCTGACCAGCAGACCGATATCGACGCAGCCGGAAAGACTGACGAGGTCAATGCTGACAAAGCCTACAGTGCGTTTGCCGCAAGGCGTGGCGTTCAGCCGAACCTCCTGTTCAAACACCAGCTTACAAGATTCACTTTCGAAATCGTGGCAGGTTCCGAGGCAGGAAGCAATATCTATGTGACTGACGTGAAGATTGCTTCCAAATACAAGGGAAGTCTCGAAGTAGTAGGACAGAACAGAGGCCTTGTGGGTGTTGCAGATGAAACTGCAGAGCTTTCTCTTATGGAGAAGGGAGACAATGGTGTTCAGGCTCTTACGGAAGTTAAACCTGAAGCTTATGTAGAAGGCAAGACGAATTACAAAGCTATTGGAGAAAGCCTTATGGTTATCCCTGGAGAGGCTACCTACAAGCTTTATGTTTCTACTCGTCAGGATGGCGTGACTACAGAAATCGCTCCTCAGGAATGGACTCTCGACATTACCAAGATAGAAGGTGCTCCGGAAGGCGCGACCAAATTCGAGGCCGGTTATTCATATAAGGTGAAGATCGTCATCTACGGTCTTGAGGAAGTAAAGATTACCGCTGAACTCGAGGACTGGAAAGAGGGCGGTTCTACTGTTCTTGACCCGGATTTGATGTAATTTGTTTATTGTCAATGACTTCTGAAAAATGAAGAAATACATTTGCATATTAGCTTTGGCTGTGGCTTCTCTTGCCGGATGCAACAAGGATTCTGCAAGGGAAGATGAAAATGCCTGGATACACGACGAAAGTCTGCGAGTCCCGGTACTTTTCGGTTCAGCTTCCAATATAGAAGCCACGACCAAAGCCATACAGGACGGCCTAGTCACGGGAAGTGTGATGAACAGCCTTGACGTGGGCATTGTCGGTGTCGCCGAAAAGCAGAGCGATGCCACTCCTGTCACTTGGAGTACTGACCTCGAAGGGTCCATACTCATTGACAATCTTGGAGTTACGACTACATCCACCGGTGCTGTGGTCTTCTCTCCGAAGATTTACTATCCTTTCGGCAACAAGTACGCGTATTCATTCTACAGCTACTATCCGTACAAGAATACGGAAGGCCAGACCGCTTCAGTCGCTGACGGTGCTTACAAGATTACTTACAATCTCGGAAACACCGACATCCTCTGGGCAAGTGCAGTGGCTCAGGATTACAATGGGACGACCGGTTTCAATGCTGCCTATTGCCGTGCCGTGAAACTCGACGGCGTGGATTCCCAGTATTATCCGAAACTTCAGTACAGCCACCTTCTGACCGCGCTCGTATTCCGCATCGTAGGCAAGGACAATGATATCGAAAATTATGATGTCAAGGTTACCGGAATGCAGATTACCAACACTTCCAGCACGGCTACACTCTGCATTGCTGACAGCAAGGGAGAGCAGTCAGGCGTGCTTACCGGAAGTGAAGACGACGGCAGTATAGGATTCACGGATTTGGATGTGGCACCGACTGCAAACGAATCTGACCTCTGTACGATTTTGGCTATGCCTGCGAGAAATTATACCGCGGCCATTACGCTTACTGTTGACGGCGCGAACAAGAGCACGGTCGCTCTTCCTCTCGGAAGCACGGACGGCCGTACCAAGTATGACGCCGGTTACATCTACTATTTTACAGTCACCATCAACAGCCCTCAGGAAATCACAATCGTGGAAACAGGGCTGAAAGAATGGATACCGGGTACCAATCCTACACCTGGCGGAGAAATCTGATTTTGAGACTGTTGAAAAAATATCTGATGGCATCTGCTGTTCTGCTCGGAGTCCTTTTGGGCTTTGAGCAGCTTGCCTGTGCTCAGCAGGTTGCCCTGCGTTCCAATGTTCTGAATGGCGTATTGCTGACTCCTGATATAGGACTGGAAATGGTGACGGGCGAGCACAGTTCGTTGTCCGTATCCGTTTTCGGACACAGCAAGCCTTATGGCATTGACTCGAAACTGATTGCGGCTCAGCCGCAGTTCCGCTGGTGGTTCAATGGCAGGCCTCTGGTCCGGGAGTATGTGGGCATCGCGGTATTGTTCTCGTCCTATGACATGTCGATGGGTGAGCGCAGCTACAAAGGTATTGCAGGCGGAATCGGTATTACAGGAGGGTATGTGTTGCCTCTGGGTAGGCGCTGGGGCGTGGAATTCTCCGGGGGCGTAGGCGTGGTCGCATTCAGTCAGAGGCGTTCGGGCCGTTATGACAGTTTCGGCGACCTGGATGGAGAGGCGCACAACTCACGAGGTTATAAGCTTATGCCGATGAATCTCGGCGTTACATTCATATATATAATGAAATAGCCGGTAATGAAGAGGTATCTGAAAATATTCCCTTTGCTTACGCTTCTGTTTTTCGTGCTTCCTCTCGGGGCGCAGGAGATGAAGCGTGTCACAGGACATATACTCGACAAGACCAGCGGCAAGCCGATTGACCTCAAACAAGTGTCCGTAAATATTTACGGTTTCAATACAGTTGCTCAGGCTGAAGATGTGAAGAAGCAGATGGACGGGGATGAAAACACTTTCGTAGCCCCTGATTCACAGGCTTTTCCGGATGACAATGGCTATTTTGAAATCTCCATCCCGGAGACTGGCGCGCTGATTTTCAAGGCTGACATGAAGCCTGCGGTCTTGGAGAAAGTCAATTTCCGGCTTGAGATCAATGTCAAGATCGAGATGGGCAACTATATCCGTACCAGTACAGTCACTGCGGTACGTGATCAGGTGGGAGTGCTTGACCCTCAGGGAGATATAGAAGGAAACTGGCTCAAGGCGAGGAGCACGATCGCGCTTCCTGAGAACAGCGGCAAGAGCAATGCGAGGATGATTGTCCAGCCGGTCCTGCTGGACGGTGTGACCAAGGACACTCTCCGCTATCTTAAGCCTACCGTGATGGACGGCGGGGAATATCGTCTCACCCAGCTGAGGCGTATGAACTACAATCCTGCGCTCGATCCTCTAAATCGTTGGATATCACCGGATACGCTCACTGCATCCGCTCAAATCGTCAATTGGGCAGATACTATTTATCTGGAGGACCCGTCGAAGAACTATCAGGTGAAGGGCATCATCCAGCTCGAGGACTACAACCTCCCGTATTTCAGGAAGGACTATTTTCTCGCTTCCTCGAGACTTAGACGTCCGCTCCGTTTCCTGGAATATTCTATGGATCCGTATATGCTTGACCCTGAGCAATATCGTGAGCGGGCAAGAAGAGAAAAACGCAATACTGCCGGGAATATGTCATTGACCTTTATGGTCGGAAAAGCGCAGCTTTCGGCTGATGACGAGGTGGGGCGGCGGCAGATAGATTCCATCAAGACTGTCCTGCTGGACATTATCCATGGCGAGGGCTCGCAGCTGAAGGAGTTCCATATTACCGGTACGGCTTCACCGGACGGACCTTATGCGGGAAATGTGAACCTTGCTAAAAAACGTATGGAATACGCTCTGAATCAGATAGTTTCGGTGTTGCCTAAGGCTGTCAGGGACAGGGTGTACATGACTACTTCCGCATCTGTCGCGCCTTGGACAGATGTCGCTGAACTGCTTGAGGCTGATTCGCTTATGGTTCAGGCCAAGGCCATAAGGGATATTGTCTCGGCCAATCCGGGGACTCCCGACCGTCAATGGGGAAAGATACGGGCATTGCCATATTACCGCTCATTGATAGTGAATTACCTTCCGCGTCTGCGTTCTGTCAGGTATCAGTACGGATATGAGATTTTCAGAGAACTGACGCCGGCGGAAATTATGGAGCGTTACCGTTCCGATGAAGATTACAGGAGCGGGAAAAAGAAATTAGCGCTTTATGAATACTGGCATCTGTTTCAGATGGTCAAGGACATGGATGAACTGGAGAAGCTATACAAGAGGGCTTATGATGAGTCCATAGAGGCGAACGGAAGGCCTTGGATACTCGCAGCGAATTCACTTGCAGCATCTTACATCGCCAGAGGCGTGACTGACACTACATTGCTCAAAGGCTTCATTGACCTCCAGACTCCTTCTGTGGATTACCGTCTGATGAGGATGGACGGGAACGGATATGAGATAGTTAACCCGGAGGCCGTGGTCGCCAATCAGATGATCATGTACGTGATGTCCAATAACTTCCGTAAGGCCGGTCAGCTCACGAATATTCTTCCGGACAATGACAGGAACCGTCTGGTAAGGGCTTTTGCTCTCTGTCTCGGAGGGTATTACAAGGGTGGCAATACTCCGCAGCAGCGAAGCCGTGCCCGTGAAGTGTTCGAGACTGTTTCAGAAAGTTCTTCGCTCAACAAGGTGGTGCTCTGTCTTGCCATGAATACCAAGACCTATGATGCTCTTGCGGAGGAAGCCGTGGCCGCTTTGCCTGAGCAGG
Source organism: Bacteroides sp. CAG:545 (assembly GCA_000432515.1). Classification (GTDB taxonomy): domain Bacteria; phylum Bacteroidota; class Bacteroidia; order Bacteroidales; family UBA932; genus Cryptobacteroides. The sequence goes on from HF996057.1 coordinate 26,353, forward strand.
CCGCACTGACTGATTATCTCAAGGCCGTGATCTATGGCCGCAAGGGAGCCAGGACTCAGGATTTTATGGATGATATGGCGTCGGAAGATTACCTCCTGTCCTGTTTCCATAAAGATCCGGCGTTCATTGACATAGCCGCCGGGGATGGGGATATTGTAGAAACTATAATGAAAAGTGCACGTGACAGATATGAGAATGGGGAGTAAATTGGTTTCGGCAGCGTTGTCGCTTGTGTTTCTGCCTCTGGGCATCCAGGCTCAGGAGGTGGATACCACGAGTTTCAATGCATTGGAATACAGTATGCAGAAACGCTATCGCCCTCGGAATGAGGCGTTTGTCTCGGAAAAATTCCTGGACAATACCTTTCTGCGTGCGGGAATGGGTACTGTGGGCCTGTTCCGCAATTCCGTGTCAAGTTATTCTCAGGGACCGTCAGTCTCAGTTTCAGTCGGTAAGATGTTTGATCCGCTTAATGCGGTAAGTGTAGGCGGAACGGTGTCTGAGTTCCGGCGCAATGTGGATGGAGTCCGTGTCTGGCGTGTCGGAGCAGGCATTTCACACAGTTTCGATTTTACTTCATATTTCTACGGCTATTCGCCTTCAAGGATATTCAATGTCTCTACGGTAGAGGGGGCGGAAGTCTCGCTTGTACGCACTTCCGGGAAGTATTCTGCTGCTGTTCAGGTGAATATGGGCATTGACCTGCGTGCAAGAATCGCACGTGAGATGGATATCTTCTTCACCCCTTCATTTATGCTCGGCAACGACGGTACGGATTGCCTCTATTCTCCGGACAGATGCCATATCGGTTATGGCTTCAATTTCGGCCTGCTCGCTTATTTCAACAGGTTCAATGCCGCAGGGCGCGAAGGTTTCGGGGCCTGGTTTGTCCGCGATGCGTCGATTTCTTTCTCTGGAGGTGTCCAGCTCCAGCTCGCGGACATTGTCGGAGAAACAGTAGGCTATCTTCCTTCAGCACGGGAGAGTGCAGCCCTTTCATACGCCAAACTGCTGAACGGACCGCTTTCTGTCAGACTGTCAGGGTTTTACGGTCGTGATATATGGAAGAAGTTCAATGACGGAAGACAGATGAACTGTTATTATGGCGGTGTCAGGGGAGAACTTATGTTCGAGACGCTTTATTGGCGCAAAAACAGCCGTCAGGTATTTTCAATGCCTTTGCTTCTAGGTCCTGAAGCCGGACTTATATGGAAAACAGACGACGGATATGCTATCCGCCGCCTGTATCTCGGTCTTTCTGCCGGTATTCAGTTCCGGTTCAATCTTGCCTCCCACTTCGGACTTTTCATCGAGCCGAGAATGTCAGTCGTTCCTTATTCCTGGAAGTCACGCAGCGGAAATGTTCTCGTAAAGTCATTCGCCACCTGGTATGACACGCTGTTCACTCTTCAGATGGGTGTCAATATTCCGCTTTGACGGCTTTCCTGTTTTTCAAATCGTTAAAATCCCCAGTCGGATGCTTTGAATGAGCTTTTCGGCGCATTCGGTACATTGACGAAGTACTTGAAACCGGTGAGTTTCTCAAGGTCTGAAATCGACATCAGGTCCTTGGCGCTGAGCTTGTAGTTCTTTCCTTTCTGCTTTGCGGCGGTCTCATGACGGAGCACATATGCGACACATTTAAGTTCGTCAGCGGAGCACTGTGTCACTGATTTGCCTGTGTTGCCTTTTTTTGTGCGGAGCAAGGCATAATAGAACATTGTCGGCATACTGACATCTGAACGGCCTCCGAACTGAATAGTCTTTGCCTTTTGTGTCTTGCCGTAAACATCGGTGTAATCGTCGAAATAACAGCCGATTACCATATAGAGACTGTCCTGTGGGACAATTCCGTCAACATATCCTTCGAGTGTGTTCCAAGGTGCACCTCCAGTGTTGAATCCGTCTTGGTCCTGGATATTCGAATAGTAGAATACCTGGCGGTTGGTATTCGTAGAAGATGTTCTTTCGTTGGAACCGAGCATATGGCCCTTGTTACATCCTCCTCCAGTTGCTTTTGAATTGTACTGGATAGCCGAAGGAATGTCCGGATCTTTTCTGTAGTCGTTAGTTCTGTTAGCTTGTCCTATCGGATGCAGACTGTTGTGCCTGATTGCAGCCACCCATACCGGGCAATGATGACTCTTGCTGAAGCATACGGTGTAGTTTCTTGCTCTTTTCCCGTTGTGAGCATATTTTTCCGGGCCGTTGCAGAGATGATATGCATAATACAAGTCGCTGTTTTCTGCATCAACAAGGTATTTTGTGCCTTCTTTCTTGGCATTGACGGCAGGAAGCTCGAACCATTTTGCCCCTGTGGTAACTGACGGCTCAGGGTTAGGACCAGGTTCCGGATTTGGTTCCGGTTCCTGGTCTGGATTCTCAGGTTTGTTCGGCGTTTCAATGTCGGTTTTATTGTCATCCGGCGAACATGCCACGAAAACTGGCATCATAGTAAGTGCAAATGCGAGCACTGCCGCTGAAAGTGTCCTTTTCAGATTCATTTCTAACTATTTTAAATTGTCCTGCCGGGATAAGACGCGAGGCCTTTTTCGAGGACGTCCAGGGCTTTTTCCAGTTCCGGAACTTCCAGGACATAGGCAATGCGGATATGATTCTGTCCGACTCCAGGCGTTTTGTAGAACGAGGCTGCAGGGGTTACCATCGTGGTCTGCCCCTCATATCTGAATTCGGTAAGCATCCACTTTGCGAAGTTCTCTGCATTGTCCACTGGAATTTCGGCGATTGTATAGAATGCGCCCATCGGGACAGGGGAGAATACTCCCGGCATTGCATTGAGCCTGCTGAGCATATAGTCGCGCCTTCTGATATATTCTTCCTTTACTGCTTCAAAATATGACTGCGGAGTATCCAGCGCTCCGATAGCGGCAAGCTGGCCGTAGATCGGAGGACATAGACGTGCCTGGGCATATTTCATCGCCGCGGTCATCACGTCCTTGTTGTGTGAGATGATGCAGCCGATACGGCAGCCGCACAGATTGTACCTCTTGGAGACGGAATCGACCAGAATGACGTTCTGCTCAAGTCCGGGGATGTTCATTGCCGAGAAATGCGGCTCGTCAGTATAGCAGAACTCTCTGTAAACCTCGTCGGAAATCAGGAAGAGATCGTGCTTTTTGGCAACCTCGCCGAGCGCAAGCATGTTTTCCTTGGTGTAGAGCGTGCCTGTAGGATTTCCGGGATTGCTGATGAGGATGGCCTTGGTGCGCGGAGTGATAAGTTTCTCGAACTCAGACATTTCCGGGACTTTGAATCCGTTGCGGATGTCTGTCGGCACAGCCTTCAGCGTGATGCCGTTCATGAAAGCGAACGTGTTGTAGTTCGTGTAGAACGGTTCCAGCACAATGACTTCGTCACCCTCGTCGCAAGTAATCTGAAGGGACAGGTTCACGCCTTCGCTTCCCGCCACTGTGACGATGAGCTCAGGAACTTCAATGTCGATTCCGATTTTCTTGTAGTACTTTTCTACAAGTCCTTTGCGCAGCTCTATCAGACCTGCCGAATTTGAGTAGGATACGTGGTCCAATGTGTTCTGGCGTACTGCTTCCAATGCGCACTCAGGGGATTTGATATCCGGCTGGCCGACATTGAGATGATAGACTTTTATACCTGAAGATTTTGCGGCATCCGCGAATGGAACCAGTTTTCTGATGGCCGATGCGGGCATCAGTTCAGACTTGCGGGAGATTTTTGTCATTTTGTTACGTTTTAATTTAACTATTACCGTTTTAGTTAAAAAATATATCCTATATAGTGATGCAAAGATAGTGATTTTTTTTACCTTTGTGGACGTACTTAACAAAATCAACAACATTATGTCAACTTTCAGACAAAGAGCATTGGACGAAGCATCCGCACATGCTGCGGAGCGATTCTTCGTTGAGAAGAGGCCGGTATCGGCTTACTTCGGAGAAAACGTGTTTGACCTCGCCAAAATGAGGAAATACATGTCTCAGACTGCTTACGATGCTGTCATTGCTGCTGTAAAGTTCGGCAAGAAGATCGACAGGGCTGTAGCCAATGAAATCGCATCAGCCATGAAGACCTGGGCTACCGAGAAGGGTGCTACGCATTACACCCATCTTTTCCAGCCGCTTACCGGTACTACTGCAGAAAAGCACGAGTCTTTCGTTACTGTGAAAGACGGCCAAGCATTCGAGAGATTCAGCGGAAGCGCGCTCGTCCAGCAGGAGCCTGATGCATCCAGTTTTCCGAATGGAGGACTGCGTAACACATTTGAAGCCAGAGGTTATTCCGCATGGGACCCTAACTCTCCGGTATTCATCTTGGACGAGACACTCTGTATCCCGTCAGTATTTGTGTCGTACACGGGCGAGGCTCTTGATATGAAAGTGCCGAATTTGCGCTCAATCCAGGCGCTAAGCAACGCTGCAACGTCAGTGGTGAATCTTTTCGACAAGTCCGTAAAGGCTGTTTCTGTCAATGTGGGACTCGAGCAGGAATACTTCCTTGTCGATGAGTCACTGTACAATGCGCGTCCTGACCTCAAGCTTTGCGACAGGACAGTAATCGGTCACACATCAGCCAAAGACCAGCAGTTGTCCGACCACTATTTCGGCGCTATTCCTAGCCGCGTGGAAGCATTCATGAAGGATTTTGAGACTGAGGCATACAAACTCGGAATCCAGCTTCAGACAAGACACAATGAAGTGGCTCCCAATCAGTTCGAGTGCGCCCCTGTGTTCTGTGAGGCGACGAAAGCCATTGACCAGAATATGCTGTTGATGATACTTATGCCGAAAGTGGCTGAGAAACATCATCTTAAAGTGATCTTCCACGAAAAACCTTTCGACGGCATCAACGGGAGCGGAAAACATTGCAACTGGTCGATGCAGACTGATACAGGTGTGAATCTCCTGTCCCCAGGCAAGACTCCTACCAAGAATCTCCAGTTCCTTGCATTCTATGCTTCAGTAGTACGTGCAGTATATCGTCACGACTATCTGCTGATGACATCCGTATGTTCATTGAACAACTCATATAGACTTGGAGGTCACGAGGCGCCTCCTGCTGTAATGTCCATCTTCTCAGGCTCTACATTGTCAAAAATTTTCGACAATATCCTGAACATGAAGGATTTCGCTGATGCAGAGGCCAGCAAGGCTTCCATCCAGATGGTAAGCTCCATTCCTGAAATCGTTCAGGACAATACCGACAGGAACAGGACATCTCCATTTGCCTTTACAGGTAACCGTTTCGAATTCCGTGCTGTAGGATCTTCTGCCAATGCGGCAGGCGCCACATATGTGCTGAACTCGATTGTGGCTGAGAGTCTTAATGATTTCCGCAAGGAAGTAGATGAGCTTGAAGCCAATGGTGAGAATCGCCAGAGTGCAGTGCTTACAGTGGTGAGAAAGTTCATTGCCGAGTCCAGGAATGTGATGTTTGAAGGAAACGGTTACAGCAAGGAATGGGAAGAGGAGGCTGCCAAGAGGGGATTGAGAGCTGTGCGCAATGTTCCTGAGGCATTTAAAGTATTCCTTGAGAAGGATTCGGTGGAAATGTTTGATAAACTGGGAGTTCTGTCACCGGTGGAATCACAGGCCCGTTACGAGGTTATGAATGAGACTTATGTGAAGAAGCTCCAGATTGAAGCCAGGCTTATCGGCGACGTCTGCCTGAATCACGTGGTTCCTGCTGCCGTAAGTTATCAGAATATTCTTGTAAAGAGCATCCAAGGATGCAAGGATGTGTTCGGTGAAGAATTCAAGTCCCTCTGCAAGGCGGACATGGATACCTACAAGAAGATTTCCGGTTTCGTGAACAATATCTCCGCTGATGTGGAAGCGCTTGTGGAAGCCCGCAAGAAAGCGAACAAGGTGGAAGATATGGCTGAAAGGGCATATTTGTACTCGACAGAAGTCAAGAATGAAATGGACAAGGTACGTTACAATGCTGACCATCTCGAGATGCTTGTAGATGACGAACTCTGGCCATTACCAAAATATCGAGAGCTATTGTTCTTCTAAAAAATTGATTGTGAGGAAGTTATTAGTATTACTATCATTACTGTCACCGGCCTTCGCGGTTTCTTGTACGAACCGTGAGGTCGGTGACCCTTTGTCTATACCTTTTGTAAAGGAGGCAATTTCAGACACGACATCGGCAGTATATTGCCAGGTAAAGTCAGGATGTTTGGATGGAGTGTACGGCTCCATATCCGTAATCGGACCGGCTCAGGAGGCATTGGTTATGACGGAAGCATTGTCCTGTTGCGATTATTTCGACAATGTGGACGGGAGAAGCGTCCCGGACGGACTTCCTGATTTTGCGGGCGAGACGCTTGACCTGATATGCGATTCTGCGAATGCACCCTATGAAGGGTATGTCGCCAAAGGCAATGAGAATTATCTTAAGGAATTGACTTTCAAGAATTTCCTGAGCGCATTGGACACTACTTGCGCCGTGGGGCAGTTCGACAAGAATTCATTGACAAGAAAGCAGTCCTCCAAGATCGTGATACTGGCTTCCCCATATTCGTCCGCTTACGGTTACAGGGACATAATGTCCATCGTGAAGAAGGCAAGGCCTCAGGTCAATGTGGTTTCTGTCTGTCATTCCATGTTTGATTATGCTGTTTCCCGCCATGGGGACAAGTCCAGTGTCATGGTATGGACAAGTGAAGACATTCTGGGCGCAGGAGTCTATTCTGCGGTCTGCTCGGATTTGTCTGATGATTATCCGTCAATGAAACATGTGACCGTCTGTCCGGATCACTCAGGAACATTGAAAGAAAGGATATTGTCTTTCCTGGACAAATGCAAGGCTACGGAGATGACTGAAAAGATAGATGCTGCGATTGTGGATGACATGTCCCTGGATGCTGACAGTCTGAATGCGGAATTGGGCATTATGCTCGACAATGGTACCGACGGCATCGAAGTTTACAAGTCATTGTTGTCTGACGGGTTTGAGTTCATTGATCCGAAGCATGCAGTGACGGCGCAGTGCGAGCGCTATTTGAGAAAAGAGAATTATTTTACTCACAGGGTGGCGTATCCTATCGTGAATATCTATTGTACAGTGCCTGTTTCAGGATTGTCGTCGTCTGATTATGATGAAAACGGCAGTTTTACTGATTCCTTCAAGTATGATAGGGCGGATAATTCAGATAATGAGACGTTCCTTCTCATTGAAGCGCCAGGAGGATTTTTGTCGGACAGTCAGAAGGCTTACTTGAGAAGGTATGCCGGAAATATTTATAGTCAATATGTTTCAAATTAGTATTCAACCGGAAGAAATAGACAAACTGAAGTTGGCTGCTTTTGACGGGAAGATCACTGTCATAGACAAGCCGGGAGATGAGTTTGACAGGGCTGTAGCATATTTGAGGCGGCAGAAGGTCATTGGCTTCGATACGGAGTCAAGGCCTTGTTTCACGTCATTTCAGCCGAAGGGCGGTGTGGCTCTTCTGCAGCTTTCCGGACCTAAAGAGGCGTTTCTGTTCAGAATCAAGCATGTCGGAATGGAAAAACGTCTTTGCCGGATATTGTCTGACGAGAAGATAATCAAAGTGGGCGCCGCGGTTCATGATGATGTGCGAGGCCTTCAGAAATACACTGAGTTCGAGGCCCGTGGCTTTGTGGACCTGCAGAAAATCGTATGGGAATACGGGATTCGGGACAAGAGTGTCAAGAAAATGTCCGCAATTATTCTCGGCGTGAGGATATCCAAGACTCAGCAGCTCTCCAATTGGGAAGCGGAGGTGCTTTCTGAGGCTCAGATGCTTTATGCGGCTACTGACGCTTGGGTCTGCCGGGAGATGTACAAGGCGCTGCTCAAGTCGGAAAAGCATCCGCTGACTCCGGAAGAAATGATTCCGCCGGCTCAACTTGCTTACAATGAGGAACATAAGTCGGAGAAGAAGAAAGAGGCTGAGACGAAAAAGGAGAAAAAGGAAGAGGAAGAGAGCAAGGCGAAGAAACATAACAGGCGATACTGGATGCGTAAGCGCTATTACAGGAACAAGCGTAGAAACAAAAACAAAAATAAGGACAATGGTAAAGATAATACTGAAAAAAGGTAGAGAGGAGTCATTGAGGAGATTCCATCCCTGGGTGTTCTCGGGGGCAATCGCGCAGGTGGTAGGTGAACCTGCTGAAGGTGACGTGGTGAGTGTGCATGGCTCTGACGGAAAGTTTCTTGCAGCAGGACATTATCAGATCGGTTCCATTGCCGTAAGGGTTTTGAGTTTCGACAGCGCTGTAATCAATGAAGATTATTGGAAGTCAATGCTGTTGAAAGCTTTTGCAGTACGCAAGGCTGTCGGACTGGCCGACAATGCACAGACAAATTGTTTCCGGCTTGTCCATGGAGAAGGAGACGGGCTTCCTGGATTTATAATCGATTGGTATGACGGGGTTTGCGTTATGCAGGCACATTCTGTGGGCATGTTCAGGGCCAAGAAGCAGATAGCTGATGCTCTGGTGTCCATATTCGGGGACAGCCTGAAGGCCGTGTATGACAAGAGTTCCGGTACGGCTCCGTTCAAGGCCGGGCTCGATCTTGTGGACGGTTATCTTTACAAGAAAGCGGATTTCTGTGACGATGAGCAGGTCGTGACCGAAAACGGAAACAAGTTCATAGTGAACTGGACAGAAGGCCAGAAGACAGGTTTTTTCTTGGACCAGAGAGAGAACAGGGCCCTTGTCGGCAGATATGCTTCAGGTCGTAATGTGCTGAACCTGTTCTGCTATACTGGAGGTTTCTCAATCTACGCTTTAGGTGCAGGAGCCTCTCATGTGGATTCTGTGGACAGCTCAGCGAAGGCGATGGCACTGGTGGACAAGAACGTGGCATTAGGCGGTTTCGAGCCGTCACGCCATACCAGTTATTGTACTGACGCTCTCGTTTTTCTGAGAGACATTCCTGCAGACAAATATGATCTGATGATAGTGGACCCGCCTGCGTTCGCCAAGCATCGCGGGGCATTGAAAAATGCATTGAGAGCATACCAGCGTCTGAATGCTGCGGCTATTTCAAAGGTCGCTCCAGGAGGTCTTGTATTTACGTTCAGCTGCTCCCAGGTTGTGGACAAAGAGGCTTTTGCTCTTGCTGTGTTCTCCGCAGCCGCTCAGTGCGGACGTAGTGTGAGGATTCTTGACAGGCTCAATCAGCCGGCAGACCACTCCGTGAATATCTATCATCCGGAAGGGGAGTACCTGAAGGGGCTGCTGCTTTATGTGGAATAACAAGGACTGTCTGCTATTGCAGTCGTCTGAATATAAACGTTTTACGGCCGAATTTCACTTTGACCGTAATTTTTTTGCTTTTTTTGAATACGTTTTATATGGCTGTATTCCAAAAGATTGCGGATTTGGGTTAAAAATATCGTAAAAGATTGATAGGAAAATATTTGCAGCGAAGTGATAAAGTCGTAACTTTGCAATCGAGTTGATGATGAGGTTCTCTCACAGACAACTCGTTGGTTATTAGTTTTAGTGTTATTAATTATGTGGTTAGTGTGAGTTTTTGCGCGTGAGGCGTCATTACTCAACGATTTAAAAAGGTCCTTCAAAAAGGGCTTTTTTATTTAACTTGTTTCTAAATCGTTTTTACACCCATCTGCAGGTAAAGACTTGTCCAAGTGCTGAACCTGTAATATTTTATGATGCTTCGGGAACTGCTATTGCCGGAATTTGGCAAGTTCTTGATAGACAAGATGAACCGGGAGTCCCATGATGGTAAAGAACGAGCCTTCTATGCGGTCAATGCCGATATAGCCGATCCATTCCTGGATACCATAGGCGCCGGCCTTGTCGAAAGGCCTGAAATTGTCCACATAGTATTCTATCTCACTGTCGGTCAGTTCTTTGAAATGAACGTATGCCGTGTCAGAAACAGTCTCTTTACGCTTGTTGCTTCTCAATGTCAATGCAGTGGTTACATGATGAACCCTTCCGGATAGCTTTTTCAGCATTGATATTGCATCCTCGCGGCTGTGCGGCTTGCCCATAATCTCATCCTCGCAGTAAACCATCGTGTCTGAAGTGATCAGGATCTCGTCATCTTCAAGAGGCCTGTGAAACCCGTCAGACTTGCCTTCCGACATCAATGCCGGAATCTCGCCGAGAGGCGTGTCCTTATCGTAATGCTCTGTAAATGAAGTGTCTGTATCAATCGTGAAACGAAGTCCCAAGCCTTCAAGCAGTTCCTTGCGCCTCGGCGAAGCGCTTGACAGAATCAGCCTGTGGCCGTTAAGAGAAAGTCCTGAATTCATTGCGTTTACTCTGGTTAAAACTTGGCTGTATAGCCGGCGACATCGAAAACCCAGTCGCCTCTGGATTTCAAGACCTGCTGAATGACATCACGCACGCAGCCGCGTCCTCCCGGGAAAGGGGAAACATAATCGGAAACGCTCTTGACTTCATCCACGGCGTCAGACGGACAGGCGCCTATTCCGCATGCCCTGAGGACAGGAATATCCGGAAGGTCGTCACCCACATACAGCACCTCATCTGCGCCCAATGAATATTTCGAGCAGAAGTGATTGAAATCCAATATCTTGTCTCTGGAACCGAGATAGATGTCTTCTGGAATGAGGCCGCAGGTGCGGAATCTCTGGACAATGGAACCAGACCTGCCGCCGGTTATTATGGCCACAGGATATTTATGGAGGACAGCCATTCTTACGCCGAAAGAATCCTTGGCGCCGAAAGTGCGGAACAGTTCCCCTTTCAGGTCGCAAAGGATTCCTCCGTCAGTGAAAACGCCGTCAATGTCGAAAGCAAAAGCCTTGATCTTGGAAAAATCCATGTCCGTTATGATTTGGCTCCGTTATTGAACGGAGGAAAATCTCCGAGATTGAAAGTGTTGCCTTTATCTCGCTGAGACGGCTGTGATTCCAGGCTTATAGGTCCGAAATTGTTTTCGTATTTTGAAACATTGTCAGTCAATGCTGCAAGCAGTCTCTTCGCGTGCTCCGGAGTCATTATTATACGGCTGCAGATGTCCGGCTTCGGCATTCCCGGAAGCATCTTGGCGAAATCAATGATGAATTCGCTGTGAGAGTGCGTAATGATGGCAAGATTCGAGTATGTGCCGGCTGCAACTTCCGGTCTGAGCTCGAGGCTCATTTTGTTGTCTTCGTTATTTTCCATATCATGAGTGTTCTAATTAACACAAATTTACTAATTTTTCTTAACTTTGCATGATTTGAACATAATGTAATTATACGATTACTGTAAAAGAAAAATTATAAACATGGAATTGTCGGCAAAATACGATCCTTCTCAGGTAGAGGACAAGTGGTATGCCTATTGGCTCAAGAACAAGTTTTTCCATTCGGAACCGGATGAAAGAGAACCATATACTATAGTTATTCCGCCACCAAACGTGACAGGTATTCTTCATATGGGACACGTTCTGAACAATACGCTCAATGATGTGCTTGTCAGAAAAGCCAGAATGGACGGCAAGAACGCCTGCTGGATACCAGGTACTGACCACGCATCCATTGCGACAGAAAGCAAGGTTGTGGCAAGGCTCAAGTCTCAGGGAATCAACAAGGAAGACCTCACCAGAGAGGAGTTCCTCAAATATGCTTGGGAATGGAAAGAAGAGCATGGCGGCATTATCCTCAGCCAGCTCCGCAAACTCGGAGCATCCTGTGACTGGGACCGTACCAAATTCACCATGGATCCGGATTTGACGGAATCCGTCATCAATACTTTCGTGTATTTCTATAAAAAAGGATTGATTTACAGGGGAGTGCGTATGGTAAACTGGGATCCGGAAGGACATACCGCAGTCAGCGACGAGGAAGTTGTGCACAAGGAGACCAAGAGCCATTTCTATCACCTCAGATACTATATCTCTGACGGTAACGGAAACCGCACGGACAAATATATAATTGTCGCAACCACACGTCCTGAGACCATCATGGCGGATGCTGCGGTCAGCATCAACCCTGACGACGAGCGCTATCATTGGCTTAAAGGAAAGAAAGTCCTCATTCCATTGATTGACAAGGAAATACCTGTTATCGAGGACTCTTATGTCGAGATCGGCTTCGGTACCGGCTGTCTGAAAGTGACTCCGGCTCACGATGTCAATGACTATGAAATCGGCCTTCGTCACAATCTTCCTGTAATCGACATCATCGACGATCACGGAAAACTCAACGAAAAAGCGCAGATTCTTGTAGGAGAGGACCGTTTCGTGGCCCGCAAGAAAATCCAGAAGATGCTGGAGGAAGCCGGCTGTCTCGAAAAAGTGGAGGAATATGTCTCTCCTGTAGGATATTCAGAAAGGACCAATGCTGTTATCGAGCCGAGGCTTTCTACCCAGTGGTTCCTGAAAATGGGACATCTTGCGGAAATGGCACTCGACTCTGTGGAAAGCGGCCGCGTGAAGCTCATTCCGGACAAATACAGAAACACCTACAAGCATTGGATGGAAACTGTCCGCGACTGGTGCATCAGCCGTCAGTTGTGGTGGGGGCAGCGTATTCCTGCATATTATCTGCCTGATGGACAGTATGTTGTCGAGGCTACACCTGAAGTTGCACTTGAGGCTGCGAAGAAGATTGACCCTTCAATCACGGCGGATCAACTTAGACAGGACGAGGATGTGCTCGACACATGGTTCTCTTCATGGCTCTGGCCTATTTCAGTGTTCGATGCTGAAAAACCCGGACATCCGGAACATGCTGCAAACAAGGATTTGGCATACTATTACCCTACAAATGACCTCGTTACAGGACCGGACATCCTTTTCTTCTGGGTTGCCAGAATGATTATGGCCGGAGACGAATTCATGAACGCGGAGCCGTTCCACAATGTTTATCTTACCGGTATCGTGAGGGACAAGCTCGGCAGGAAGATGTCCAAGACATTGGGCAATTCTCCTGATCCACTTGACTTGATAGCAAAATATGGTGCGGACGCAGTGAGAATCGGTATGCTTCTCTGCGCTTCTGCCGGCAATGACATATTCTATGATGAATCCCAGGTGGAGCAGGGACGTAATTTCTGCGGAAAAATCTGGAACTCATACAGACTTGTAAAGGGATGGGCTGTTTCAGAAGAAATCGGTCAGCCTCAGTCAAGTGCCATTGCTGTAAAATGGTTCAGGAACAAACTCAGCCAGACCATTGCCACAGTAGAAGATCACTATGCTAAGTTCAGAATCTCAGATGCATTGATGAGCATATACAAACTCTTCTGGGACGACTACTGCTCCTGGTACTTGGAACTTATCAAACCTGCTTACGGGCAGCCGATTGACAAGGTTACCTATACAGAAACTTTAGGTTTCTTCGAGGCTCTTCTCAAGATGATTCACCCTGTGATGCCGTTCATTACGGAGGAACTCTGGCAGGATATGGCAGAGCGCAAGGATGGCGAGACGATAATGTTCCAGCCGACTCCTGTAGCAGGAGAATTCGATGCTGCATTTATCTCATCTTTCGAACTTGCTGAAGAAGCTGTCAATGCAATCAGAGGAATCAGACAGCAGAAGAACATATCACCTAAAGAAGAGCTTCAGGTGATGTTCAAGGGGGATTTCCCGGCAGAAATGCTTGCTGTAGTCGCAAAACTCGCCAATACATCTTCTGCGGAAGTCGTTGCAGATTTCGGTAACACATCTGAAGGCGTTTCACAGATGGTCAGGACGGTGGAAATGTATGTTCCGCTGACGGGCAAGGTCAATGTGGAGGAAGAAATCGCCAAGCTTGAAGCTGAACTTGACTATCAGAAGAAGTTCCTCGAGTCTGTAAGGCGCAAGCTTTCCAACGAGAAGTTTACGGCTCATGCACCTGAAAAAGTAGTGGCTGTAGAACGCCAGAAAGAGGCTGACTCGCTTTCGAAGATTGAAAGCTATGAGGCTCAGCTAAAGGCACTTAAGTCAATGTAGGTTATGGTGTACTTTGAGACCAGTTTTCCTGTACGCTACTATGAAACGGACCAGATGGGAATCGTTCACCATTCAAATTATATCCGTTACTTCGAGTGCGCGCGAAATCTGATGATAAGGGAAGGCGGATATCCGATAGAACAATGCGAGGCGGAAGGAATCGTGATACCTGTCGTATCCGTGGAATGCAAATACAAACATTCGGCTAAGATGGGGGACGTGCTGAGGTGCACGGCCGCCATCGACAAGCTGCCGTTGGCAAAGCTCGTCATCAAGCAGGCTGTCTATAATCAGGATAATGTGCTGTGTGCTTGCGGTCAGGTGGTTTTAGGTTTCTTGAACAAGGAAACCGGTCGTCCTGTAGCTTGCCCTGAAAAAATGCTGGAGATGATAAACTCCAGAATGAATGATAGATAATTACTCTTAAAATCAATAAGTTATGACAATTTATCCGTTAGGCGTACTTGGTCCGTGGGAAATAGTTATCATCGCTTTGGTGATTCTCCTTCTTTTCGGTGGAAAGAAAATTCCTGAACTCATGCGCGGTTTGGGTAAGGGTGTAAGAAGTTTCAAGGATGGAATGAGTGACGTTGAAAAACAGATCAACGACATCGACAATGATGCCGACAAACCGTCAAAAACTGATTCTAAGTAATAAATTCTGGAACAGTGGGCGGAAGTGGCGATGAAATGAGTTTCTGGGATCACCTTGACGTGCTGAGGGGAACATTGTTCCGCTCAGTGCTCTGCATTGTGTTTTTCAGTGTGATTCTCCTGTGCTTCAAGGGATTTCTGTTCGATGACGTAATTCTCGCGCCGACAAGGCCTGATTTCTGGCTTTACAGTTGGCTGAACTTGCCGTTTGAGATGCAACTGATAAATACTGACATTTCCGCGCAGTTTTTCATTCATCTCAAGGTTTCGTTTATCTGCGGTTTTGTAATATCCTTTCCTTATGTTTGTTATGAGGTGTGGATGTTTGTAGCTCCGGCACTTTATCCGGCAGAGAAATCGGCAGTCAGGAAGGCGTTTTCATTCGCTTCTGTTCTTTTTTATGCAGGACTCGTAATCGGCTATTACCTCATACTGCCCATCACATTGAATTTCTTCCAGAACTATACTGTCAGTTCCGAAGTCATGAACACCATCACTCTCGATTCGTACATTTCGATGTTCACGTCAATGGTGCTTCTGTTCGGAATTGTTTTCGAGTTTCCTGTCCTGATCGCGGTGCTGAACAGAATGGGAATAGTTTCAAGGGAAAGCCTGGGCAAATACAGAAAGCATGCTGTGGTGGCGATTCTCATTATCGCCGCTATAATTACGCCTGCTGACCCGTTTTCAATGCTGATTGCAGCGGCGCCGCTTTATCTCTTGTACGAACTGAGCATATTGGCGTGCGTCAGAAAATCTGAATAATAATCTCTGAAATGATATCAATTAACGGTATTACAGTTGCTTACGGAAGTTATGTGCTGCTGGACAATGTCAGTTTTCATATAAGCGAAAATGACAAAATCGGTCTGGTAGGCAAGAACGGAGCGGGGAAGTCCACGATAATGAAACTGATATGTGGCGAGCAGGCTCCGACATCAGGGCACATTGACCTTCCGAATCATATAAAGATAGGATATCTGCCGCAGATAATGCAGCATAACAAGGGAAAGACCGTCATTGAAGAAACGATGACGGCTTTTGCGTCAATGACTGCACTCGAAAATGAGCTTGACGAGATAGGCCGTCAGCTTGCGGAAAGGACTGACTACGAGTCAGATGAATATATGTCATTGATTTCCAGGATGAATGAGATCAATGATACTTTGGCGATAGAGCATTCGGAACCGCCTGCTGTCCAGGCCGAGAAGACATTGTTGGGACTCGGTTTCAAGGATGAGGATTTCGGCCGAAAGACTGAGACTTTCAGCCAGGGCTGGAATATGCGTATAGAATTGGCGAAAATCCTTCTCTCCAGACCGGACGTGCTGCTGCTCGACGAGCCTACCAACCATCTGGATATCGAGTCCATCGAATGGCTTGAAGATTATCTGAAGGCTTATCGCGGCTCAGTTTTGCTCGTATCTCATGACAGGCGCTTCCTGGACAATGTCACCAACCGTACAATCGAGATAATGGTGGGACATATCCACGATTACAAAGTGCCTTATACTCAGTATCTTGAGCTTCGTAAGGAGCGTCTTCATCAGCAGGTGGCCGCTTATGAAAACCAGCAGAAGATGATAGAAAAGACTGAGGATTTCATAAACAAGTTCAGGTACAAGCCGACAAAGTCAAATCAGGTGCAGTCCAGAATCAAGGCTCTCGAAAAACTGGACCGGATTGAGATCGATGAGACGGACAATTCCACGATGACGGTGAAATTTCCTCCGGCTCCGCGTTCTGGAGATGTGGTGTTCAAAGGAACAGACCTGACTGTAGGTTATCCACAGAAAGTCGTGTTCAAGAATGCTGAAATAGAAATCAGACGAGGAGAGAAGGTCGCGCTTGTGGGCAGGAACGGTGAAGGAAAGACCACATTGATGCGAGTCATAATGGGGGAATTGGAGCCAATATCTGGTGAAGCCCGTGTCGGGCATAATGTCAATGTGGGCTATTTTGCTCAGAATCAGGAGGATGTGCTCGACAAAAGTCTTACTGTACTGGAAACGCTCGAAAGCATTGCTTCCGGTGATATCCGCACCAAACTGAGAGATATCCTTGCCGCTTTCCTTTTCAAGGGAGAGGACATTGACAAGAAAGTGGCGATTCTGAGCGGTGGCGAGAGGGCACGTCTTGGAATGGCGAAGCTGATGCTTCAGCCGTATAACCTGCTGGCGCTCGATGAGCCTACAAACCACATGGACATCCGCTCAAAGGATGTGCTGAAACAGGCTCTGAAGAATTTTGACGGCACATTGGTAATCGTTTCGCACGACAGGGATTTCCTGGATGGCCTTGTGGACAAGCTGTACGAATTCAGGGACGGTCGTGTCAAGGAGCATCTGGGTGGAATTCAGGACTTCCTGGATGAGCGCAGAATAGAAACTCTCCAGGAACTTGAACGGAGGTTCAAACCTGAGGAAAAGCCTGTGGTACAGGAAGTTTCAGAAGGAAAGAAAGATTTTGTGGCACGAAAAGCCGTCTCCAAAGAGGAACGTAAGGTGCGTAACCGCATAGCTTTCCTGGAAAAGGAGATCGCAAAACTTGAGGAAAGCATGAAGAAAATAGAGGCAGTGCTGTCTTCTCCGGGAGCTGATGATGTGATGGAACTGACCAGAACGTATCTGGAAGACAAAAGAGACTTGGATGCCAAGACCGAGGAGTGGGCAGAACTCTCGGAAAACATTGACGGATAGAAGATTGGCTAAACTTGAGTAATATATGTTCGTACTTGATTCCCACTGTGATACGCCATCACAGATAATGAGGTTGAGAAATCTGGGCATCGACAACCCGTATGCTCATGTGGATTTTCCGAAATTGGCGCGAGGGGGAGTGGACGCTTCCTTTTTCGCATTGTTCACACCTGGCACGATGGCGCCAGATGCTGCCACAAGGTATGCTTTGGAAATGCTGGCAGGTGTCAATGATGCTGTAGAGGCCGCCCCGGACATGGCCGCAATGGCATATTCACCGGAAGATGCTCTGAAGAACAAGGCCGCCGGCAAGACCTCCATCTTTATCGGCTTGGAAAACGGTTTGCCTATACAGGAGAGTCTGGCTTTGCTCAGGCAGTTCTATCGTATGGGAGTACGTTATCTCACATTGACACATAATACTGACAATCAGATATGTGACTCTGCGGCACAGGGAAAAAGATGGGGCGGTCTGAGTCCGTTCGGAAGAAAGGTCGTGGCTGAAATGAACCGGCTCGGAATGGTTATCGACCTGGCACATGCTTCTGATTCCACGTTCTTCGATTGTGTGCGCTGTTCCAAGGCACCTGTCGTTTCTACCCATTCATGCTGCAGGGCATTGGCAAGTCACCGTAGAAACATGTCAGACGAAATGCTGAAGGCGATTGCCGCGGTGGATGGCGTCATACAGATAAACTTCTATCCGTTGTTCTTGTCTGATGATTTCGGCATTGAACTGGAGAAATCCGGATTGGATCCGATAGCCGACGCTGTGGAAGCACAGTTCATACAAGATCCGGCGTCACCTGAAAAATATCGTGCCTGGGTGGAAGTCCAGAAGAAATTGTCAATGCTGAAGCGCCCGTCCTACAAGACGGTTGTCGATCATATCGACCATGCGGTAAGTGTCGCCGGGATTGACCATGTCGGAATCGGCTCCGATTTTGACGGAATCAATGTGACTCCGGAAGGGTTGGAAGACGTCTCCAAGATGCCGGTAATCTTCGACGAAATGAGAAAACGGGGCTACTCTGAAAATGACATCGAAAAGGTTGCCGGAGCCAATTTCTTGCGTGTCATGAGGGACGTAAGATCCGTATCTGAGGGCTAAATATTGGCAGATTATTAACAAAAATGAATGTAACAAAAATGTTTTCATCTAAAACATCATTGTTACATTCATTGATTATTAAATAGATAGGTCTGCCTTTACAACAGTTAACAGAAAATACAATGCTGACGCGGCAAAACGCTCGATGTTCCGCTTACGGTCATTTTTGTAATTGAATTTCTTCGTTTTTGTAACTCCGGAAGTAGTGCTGACACCCACCCAGACTGTGCCGTCAGGGTTTACACCGTCACCTCCTCCAGGGCCGGCAAGACCTGTGGTGGAAACAGCATAGTCAGAGCCGAGAAGTGTGCGTACTCCGTCAGCCATGGCAGCTGCCACCTCGCTGCTTACCACGCCATGCCTTTCAATAATCTCAGCCGGAACGCCCAGCACTTTTTCCTTTACCGGGATGGCGTATGAAGTCACGGAACCAAGATAATATTCTGAAGAGCCGGGAACCGTTGTGATCAGATGTGAGATCTCTCCGCCGGTGCAGGACTCGGCAGCACTCAATGTCTTGTGGTGCGCTTTCAGAATCTCACCCAGGGCGTGTTCAAGCGTATCATCGCAGTCGGAGTAGATAACATCCCCAAGAATCGCTTTCAATGCCTCAAAACGCTCGGAAATGCGGGCTTCTTCCTCATTCTTGTCTCCACCATAGATGGAGAGCCTTAATCTGACGCCTGTGAGGGGATTAGGAAGGTAAGCGAGATGCATGTCAGAAGGCAGTGAGTCTTCCCAGTCCTCGATTTTCTTTGCAAGGGCAGACTCCGCCAAGGAGTAAGTCATTATGCTTCTGTGATATATGGCAGTCAGACCGAAATGCGCATGGATATCGTTTATCACGTCAGGAAGCATATTCATTGTCTCGAACGGAACACCTGGCATCGAATACAGCACTGCCGGATGCCCATATCTCGATTCTGGGAAACGGAATACCATAATAGGAGCCGTTCCGTAGCGGTTGGGGATAACTTCACATTTGTCCGGGACGCTTGCTTGAGCCACGTTCGTATCCAGTATGTCGAGACCGCGGGAATGAAGTATGTTCCTCATTATCAATGACTGAGCCTCGTTTATGACATAGCTCCCGCTGCCGGAAAGTTCTGCCAGTGCAGCTTTTGTGATATCATCTTTGGTAGGTCCCAGTCCGCCTGTGCATATCACCACTTCATGAGTCCTGAGTTCCTCGTCCAGTGCAGAAACGATCACGTCGTGAACATCACCTATTGATCTCATCTGTGTGACTTTCAATCCGATAGCATTAAGCGCCACAGCTATTCCGCTTGAATTCGTGTCCACAATCTGGCCGATCAGAATCTCGTCCCCGATTGTGCAGATACTTGCCTCTGTCATAGCTTTACAAATTATTGGAATCCAATTTTTTAAGTATTCTCTCAACCAGTGCCGGCCCCTCATAGATGAAGCCGCTGTAAATCTCTACCAGTGAAGCTCCTGCATCAAGCATTTCCTGAGCCTGTTCCGGCGACATGATGCCGCCCACACCGATTACAGGCAATTTTCCGCCTGTTTTGCTCGAGATATATCTTACCATTTCGAGATTTCTTTCGTAAATCGGGGCGCCTGACATGCCTCCGTTGCCGATTTCGTCTATCTTCTCTTGTGGAATCGTAAGGCCGTCGCGCTTCCTCGTCGTATTACCTGCCACTATACCGTCAATGCCAGAAAGCATGGCATAGTCCAGAATCTCATCTATCTGAGTATGAGTCAGATCCGGAGACAATTTCAGCAAAATAGGCTTATATACGTCAAGTCCTGTCCTCATGTTCAGGATGTTGTCCATGAAGTCGGACAGCGCTGATGTGTCCTGGAGGCTTGTAAGGCCTACTACATTAGGGCAGGAGATATTGACCACAAACATATCCACGAAGTCGTACAGAAGGGAAAAAGCCGCTTTGTAATCTTCTGCGACCTGTTCTCCCTGAGACGCCGAATTCGGTGCAATGTTACCCGCGATTATCACCTCCGGATGCTCCTTGTTAAGGTTTGCTATCGCATTGGCAATGCCCTTGTTGTTGATGCCCATACGATTGATGATTGCCCTGTCCTTGATAACCCTGAACAGTCTCGGCTTAGGATTTCCCGGCTGCGGCTTTACTGTCAATGAGCCTATTTCGACGAAACCGAAACCAAAGTCAGACAACTCGTTATAACATTCGCCGTTCTTGTCCAGACCACCTGCAAGTCCTACTGGATTCGGAAACTTGATGCCGAATACTTCCTTGGCCAATGCAGGGTGTTCCCGTTTATAGATCAGTCTGATGATGCTGCGTACGAAAGGAATCTTTCCCAATACCTTGAGACAGTTCAATGTGAACTGATGAGCCGTCTCAGGATTGAATTTGAATAGAATCGGTCGGATGATGGACTTGTACATACTGGATATGAATTTTACGACTGCAAAGATACTCAGAATCTTGCCTTCTTGTCAATCCATACTGAAAAATATGTCCTTTTACTTTATTTCAATGAAAGTATTGTCATCGTAAAACACTACAATTTTCGATATTTTACGCTGATTATCAATTACTTGAATAGGGCCGGCAGGGGAGTCCTGACTCTTCGTGGCTTCAATATTCGTCTCTCGCCCTGCAGATGTACGGGCAATATTGGATTCTCGCGGCGTCTGGACAGGCATTTCCTGTACAACAGGCTGTGAAAACAAATCAGGAGCAGGATTCGCTTCCTGAGTCGGGGCAGCTTGTGGCTTCTCGACCATCATGGTCTTGTACATCTTGCCTTTGCCGTTCATTAGCCATTCAATGTTAAGGTTAGGGTAGTGCTCCATCATACTGTTCAGAAAATCCCAGCCGGGTTTGTTCCTTCCTGCCAATATATGGGACACACTTGCTCTTGCCACATTGATGGTGTCGGCAAACTGAGACTGGGAGATGTTCTCCGCAGCAAGAAATTGTTCTAATCTGCTGTTCATATTTCTAAACGTTGTGGTTACAAAAGTAATACGAATAAATGTAAAAAACAAGTGTTTACATTTGGTTATCTTGTACACAGGTGTAAATTGTAAACAGATACACAATAAAGATAGACTAAAAACAACTTGATATAATAAAACGTAAATACTTAGGTTTCAGCGGATAAACATTTAAATATAATTCCCACACCTCTATTTTACGCCACTCAGAGCAGGAATTTACACTAAATAAGTAAATCAATAGTTAAAGTATCGTAATATAAAACTCAGAATATCAATAATATAGCATCCTTAAAAATACGTTATAAAAAACACTTATATTACATTGGTTAAAATTTACAAATACAAACACATTATATTGTTAACTTATGTTAAATTTACAACAATTAACAGAAGCGACAATGATGTAACGGGGTTAAGGTTAATTTTGTAAACAGGGCGAATACACAAATGGTAAACTCCGTGACATTCTCAAATTCACAGAATTTTCAAAAGTTCTTCCGATATTCTTAATCTATGCGTAATTTTGCAGCCGCAAACGATGAAAGACATAATGTCTGCAATCGTACATAAGAAAATACATTGAATATGATACCTGAACTGAGAATAGAAGATTATAACTACCCGCTGCCAGATGAAAGGATCGCAAAATATCCCCTGTCAGAGCGTGATTCTTCCAAATTATTGAGATACGAGAACGGAAAAGTCTCCGAATATGTATTCCGTGACATTCCCGGTCTGCTTCCTGACAATGCCATAATGGTATTCAACGACACTAAAGTCGTTCCTGCTCGTCTGCATTTTGTACGACCTACTGGTGCCAGAATCGAGATTTTCTGCTTGCAGCCTGTAAAACCTGAGGAATACAACCTGTCATTTGCCGCAACTGAATCCTGCACTTGGAAATGCGTAATCGGCAATGCCAAGAAATGGAAAGGAGATGTACTTTCGCTCTATAACCCGCAGGAAGATGAGGCAGTTACGGCATTGAACATGCGTGCTGAACTGGTCTCAAGAGAAGGTGAAACCGGCATTGTACGCTTCAGCTGGGACGGCGGCCATCCGTTCTCACGTGTTCTTGAGATCTGCGGAACAATCCCTATTCCACCATATCTGAACCGGGAAAGCGAGGCTTTGGACGTGGAACGTTATCAGACGCTTTATGCTAAGATAAGAGGCTCTGTAGCAGCTCCTACGGCAGGTCTTCATTTTACGGAGAAAGTCCTTGAGGAGATCAAGGCCAGAGGCATTGACATGGAAACCGTGTGTCTGCACGTAGGTGCCGGTACATTCCTCCCAGTAAAGGATTCGGAAGTTTCCAAACATTCAATGCATCGTGAGCCGTTTGTCGTGTCCCTGGACTTCCTGAAGGACATTCTGGAATCCGGAAAAAAGATAATCGCTGTCGGAACCACTTCTGTAAGGACGCTTGAATCCCTGTACTATGTGGGCGTGAGCTGTATTGAAAAAGGTCATCCGGAGGATGTGGAGCAGTGGGCTCCTTACACACGTGAGTATGAACCGACCACCCGGGAAGCCATTGCGGCGCTTGTCAAATACTTGGAAGACAATTCATTGACAGAACTCAAGGTCGGGACGCGCATCATCATTGTCCCAGGATTCAAATTCCGTCTTGTGGATGTTCTGGTGACGAATTTCCATCAGCCTGAGAGTACATTGATCCTGCTTGTGTCCGCTTTCGTGGGTGGAGACTGGCGTACAATTTACGATTACGCGCTGTCCCATGATTTCCGCTTCCTGAGCTATGGGGACAGTTCGCTGCTGTTCAGAAACTGTTAATGCCCAGTGGTTTATAATGCTGAAATGTTCAGACTTAGTTCTTTGATGCCCATGCTGCACAGTGTGGGCATAAATTTTTTGTCTGAGGCCATTTCTCCGCACACGGCTGCTTCAATCCCGGCTTCTTCAGCAGCTTTAGAGACAATGCTGATGGCGGACAATACAGCCGGATCGTCATATCTATATAGGTAGGACACTGCGCTGTTTCCCCTGTCAGATGCCATAATGTACTGCGTCAAATCATTGGTGCCGATGCTGAAGAATCCCGCCCTGGATGCGAATTCTTTGGCCATAAGCACTGCTGCCGGCGTTTCTACCATCATACCGGCCTGAATGTCCGCATTGAACTTGATTTTCTCTGTTGCGAGTTCCTTTTTACAATCATCCAGTATCGAAATGGCCCCGTCCCATTCTTCTAACGTGCTGAGCATCGGGAACATGACGCGGACATTACCGTAGGCGGATGCCCGTAGGATGGCTCTCAGCTGAGTTTTGAAAATCTCTGGTTTTTGCAGGCACAGCCTTATAGCACGCAGCCCGAGAAACGGATTGTCCTCATGGTCCATATGAAAGTACGGCAGGTGTTTGTCTCCGCCGATATCCAATGTCCTTATAGTCAATGTCTTGCCTGCACAGATTTCAGCCGCCTCGCGGTATGCGTCGAACTGTGTCTGCTCATCCGGAAATCCGTCTTTGCTTTCCATGAACAGGAATTCACTGCGGAACAGGCCAATGCCCTCTGCACCTTTTCCAATGGCATTGCGTACATCTTCAATACTGCCTGCATTGGCATAGACCTTGACTCCTGGATATTCTCTATTTATCTGGCTTACAGTGCTTTCTGCCGTCAGTTTTGCCTCCATCCTCGTCTGGAATGCAGTCTCTGCAGCATCGTCAGGCGAGATGATTACATGACTGTTTTCAGCATCGATGATAGTGCGTTCTCCGTCAGAAATTTCTGTCGTGCAGCTGCATACGCCTGTCAGGACTGGAATCCCTTTGGTTTGGGCGATAATGCAGACGTGGCTTGTGGTGCTGCCTTTTTCCGACACCATTCCCGTTATACGGGATAAGTCCAGGGCTTCCAAATCTGAAGGGTAGAATTCTTCTGCTACTAAGATTATATGTTCATAATCAGGAAGTTGCAGCATCCTATCCGTTTCTCCTGCAAGTATCCGTTTAAGTCTTGCGACAACATCCTTGACATCATCTTTTCTCGCCTGCAGGTATTCGTCATCCAGTTCGTCGAACATTGCGCAGATATCTCCGCAGGCCTTGTCTGTCGCCTCCATGACGGATAATCCTGCGCTTATGGCAGCGTCAATGGCTTCCCGCAGCATCGGATCTTCTGCAATTTCCGCATGTGCTTCGAAGATGCTGTCTTTTTCAGCGAGATGCCGAAGTTCTTCCGAAAGCCTTGTAAAGCTCTCGTCGATATCCATTGTTTCAGTGCTCTCGAGTTTGCTTCTATGCAGAATGAATGCATTCCCTGCACATAATCCTCTGGATTTTGCCGGTGATGTAAGGATTTTCATGTTACTTGAGTTCCTGTACGAATGTTGCGATGCGTTCTGCCACAGCAGTTTCATTGTCGCCCTCAGTAATGATCTCCAGTTCCGTTCCTTTTTTGAGGCCGAGAGTAAGAAGCGAAATCATACTCGTTCCCGAGGTGGATTTTCCATTGGCCTTCAATGTTACTTTTGTCGGAGCGGACTCCTTGATGAGTTTGATGAGTTCAGTTGCAGGACGTGCATGGATGCCGTTCTCCGCAGTTACAGTTACTTTTACGCTATTCATTGTTGTTCAATATGTTATAAATTATATTCGGATCTTCTGCAGACATCAGGGTCTTAAGTTTGTCCTCGTCTTCAAATGTCTCGCCTAGCGATGCCAAAATCTCTATATGTTCATCGCCTTTGCCTGCAATTCCTGCGATCAGATATGCTTTCTCATCCCCGAAATCCACTCCTTCAGGATATTGAAGAATGACGATTCCTGAACGGATGATGTCCTTTTTGGCCTCATCCGTGCCGTGAGGAATGGCAATTCCCATGCCCATATAGGTCGTGGACTCATTTTCGCGTTTCAGCATTGCCTCTGCATATCCTTTCTGGACATATCCTTTCTGCTCGAGAAGATGCCCGGCGCGAAGTATTGCGTCATCTTTGCTTTCGGTCTTGAGCCCGGTAAGGATGTTGTCTTTGGCAAGCACTTCATGGTTGCAGCCTTTAAGCGATTCCAGAAGCCTGTCCAGTGCCGGATCATCCATGAAGTTCTCAATTCCTATTACGACTGTCTTTTTTCCGCCTTCTGCACTGTTCTTTTCCACTTTTTCCAATGCCCTGTCTTTCAAATGGTTCTGACAGACCACAATGTCGGTATCCGCAGGAATACCTTCGATGGCGCAGTTGCTGATATCCGCGTCAATGTTTTCGTACGCGGCTCTTTTACGGAACCTTGTAGCCCCGAGAGCGCTTGAGCCCATACCAGCGTCGCAGGCGAACTTTATGCGCTGTCTTGTGCCGGATTTGGATATGTTTACATCTGCATTGACCTGATTGTCAGAGGCATTGGCCTTGCGTCCCTTTATGAGTGGGAGCGAGACGGCGAACGAGACTCCGGCGGCAATCAGAACTCCGGCCAATACGATGAGTGTCTGGCCTTTAGGCGCCATCGCCAGCACGGAAATTATGCTTCCGGGGGATGCCGGTGCTACCAGTCCGCCGCCGAATATGCTGAAAAACAGGAGGCTCGCGGAACTGCCGGCAATCATTGATATGAGCAGCAGAGGGTTTGCGAGTACATATGGGAAATAGATTTCGTGGATTCCTCCGAAGAAATGTATGATGGCCGCTCCTGGTGCCGATGTCTTGGAACTGCCTTTGCCGACAGCCCAGTACGCAAGCAGCATACCCAGTCCCGCACCGGGATTTGCTTCGATCAGGAACATCACCGATTGGCCGATTTCGTG
Organism: Bacteroides sp. CAG:545; assembly: GCA_000432515.1. GTDB lineage: Bacteria > Bacteroidota > Bacteroidia > Bacteroidales > UBA932 > Cryptobacteroides. The sequence continues at coordinate 52,440 of HF996057.1, forward strand.
TACCTGTTCGATTCCGATGGGTGAGAAAATCCCGTGATTTATGGCATTGTTCAGAAACAGGATCTTGGCCGGCTCTACCACTAACGATATCAGCGGCAGCATTTTATGTGCGATCAATGCTTCTGCGGCGCGGCTGACCAGTCCTGTGAGGGAACTTATCGCATTGCCCACTACTAGGAAGCCGGCGATGGCGAGAAGCATACCGATAATGCCGACCGAAAAGTTGTTCACCAGCATCTCGAAGCCGCTCCTGACGCGTCCTTTGGTCAGCTTGTCGAACTCCTTTATGGCCAAACCGCCAGCCGGCCCCATAATCATCGCGCCTATGAACATCGGAATGTCGCTGCCCGCGATTACGCCGATTGTCGCTATCGCCCCGGTTACTCCGCCTCTGTCGCCAGCGATGTTCTTGCCCGCCGTATAGGCGATAAGAATCGGAAGGAGATAGGTCAATGCAGGTGAAACTAGCTTTGCCAGGTTGTCGTTGGGCAGCCATCCGTCAGGGATAAAGAGGGCTGTGATGAGTCCCCATGCTATGAAGGCTCCTATGTTGGGCATTACCATGGCGCTCATCGAGCGTCCGATACGCATGATAGTGTTCTTGAATTTCATTGGTCCAGTGCTATGCAGTTGCATTATTTCTTACAAATATAAAACAATTCTGCCGACAAAATCACCTATTTGAAATCCATAATATTATTTTTGGAGCAGCCTTTGGAATAGAACTTTTTGCATATTCACGTGGTTTTTATTAGTTTTGTCCCTTGATACTGCATTTTGTGGAGATATCCGCGAATGTATGATATCCTAAACCAATTTTTTAAGATTATGAGTGAAGAATTGAATGAATTCACCGACATCAGTCCTTATACGGATGCGGAAGCGGTAGAGGCGCTTGGTAAACTTGCAGATCATCCCGCTGTTGTGGAAGTGTCTAAAGCTATATTTCCGGACAAAGAGCCTGAATTCCTCAGAAAAATACTAAAGAGCGTAAAGAGCATTGACGAGTTCCAGATTCTTGTAATGAACAAGGCTGTAGAATGGGTTCTGTCCACGACTGCACACAATTTCTCCTATGACGGCATCGGGAATCTCAAGAAAATCAACGGCAAGTTCCTGGCGATGTCCAATCACCGCGACATTATTCTTGACCCTGCGATAACTCAGGTGGTGCTTTACCGCAATGCGATTCCTATGACTGAGATAGCAGTGGGAAGCAACCTGTTGACCAACAAGTATATAGAATATCTCATCCGCTCGAACAGGATGATCAAGGTCATTCGCGGGATCAATGCGAGACAGCTCTATCTTTCATCACAGGTCCTTTCGAAATATATCAGAGAGTGCATCACCTCCGGCCGCAGTTCCATCTGGATTGCCCAGCGTGAAGGCAGGGCCAAGGACGGTATCGACACTACTGAGCAGGGCCTGCTCAAGATGCTGGATATGAGCGGTACTGCTGATTTCACTACGAATTTTGAGGAACTTAACATTGTTCCGCTCAGTATTTCATACGAATATGAGCCGTGCGATATCCTCAAGGCTCGTGAGCGCCTGATTTCACGGACACAGAAATATGTCAAGGGCTCCCGTGAGGATCTCATAAGCATTATGACCGGAATCGAGCAGCAGAAAGGCAATATCCATCTGAATATCGGTTCGCCGCTCACTCATGATGAGATTGAGGCTGCGTCATACTGTAACAAGAATGACCGCTATCAGGCGATCAGACATGCAGTTGACGTCAGGATTATAGAGGGTTACAAGTTGTGGAAGACCAACTATATCGGTTATGATATGGTGAACCACACTTTCAAATACCGTGACAAATATACTCCGGATGATGTTGCTCAGTTTACAGATTACGTTGAGCATCAGCTCGATAAGGTGGAGAAGTCTCTGTGCAGGGCTGATTTGAGAGATATATTCCTGAGGATATATGCGAATCCTGTAGTCAGTCTTGAGAATCTTATGATAGAACGTGCCGCTGCTTCCAGGCAGTAACAGAATGTGTGGAACATATATAAAAAATCAGTAGTCGAAACCGGCTACTGATTTTTTATATGCACATCCATCTGCGGGAACGGGAAACTTAGACCGTTCTTGGGAATCTCCGTGAATATGGCCTCATTTATGTCATATAGCACATCCCAGTAGTCCTCAGCATTGACCCAGCCTTTCATTACATATTCTATGCTGCTGTCTTTCATCGAATTAAGTGCTACGAAAGGGGCAGCGGAGCCTGGTGTTGTCCCGTCAAGGATACGCTTGTCGGATTTCAGGATATTCATCAGGACTTCCTTGGCCTTGGCGTTGTCCGTGCTGTAGTCGAGATTAACAAACCACTCGCAGCGGTTCACATTTCTCTCGAAGAAGTTCTTTATGTTTCCGTTTGAAAGCGCACCGTTAGGCAGGACGACTGTTTCATTGTTGAATGTCCTTAGCTTGGTGCTGAAGATATTCACTTCTGTCACAATACCGGAAAAACCTAAAGCATTGATATAGTCTCCAGCCTTGAACGGCTTGAACATCAATATCATAATGCCTCCGGCGAAATTCTGCACTGTTCCGCTCAGCGCCATACCTATCGCCATACCGCCTGCAGCGAGCAGGGCCGCAAGTGAAGTCGTGTTCACACCTAATGTGCCTATCGTGATGATGACGAGCAGCACTGTCAATGTGATGGTGAAAAGACTGGTGACGAACGATGCAAGTGTCTTTTCTGTATGCTTGCGTTCGAATATTCTTCGGAGCAGTACCTTCACCCGCTTTATGATCCAGAGACCGATTGCGTATATTGCAATGGCGGCCAGCACCTTGAAGCCGAATGTGATGGCATCATGGATAAGGCTCTGGAAGAACTGATCAGGGTTGGTGGTCAGTTCTTTAGCCATATTGCTCAATGCAACTTTCGCGGAGTCCGGATTGAACTTTGCGGTATCCAGCTGCGAAGTTATTTGCGGAATTTGTAGAATCATCTATCAGAACAATTTGTCGATTGCTGCAATTATTTCTTCTGCAGGCAGTTCCGGGCTCAGAACCAGGTCCGGTTCCTTGAGTATGAACCCTTTTCTCGTAGCGCTCAGCATACCGCCTCCTGTCACATTGAGCATAATGGTTTCATCCTTCTTCACGGTACCATTGTCGATTGCCTGTTTCAGACTGGCCACCGCACATGCTGAGGCTGGGAAAATGTCATATCCTTCAGCACTGTAATAACGTACAACCCATGAAACAATCTCATCGTTGCTGACTTTGAACATGTCGCCGCCTGATTTCTCCAGCACGTCGAACAGGCCACCTGCTATGCTGTATGGAGGTTTTCTGTTGGAGAGAACCTTTCCGAGAATGACTTCCGCCTTACTCCTGGACTCTTCAGGTGTCATCGATACGAGTTCGCGGCTGTGATTCTTCCAAGAGTCATACATGATAGTGAACGGAGCGTTCTGGCTGGCATAGACTCTCATATTGTTCTTGCCGAATCTGCCGTCGGCAGCGAGCCTCTCTGCGTTTTCCCAAGCGGCAATAGCGCCCGTGCCGCTACCTACAGCCTGGAAATATGCATCAGGAATACGGCCAATCACTTCCACGGCTGACAGTACTGTGGTTCCCATACCGTCTCTTCTGGCCACGTTCTTGGCACCGCCTTCAGCCATATATCTCGGATCCTTGCAGAGTTTGTCTCCCAATGCGATGGCGTCATAATAGTCTGTGCCTGTCGGGGTTGCGACTATCTTTACGCAAGATGACAGCTTCTTTCTGAACCAGAGGTCGCTTATATTGTCATAAGGAATGCAGATGACGATAGGAATGTTGTTGTCAGAGCATACTTTGGCAAATGCTCTTGCTGTGTTTCCGGCAGACTGGACAACCAGGATTCTCTTGTTGTTCTTCGGAAGTCTTGCGCATACGGAATAGGCTTCAGTCTCTTTGAACGAGCAGGTTTCCATTCTGGCGCCAAGGCGAGGGCAATAACCTGAGAATGTAATGTATAGATTCTCAAGGCCTAACATATTGGCCAAACCCTTGCTCTTATACGTTACAGGTGCGTGCGAATGTCTGAGAGTCTTGCGCACTGGAAGCCATTCTGCGTATCTGTAAAGCCCTTTGAGGTCATCTCTCGGGGTAAATTTGGTGTTATTGTAAACAGCTCTTACAAGTGAAGGAGCAGTTGCTTCCGGGTCGGCAAGAGACCAGCCCTCATCATCGAAAATTCGACCGTTTGATACATTGATCAACTTATAATCGATTGGCTTGAACATATTGGTTTAGATTTATTTCTTGATTATCAGGAATGTCATGTATGCTGCTTCGAGAAGCAGTAGGAGCAGGCCGTCAGCCCGATCCAGCTGGTTCTTCTTGTTTGTATGGATACTTGCCCATATCACTAGTGAGCTGAGCAGCAGTGCGCCCAAGTCCACATAACTCATGCCTGTCATGGAGAGCGGATGCAACAATGCGGAGCCTCCAAGAATCAGGAGAATGTTGAACACATTGGAGCCCAAAATGTTGCCAAGAGCAAGCTGCCCCTTTTTCTTGAATGCGGCCACGATGCAGGTCACAAGTTCAGGCATTGACGTGCCGCCGGCAAGAATCGTGATGGCAATGAGTTTGTCGCTGACATTGAGCATCTTGGCTATTGATGTAGCTGAATTGACAAACATTCTACCGCCGAAAACAAGTCCCGCAAGTCCGGCAACTATCAGCACTGCTGCCAATGCCGGTTTTATAACCTTTTCATTTTCATTGGTTTCTGTCTGATTTGCCGTGTCGAAACGGAAGCACATATAAATGTACGCAGCAAACAGCACGAGGAGAATCGCTCCATCCATTCTGCCCAGCACGTCATCTCCGATGCCGAAAAGGGTACGACTCATTCCTAAAGCGATAAATATCAATGTTATGGCTATGTTCAGAGGTATATCCTTTTTCCTGTTCATCGGAGTAATGTTCATCGGCAAAATCAATGCTGTGGCTCCCAAAATCAAGAATACATTGAAAATATTCGAGCCTACTACATTGCCGATTGCGATATCTCCGTTTCCCTGAAGGGCTCCGATGAAACTGACTACCATCTCAGGTGCTGATGTCCCCATTCCGACTATCGTAAGTCCTATGACGAAGTCGCTGACTCCAAACCTCTTGGCAATGGATGATGCTCCATCTACCAGAAAGTCTGCACCGAGAACCACAAGTGCAAGTCCGACTATAAGCAATAAACACTCTATCAGCATGTTACCTTAAAATTATTCTTCTTCTTTGTCTTTTAGTTTCAATGCGCATACGTTCTCCACGTGCATCGTATGAGGGAACATATCCACCGGCTGCACAGCAGTAATCTCGTACATAGGGGACATCATTGCCAGATCCCTTGCCTGTGAGGCAGGATTGCAACTGACATATACTATGCGTTCAGGAGCGGCCTCCATAATGACTTTTACTACATCCGGATGCATTCCTGCTCTTGGCGGGTCGATAATCATCACTTCCGGCTTGCCGTGCTCTTTTATGAAATCGGCTGTCAGGATATCTTTCATGTCGCCGTCGAAGAATGTGCAGTTGGTGATTCCGTTAGCCTCCGCATTTATCCTCGCGTCCTCGATGGCTTCTTTAACATATTCGATACCAATCACTTTGGATGCTTTGTCCGAAATGAACTGGGCGATTGTGCCAGTGCCGGTATAGAGGTCATATACGACCTCATTTCCTGTCAATGCTGCAAATTCCTTGGCTACTGAATACAGTTTGTAGGCTTGTTCGCTGTTCGTCTGGTAGAATGATTTGGGACCGATCTTGAATTTCAATTTGCCCATGGTCTCCCAGATGGCGTCCTCTCCTTTATATAATATGCAGTCCAGATCGGAAATCGAGTCATTGAGCTTTTCGTTTATCACGTAATGCAGCGACTTGATTTGCGGAAATTCTGCTGCAATGGCATCCAGCATCGGGACAATCTTGTCCTGGTCGTCGTAAGCGAAACAAACTGTGAGCATTACGTCGCCGACTTGATTGTTTCGGACAATGATATTTCTCAGGAAACCAGTATTTTCCCGGATGTTGTAGAACTCGAGGTTATGAGTGACGGCGTATTCCCTGATGAAAAGCCTGATCTCATTTGAAGGCTCCGGCTGCAGGCTGCAATGCTTGATATCCAATACTTTATCGAAGAATTTGCCTACATGGAAGCCTAGTCCAAGACGCTCCTCGTCAGTGAGGCTGTCCGGATCTTCATTGTTGTAGATCCATCTTTTGTTCGAGAATGTGAATTCGAGTTTGTTCCTGTAGTATTTGGTCTTGTCTGACGGCAGGATAGGGGAGATGTCCGGAATTTCCAGATGTCCGATGCGGACCAGCTGGTCCCAGACTTGCTGCTGTTTGGCTTTCAACTGCATATCGTAAGGCAATGGTTGCCAGCGGCATCCTCCGCATATTCCGAAGTGCTCGCAGAAAGGCTGAAGCCTGTCCTCGGAAGGTTTCACTATCTCGAGAATGAAACCTTCCATATAGTTCTTTTTCTTTTTTGTTACCTTGACATTGACAATGTCTCCCGGAACTGCGAATTCTACGAAAACCACTGTCCCATCCACGTGGGCAAGTGATTTTCCTTCTGCAGCAACAGCTTCTATCTTAACATTTTCAAGTATGAGGTCGAGTTTTTTACGTCCCATTTCAATTGTCGTTTCTAACGATGGCTTGTGATACATTTATCATAAAGTCTCCCATTGCCTCCAATTCTGCTATCATATCGAGGAAATAGTTGAGAGACTGATAGTTTCCAGTGTGGTGCTCTATCTGCAGAATGCCTTCTTCTCTCAGCTTGTTGCGAGTTTCGTTGATGTCATCTTCTGAGGCATAGGCATTGGAAATGTCTTTGACTCCTTTCAGAGTCGTAGCGTTTTTCAGATTCTCAACCATTACGTCATAGCCTTTTTCGACTTTAGAACTCAATGTGAGTATCTTGGATATGGAGTCGTCATCAAATTTTCTGTTATGCACGCGTTCTCTTTCCAATATCCTGCTTATGTTTTCTCCACTGTCGCCGAGGCTTTCGAGCTCGCCTATGACACGGTAGAGCACTTTGACCTGCTCTGCTTCTTCTTCTGTGAGATTGCCTGTGGAGACATTGCTCAGGAAACCTGCGATTTCATATTCGAGTTTGTCGGACAGTTCCTCCAGGTGCACGAGTTTCACCCGGTATTCTTCGAATTTGTCAGGATCTTTTTCCATAACAGCATTTTTCACATTGTCAAAGCCGTTTCTGAGTATTTCAGCGAAGTGTACGACCTCTTTGAATGCCTGTGAAATGGCTATGGCAGGTGTGCCGAAGTTGCGGGAGGTGATGTAAATCAGATTGCTGTATTCATTTGTTTCGCTGTCAGATTCCTGGACGCATTTGGTGACAAGTTTCTCGATGAATTTGGTGAACCAGGCGAGGATGCAGGTGTCGAACAGGTTGAAGAGCGTATGGAAAAGCGCTATTCCGAAAACTCCCGCCCAAATGCCGGGAGCAATTCCCAATGCTGTCGTTATGCAGCCGACAAGGCTAATCAGCGGTTTGAATGCGATAAGTGCAAGTACGGCGCCGAAAACATTGAAGAATGTATGTACCAATGCAGCTCTTTTTGCTTGTATATTTGCATCTGTGGCAGCCATGTTTGCGGAGATTGTGGTTCCGATGTTCTCACCGAGCACCATAGCTGCAGCAAGGTCGAAATTGATCCATCCGCAACTGAGCATAACCATCGTAAGTGTCACAGCGCCAGTTGATTGCATTCCGAATGCCAGGATACATCCGATGGCCATAAACATTGGAACGCCGAGGAAATTGTTGGTTTGGAGTTCAGAAATGCGGTAGGCGAGTCCCTGAAGTTGGCCGGTACTTGGGAATGTGGACATTATGAAGGATACGCCGAGGAAAAGAAGACCGAATCCCAGGAGAACGTCTCCGAACACCTTGCGTTTCTGTCCCTTCATCATTGTCAGAATGAATCCGGCTGCAATAAGTGGATATGTAACGTATTTTATATCAATGAGAAAGCCCAACAGAGCAATTATCCAAGTGGTGAAGGATGCACCGATGTTCGCTCCCATTATGACGAGAATTGCCTGGCTCAGTGCAAGTACGCCGGCATTGACGAAACTTACTACCATTACGGTTGCCGCGCTTGATGATTCGGCGATTGTCGTTATGCAAAATCCGGACAGAATACTGTTGACAGGATTCTTTTTCATCCAAGGAAGGAATTTCTGGAGTCTGTCGCCGGACAGTTTGAGAAGTCCGTTGCTCAGCATATTGAGGCCGTAGAGGAACAATCCAATGGCACCGAGTAGGGAGAAGATCTGTAAAAACATACCTAACTTAACATAATATAAATTGTATAACACACGGCAAACCCGTATGGGAATACAAAGATAATATTTTATGGCTACATATAGCCGTAAAAAATCTCAGTTTCGTTCCAGTCGCGCACGGAACATCTCCAAAATACATTGTCATGTCAGAAAACCAGCGCGATTGTCAAGGCCAAGCCGATATTCAAGCTTTTGCTCTGGCCGAGTGATTCTTTCGGAACTTTCCGTTCGGCATACTTGTCGTAAACGTCAGGATGCGAATATGATATGCGTAGTCCGCCGTTCAGGTCCAATGCCAATTTCTCGGAAAGTCTCAGGCGATAAACATATCCTGTACCGGTTACTGCTGATACTGGTTTGGACTTTTGCAGTCCACAGCCGCCTTCAATATATATGGAACCGTGTTTTTCGACTCCGTACCTGGATAGCGCAAAAGAACTCCGCAGGAGAACAGGAACGACGCACTCCTCTTTTTGAAGCCCCATGAACCCGCTTCGGACATATAATCCTAAACGCTTGTATTCCAATCCTATAAGCCCCATCACCTCACCATTTATATGAGACCTGAAATCCAAACTTCTGCTGTCCACAAGATACCCTTCTCCGGAGATGTATGAACTGTGGCTGCCGACGAGGATGGCTGAATTCACACCCCATTCCATACCATATCTGAATGACGCTCTCTCCCCTGCCTTTGTCAGCAGCGGAAAAGTCAATGCCAAACATGCCAGTATGAGTCGTAACTGCTTCATTCAGAATCTGTAATAAATGGTTATCTCCGGAATCCAGCTTCTGTAGATGCCGTTCTTGTAGAATTCGAGCGTTTTCCCGTCTTTCGTTATGTGGCATCCCAGTATAACATTGGCACTCAATGAAATATGAACCGGTACTTTAAACGCGAAATCGATGCAGACAGCTCCCATCAGTCCACACATGTGGCCTTTGGATGTCCCGTGGTCTGCTACATAGCCCACAGATGCTCCGGGGCCGGCCATAACGCTGAACTGCGTGTCCTCGCCTATGCGTCCTGCAGTCAGCGGCATCAGCATTGCATAATCGCATTTTATACCGGCATTGTCATGCTTGTGGGAAAGTACATCAAGAATGTCTGCCGAGAGTCTGGCGACTGAAAGATTCTGGTTCCTTGACAAGTGGCGGAAACTGAAGCCGACGCTTTTGGGAGACGACAGCAAACCGATGTCCACTACCTGCGCAGAGCCTTTTGAACATATCAGAAGACACACGCAGACCATAAATATTGTCAAGGATTGTTTCAATGCGTGCTAAATGTATTTCAATTCCATATATGTGGCGCCGACTTGAGCACCGAAAACTCCTCCTATAAAGCCTACGAGGTCACCTTTCTGGAGTTTGCCCTCATCGCACAGGATCTTGATGGAGTCGGCTGCGAATTCCTCCTTGTCCCTTACCTTGTGGAATGGGTATGCCTTGATTCCGAACACGAGCGACAACTCTCTCATAGTGTAATCGTTATAACACATTGCATAAACCGGAACTTCAGGTCTGAATGTGGAGATATATCGTCCTACTCTTCCTGTATATGTATCGAAGACAAGAGCCTTGACAGGAAGCTCCTGGGTTGCCGCAACCAATGATCTTGCAAGTACCACGGCGACCGGTTTCACTACCTTCCTCAAATCAAGGTCCAGGTTAACGTCGAGAGTCTGTTCGGTCTGCTGCGCTATCTTGGTCATTGTCTTGACGGCTTCTACCGGATATTCTCCGTATGCGCTCTCACCGCTCAGCATAATCGCATCAGCGCTCTGGAAAATGGCATTGGCCACGTCCGTCACCTCAGCTCTTGTCGGCCTCGGGTTCTCAATCATGCTCTGGAGCATCTGGGTGGCGATGATCACCGGTTTCTTCCTTGCCCGGCAGGCTTTGACTATATCCCTCTGTACCAATGGAATACGCTCTGCAGGAATCTCCACTCCCAAGTCTCCGCGCGCGACCATTACGCCATAGCAGTATGTGAGAATGTCGTCGAGGTTGTCCACTCCCTGCTGGTTCTCTATCTTGGAAATTATCTTCAGATGGCTGTTCTCGGCATCCAGAATCTCCTGGATTTCCTGGAGGTCCTTGGCACTGCGAACGAAAGAATGTGCAATGAAGTCAATATTGGCCTTGATTGCCCAATGAATGAATTTCTTGTCCTTTTCCGTAACGGCAGGCAGATTTATATGGACATTCGGGACATTGACACTCTTGTGTCCTTTGATTACACCCTCGTTCATCACTTTGCATATAAGCTTGCCCTCTTCTTTGCCGATAACAGACAAATCCACGGAGCCGTCGTCAATCAGAATGTCGGAACCTACAGGAACATCTTCGGCCATGTGCGGATATGTAGTGTAGAGTCTCCCCTTTCGGCATGCTTCCGCAGGATTGTCAATGATTTCTATGATTTCATCCGTATGTGCTACGAACCCCACGGCATCTGCCATCTGGGTAAGTCTGACCTCAGGTCCTTTCGTGTCAATGAGTATGGCGATACGGTCTGATACTTTGCGTACATTGTCCACTACCATCTGTGCACCCTCAAGTGATGCATGTGCGGAGTTGATACGGACAACGTTCATTCCGTTCTCGTATAACTGCCTGATAAATCCTTCATCACATCTGTTGTCTGCAATAGTGCAGATGATCTTTGTCTTTTTCTCAAACATTTCCATATTATTTTCCAAGTACAAATGTAGTAACTTTCAACCGAAATTATGTTACAATCATGGTATAATTCCGATATTGTTCGTGAGGAAAAAAAAGATTCCTCTTTCCTTTTCGCCAGCCATTCATTATTTTTGCAATTTCAGGGCCGTCAGAACAGGAAATGCTGCCTGATTTTGCCTCAAGAATGCTGAAAAATGCGTATAACAAAAATGTTATACCGATTAACATGTTTGTTATAATTATTGATTTACAAAGGTTTATATGTAATTTCGCGATATGGATACTGAAAAGATGAATCGACTGCTTCCTCCCCTTCCGGAAAGGATGAGACCGCGTAATCTGGACGAATATGTAGGGCAAAAACACCTTGTAGGAGATGGTTGCGTGCTGCGGAATATGATAGCCGGCGGCAATTTGTCCTCATTCATATTGTGGGGACCTCCGGGTGTGGGAAAAACATCATTGGCCCGGATTGTGGCCAACTCATTGGACCGGGAATTCTACACATTGTCCGCCGTCAGTTCCGGCGTCAAGGATGTGCGCGAAGTCATCGACAAGGCCAAGGCTGACAAGTCTTCGATGTTTGGTACAGGAAAAGGTGCTCCGATTCTTTTCATTGATGAGATTCACCGTTTCAACAAGGCTCAGCAGGATGCTCTTCTGGGAGCAGTGGAGGACGGTACGGTAGTACTGATAGGCGCGACTACGGAAAATCCGTCTTTCGAGGTCATCAATCCTCTGCTTTCGAGGTGTCAGGTGCTGGTGCTCAAGTCATTGGAAAAGGATGACCTTCAGCATCTGCTCGACAGGGCGCTGACTGAAGACGAGATTCTAAAGCATAAGGATATCAAGGTCAATGAAGCTGAGGCGCTTTTCCGCTATTCCGGCGGTGACGCGCGTAAGTTGTTGAATCTGTTGGAGATAGTGGTGGACTCGTTTGCTGGTGTCGAGCATATCGTAATTGACAACAAGACTGTGGAGTCCTGTCTTCAGACCAATGCATCACGTTATGACAAGGGCGGCGATATGCATTATGACATAATTTCCGCGTTTATAAAAAGCATCAGAGGTTCGGATCCGAATGCTGCCATATATTATCTGGCGAGGATGCTTGACGGTGGCGAAGACCCGAAATTCATCGCAAGGCGCCTGTGCATCTCTGCTTCTGAGGATATCGGACTGGCGAATCCCAATGCTCTTCTTCTGGCCAATGCCTGTTTCCAGACTGTGTCTTCTATAGGTATGCCTGAAGGCAGAATCCCATTGGCGGAGACGACTATATATCTGGCTTCTTCTCCTAAGAGCAACTCAGCGTATCTTGCCATAAACGAGGCTATGCAGGTGGCGTCGCAGACTCAAGCTGAAAGTGTGCCGATGCCGCTTCGGAATGCCCCGACCAAACTTATGGAAGAGCTTGGCTATAACGACGGCTACAAGTATTCTCACGATTTTCCGGGTCACTTTGTGGATCAGGAATATATGCCAGAAGGCCTGAAGGGCAAGGTCTTCTACCAGCCGGCCGAAAACCGCCACGAAGACGTCCTCGCCGCCTACCTCAAATCCTGCTGGCCCAAGTACTACAAATAGAGTGTGGTCTTGCGCAACCTGTAAGTCGCTGTGTGATAACTGTTTAACTATTTTCAGAGTTAGTATTTTCCTAACTCTGATTTTGATTAAATAATTGATAATCTGTAACTTACGCGCTGCGCCTCGTGCCGCCGAACTCCAAGTGTGTACGGCAACAAGAAGCCCCTGTGAGGACCAGGCCCTCCCACTATCAAAAAAAGGGTAACCTGGCTTTTAGAGATCTCGACAATTCATTGATAATCAACAATGTCCACAGAATACCGACATGCAGGTTGTCCGATAATTGACGCGTGAGTCCTTGCAGAACGACTGCATCGTCAGTGTCGGAACCGAACTTGACATCTGGTTGTATCGCACCCATGTCAGCTCGTACAACCTTGCTGCAAATGCCGGAATCGCTGTTTCTTTTGCTCCCATGTTAATCTATTCTTGACATTTCCATGGGCAAAAGTACGGAACCGCTAAAAACGCTTCAATACGTAACCGCGAAGACGCTTACGAGAATCTGTCCTGAATATGTATAACCGGCAACAATGGCTTCGTTGAGTCAGCATGGATGTTTAGTTTTTTGCAGTGCGATGTGTATTGGATGACAGGTCCTCCTTTCTTGTGTGAGTCCGCATCGATAGATAAAGCGAGACGCTTACGAAAATCTGACCTGAATATGTGTAACCGCAACAATGGCTTCGTTGAGTCAGCATAGATGTTTAGTTTTTTCGGTGCGATGTGTACTGGATGACAGGTCCTCCTTTCTTGTGTGAGTCCGCATCGATAGATAAAGCCACTTCTCTCTGGCGATTGCTAATAGAGGTGGCTGATGGGTGATTTGGGAAGGATAGCTTCGTGCGTTTTCGAACAACCTGCATGTCGGGATTTGGCACATATTGCTGACTGTCAATGAGATAGAATAAATATACAAATGCAGGTTATGTGAAAAAGCGGGTAACCTGGCTTTTGCTTTATTAGCTAACCAGCTATGAATCAACACTTTCGCTGGCTGCGTGAATTTCAGGTTATTCGGTTTTTCCAAATAACAATAGTCCGGTCAAGACGTAATCGCGGAGACTAGATAAAGCCACTTCTCTCTGGCGATTGCTAATAGAGGTGGCTGATGGGTGATTTGGGAAGGATAGCTTCGTGCGTTTTCGAACAACCTGCATGTCGGGATTTGGCACATATTGCTGACTGTCAATGAGATAGAATAAATATACAAATGCAGGTTATGTGAAAAAGCGGGTAACCTGGCTTTTGCTTTATTAGCGTGCGATGAGTACTGGATGACAGGTCCTCCTTTCATGTGAGAGTTCGGATCGATAGATAAAGCCACTGCTCTCTGGCGATTGCTAATAGCAGGTGGCTGATGGGTGATTTGGGAAGGATAGCTTCATGTGTTTTCGAACAACCTGCATGTCGGGATTTGGTGCATATTGCTGAATGTCAATGAGATAGAATAAATATCCAAATGCAGGTTATGTGAAAAAGCGGGTAACCTGGCTTTTGCTTTATTGTTTAACGTGTTGTGAATCAATGCTTTCGCCGGTTGTGTAAATTTCAGGTTGTTCGGTTTTTCCAAATAATAATAGTCCGGTCAAGACGTAACCGCGTATACGCTTACGCAAACTTTTATGGGAGCTAAATGCTTATCGGGCGATACGGAGCGCCGAACAGCGGCATAGCCCGCGGCGAATTGCGAAACTCCCTGAGCTGAGCGTGCTCTTGCCGCAGTTCGGGACAATATCAATGAAGGACGACGGGGGGCAAAAGGCGGGTTTTTGCACACAAGATTTCAGTCACGGGGGGGGCAAGAAGGCCTGATTTGCCCCCGTGACAGTTCAAAAACAGCCTGACTGTGTGCAGAAAGGCCGTATTTGCTCACGTGAATCTAATAACGTAGGCAAAAGAGTCGATTTTGCCCCCGTGGCATCAACAAATACGTGAAGGACGAAAAGGCCGCGCACATCGTCAGGGTCTGGCCCAGCGGCATAACATAGCAAAGAAGTTCGACCGAAGGATTAACAGGGCATCATCAGATGCCGGGCCGGAGTTGGCGGGCAGGGCTGCCATTGCGGCGATGGAAAGCCCGCAGGCCCTGATGTGCCCCCTTGAAAAGGGGGTTAGGGGGATTAGAAAGGATATCCGACGCCGAAATGCACTGCGCAACCATCCTTTTTGAACCAGCCGTCAGGTCCGACCCATCTCCGGCCCTCACTCCTGGTCGGATCGTGGATGACCATACCCATATCCAGACGTACAAGGATGAAATTCAGGTCTAGACGCAGTCCCAGGCCCCAGTCGAGAGCGATGCCATGAACGAAATTGTATCCGTTCAGCTTGCCCAGATCGTACTTTCCGAGACCATTGTCAGTAAGATTCCATACGTTTCCGGCATCAGCGAAAACAGCACCGTTGAACTTCCAGAACAGCCCGAAGCGATACTCGGCATTGACCTCAATCTTGAAATCACCGGTCTGGTTCGGAATGATGAAGAGCGTGTCCTTAGGCGAGGTACCAGGGCCGACCGAACGTGCCTGCCAACCTCTCAGGCTGCTTGCACCGCCGCTGTAGAACTGCTGCTCGAAAGGCATTGACACGGAGTTCCCGTAAGCCACTCCGCATCCTATCAGCACCCTTGTCGCGAATGCCTGCCTGTCATTCTTGCCGAACACCCAGGTCTTGCCGGCAGAGATCTCCCCTCTTACATATTGAGAATAACTTGCTCCCCAGATCTGGCGCTCTTTTGTCGCTGAATTCTTGTGCATCAATGGATTGAACAATGACAGGACATTACCGGCTTCATTAGCCTGGAACTTGAAGTAATGATAAGAACGCTTAGGATTCACGTCCGTGCTGGTGGTGTAGTAAAGAGTTCCTCCGGCACCGAAGTCGAAGTGGTCAGTGAATGCGCTCTTTACGGACGAATTCAGAAGGACGCTCTGGTAAAAGTCAGGATTGATACTGAACATGCGGACGATGTTCAGCTGAGTCGGGTAAAACTGGAAATACAGTTTCTTGTATGAACCGGTATATCCGAATGAATAGGAAATGATGTTTCTCTTGTATTCCGGCCTGTCCTGATAGTTATAGGAAGCCTTGAGCTCTGTGGAAGGTATGGCCTTCTTGAACCTCGTTATCGGTACTAACACGAAGCGTGGGAACTTGATTCCTGCCGAAATGCCGAACTCTGTCGCTCTTGTACTGCTGTTAGGCTTGAACTGGAAATTTCCGGTAAAATTCAGGTTCAGCACTTCCCCGCCCCTGAACAAGTTCTTGTGGTAGAATGACAGACCGGGGGAAATGCCCAACAGTCCGCTCGAATTCGATGATGCCTCGATATTGAATTTGAAGCCCTGAAGCTTTGATACAGAAAGAGATATGTCGGCATTGACCTTATTAGTGTCCACCTGCTGGACATCGATGTTCACCCCGTTGATTATGCTCAATGAGGAGAGCCTGCTGTAGGTGGTGTTGGTCGCAGTCTCACTGTAGAGATCGCCGGGCCGGATGGTGTTCAAGCCGCGAAGCGTCTTCTCCTTGATACGGAAATTCTCCGGGTGGGAAATCACTACATTGTCGAAATGGAACTGCCTGAAAGGCAATGCGTTGTCGGGACTCTCGTTTCTCGTGTATTCATTTATGGTATAGTCCAGGATGGCATATCCGGGGATGCTGAGCGTATCCGCCTGGAAGAAGTAGTTGTTTTTGGACAATGTGAAATATCCCTTGTTCCTCATGAACGCAGCTGACCTCTGGGTCTCCGCTTCCATTACGGATTCTGAAAGGAAATCCTGCGTCTTTACCATCACTCCGGATGTGTCGGAAAAGAAGGTGTTGCGGAATACATCATTTGACGGGAGGTTATAATGTATCTCCTTGATAGTAAAGCGTTTGCCGAGAGTTATATTATAATTTACTTTAACTATTTTACGCTTGACGGACACCTCTGCTTCTACCTTTGAACCATAGTATCCGATGTATTCAAGATGCCGTTCAATATTCTCCACCGACGCATCAACCTTGTCCGACTCATATACGACTGGAGCCGTTCCGACTTTCCTGAAGAGCCTCGGAAAGAATCTGTCGCTCTTCCCTCCCCAATTATATACATTCAGAAAGGGGTTCCAGCCGAAGATCAGTTTGGAGTTGGGCTTCTGCTTGATGTACGGCTCCAGAGAACCGGGATTGAACCGGCTGTCGTTCTCGACTTTCACAGTGTTCTTTGCAAGCCGGTACTCCCCGTCCTGCAAAACACGCGTCGTGCTGCAGGAAAATGACAATAACAAGACAGTCGCTGTCGATGCGGCAGTGAAAAATTTCTTTATTCTTGTCAATGTCATTTTCAAATTTGTCTTATTTGTTACAAAATTAACGTATTTTAGCAGAAATTCACTCCAAAATTTAAACTGAAAGGTTATATTTGCAACCGATTTCGGTAAAATGGCCGGAATCTTGTTTTTTATGTGTAACAATAGAATCTGTTTTTCAGGTTCGTTCCCTTTTTTCTAAGGTTTAAAGGATGAAGAACAAGTATATCGATTTGGTCGGTCAGACCTTCGATTTCCCACAGGATGAATTCAGGGTGGAAGATGGAACCCTGTACGTAAATGACATCAATATGATGGATATCATAAAGGAATATGGTACTCCACTGAAAATCACGTATCTGCCGAAGATTTCAAGTCAGATACAGCGGGCCAAACGTATGTTCCGCAATGCGATGTCCAAGGTCAGTTATGATGGAGAATATCATTACTGCTATTGTACGAAGAGTTCACAGTTTGAATTCGTCCTTGAGGAGGTTCTCAAGAACAATGTCCACATAGAAACCTCATCTGCCTATGATCTGAATCTTATCCAGAGCCTGAAAGACAAAGGCTTGGTGGACAAGGACCTGATCATAATCTGCAATGGCTTCAAGAAGCCTCAGTACGTCAGGAATATGGCCAATTTCCTGAATGAGGGCTGGCACAACCTCATACCTGTTCTGGACAACAAGAATGAACTCGAAGACCTGGACGATATCGTGGAAGTTCCTACGAATCTCGGTATCCGTATCGCTGCCGAGGAGGAACCGTCATTTGACTTCTATACATCCCGTCTCGGAATCCGCTACAGCGACATCATTCCTTTCTATAAGAACGGTATCAGCAAGAACCCTAAGTTCAAGCTCAAGATGCTTCATTTCTTTATCAATACCGGTATCCGTGATACCTCTTATTATTGGAATGAACTTTCACGCTGCCTGAACCTTTATTGCGATTTGAGGCAGATCTGTCCTGACCTCGATTCATTGAATATAGGTGGCGGACTTCCTATAAAGACCTCATTGACATGGGATTACGATTATAAATATATGATCGAGGAGATTGTCAATCAGATCAAGACCGTATGCGAAGCGCACGGCGTTCCTGTACCTGACATCTATACTGAGTTCGGAAACTTCACTGTCGGCGAATCCGGTGCCACCATTTTCAAGGTGCTGGACGTGAAACAGCAGAACGACAGGGAGTGCTGGTATATGATTGACAACTCGTTTATGACCACACTCCCTGACACTTGGGGTCTTAACCAGAGGTTCATCCTCCTGCCTATCAACAAGTGGAATGATGAATACCACAGGGTGTTCCTCGGCGGTCTTACTTGCGACAGCAAGGATTATTACAATTCCGAGGCTCATGCCAATGCCATCTTCCTTCCGAATATCAGAAATCGCAGAGATCCTCTCTATATCGGATTTTTCCATACCGGTGCATATCAGGAGGCGATTTCCGGTTATGGTGGAGTCAAGCATTGTCTCCAGCCGTCGCCGAAACATATTCTCATAGACAAGGACAAAGAAGGCAATGTTACCACCCGACTGTTCGCTCCGGAGCAGAGTTATGAGTCAATGCTGAAAATACTTGGTTACTAGTCATTTAAAATATGTCGATTTCGGCAAATGAAATAAAGAGAGTCCGTTCTCTCTCGGATAAGAAATTCCGGGACAGATACGGACTTTTTTGTGTTGAAGGCGAAAAGATGGTGGATGAGGCCCTACGGTCCGGTTTTGACGTGGAGACTGTTTACCGAAAAGATGAGATAGGAGAAGAACAGATGGGCCGAATCAGTTCGCTTTCTTCTCCGTCCCCGGTGCTTGCAGTCGTACGCAAGCCTCAGGATATCAACCTTTCATCAGACGCAGCTTTAAGTGGCGCTTTAGGTCAGTCTGGCCTGTATCTTGCCCTCGATTCCATCCGTGATCCGGGCAATCTCGGCACCATTCTCAGGGTAGCGGACTGGTTCGGAATCGATACTGTTTTTGCAGCGCCTGACACTGTAGATGTATTCAATCCTAAAGTGGTCCAGGCCACTATGGGCGCCATCTTCCGCGTGAAATTTCACTATGCTGAAATCCCTGCTCTCTGTCGAGCTGCCGTGTCAGCAGGAGGCAATGTATATGGAACCTTCCTGGACGGATCCGACATGTATGAGAAAGAGCTGAATCCGGGCAAGGACTCCCCTTCCGTAATCGTCATCGGCAATGAGTCCAATGGCATTTCGGACGAAGTCGCCGGCCTTGTTTCTGACAGGCTCTATATTCCTCCGTATCCGAAAAACGATACCGGCTCGGAATCGCTGAATGCAGCAGTCGCTACTGCAATCACGGTCGCCGAGTTCCGCAGAAGAATGTAATCCCTGTTTTGTATCTACTTGATTTTGAATCTGTAAATCTGACTGTCGCGAGGTTGCATCTTGACGTGCATCGCCATATAGAGCCATTTGCCTTTTATTGTCAGTCCTTCAGGCTCGTATTTCAGATTGTTCAGGTCAATGCTTTTCACCAGTTTCTTTTCCTTCATATCCGCGACGTGGAGGACTCTGTCGTGCGGAGGATAACCGTCTGCAAGGTAGGCATATCTGCCCTTCATGGTGCTTCCCTGGTAGATTCTGATACCTTTTACGGTAAACTCCTCTATCACGTCTTTCTGAGTCAGATGCACTTCTCCGTTCTTGTCTGAATCCTCGAGCGTCGGGAGCCTGAACTTCTTGATGAGCTTGGACATGTCCCCGTTTGTACCGTATGTATAGATGAGTTTGTTCTTGCGGTCAATGAACCAGTCGTAGGCATTTTTGTATCCTTCACCGGAAAAGTACAGTTTCTGGACTATCTTGCCGCTTTTTATCGTGATATCCGTCACATAGCAGCAATGGTCGCCTTTGCACGCGGAAACATAGAGCAGCGGGAAATCGGTCCCTTTCTCCACACCGAAACAGGCATTGTTGCAATGCGAGACATTGTCCTTGAGCTTGAACGTGGATACGAACCTCTTCTCCTTTACATCGAAGACGATACACTGCCCCTTGTCGTGAAGCACGAATCCGTATCTCCCCCATATGGCAAATCCCTGTGTGGCGCCTTTTACTTTCACATGCTCCGGGGTGATTTTTCCGAGGTCGCAGACAAATTCGGGCTTGAGTTCCGGGCCTTTGTATTCTTGTGAAAAGGAAGTGAGGCCGCACAATAATGCAGTCATGGCGGTCACCAGTCTTGTGAATATTCTCATAAGTGTATGTTTTTCCATAAATTTAGCGGAAATAAACCTAACCGCAAAATCATTATAAGAGATTTTTTGCGTATGTTTGGGGATGAAAACCAATGATTATGCAAGTGATGCCAAGACCGGAAGATTTCAGAAACACACATTTCAGTTCTCTTATCAAGTTCAGAATCAAGAGAATCCTGATGATATGCAGCAATTATGATGCATTCATTATGGAGGAGGACGGAAAAATCGAATCCCAGGTTTACAAGGAATATGTCGGACTGAACATGTCGAATCCGCCTACATTCGTGTGGGTGGAATCCGCTGCTGCAGCAAGACAAACTCTTGAGAATGAGCCGGATATCGATATGATAATCTGCATGTACAATGAGATTGACAAGGACATTTTCCCGTTGGCGGCCGATCTCAAGGCTGAAGGCAAGCAGATTCCGTTCGTGCTCCTGATGCATTATTCCAAGCAGATCAGAAAGAAAGTGATGTCGCAGACTGATTCAGGAGTGGATTTCGTATTCAGCTGGCATGGAAACGCGGACCTTATCCTTGCAATCATCAAACTATTCGAGGACAAGCGGAATGCAGATTATGATATACTTGAAACTGGAGTCCAGGCCATCATGCTGGTAGAGGATTCCATCCGCTATTATTCTACGTATCTTCCTGAGTTGTATAAACTTATACTCAAGCAGAGCAACGAATTCCTGAAAGAGACATTGAACGAAGACCAGCAGAAGAACCGTAAGCGTTCACGGCCGAAGATTCTGCTTGCCACCTGCTACGATGAGGCGTTCGCCACATACGAAAAATACCGCAACCATTTCTTGGGCATCATTTCGGATGTGGGCATGGTAGTGCATAAGGGAGATCCTCCCAAGACGGAGAAACTTGATGCCGGTATAGACCTGGTGCACCATATACGTCAGGACGACCCGATGATGCCGATTCTGTTACAATCTTCTCAGGTTAGCGTAGCGGATGTGGCAAAGCGACTTAATGTCGGTTTTCTAAAGAAGTACTCGAGGACACTCTTTCTTCAGCTTTCCGACTATATAAAAGAAGAATTCGGTTTCGGGGATTTCGTTTTCAGAGACGGAAAAGGTGTTGTTTACGGCCGTGCGGCAAATCTTCAGGAACTGGAGGAAGTCATCAAGCACGTTCCGGACAACATCCTCGTCAGCAACACTTCCAAGAACATGTTCTCCAAGTGGTTCTTTGCCAGAGGACTCTTCACATTGGCAAACAAATTCCGTCTTGAGCATCATGATGACGCGTCTGAGGCACGTGAATTCCTGATAAAAGAAGTCCAGGCCTATCACAAGGCGATGGGGCGCGGCATAATTGCGGAATTCTCCAATGGCAATTACGACCGTTACATTTCATTTGCCCGGATGGGGGACGGATCGCTCGGAGGTAAGGCAAGAGGTCTCGCCTTTCTGAACAGGCTCATTGAAAAGCACTCATTGACAGACAGGTACGAAAACATAAGCATATCCATACCGAGAAGCATTGTCATATCCACTGAGTATTTTGACGAGTTCATATTGGAGAACGGACTTCAATATGTGATAGACTCGGAGCTTTCTGACGATGAGATCCTTTCTGAATTTGTGGCTTCCAGGCTGCCTGAGGGGCTGATTTCAGGCCTTAAGACTTATCTCAAGACCGTGGATACGCCACTTGCGGTGCGCTCAAGTTCCAAGTTGGAAGACAGTAACTACCAGCCGTTCGCCGGAGTCTATTCCACCTATATGATTCCTCACGTGGATAATAAGGACATGATGCTGAGAATCTTGGACAAGGCTATCAAAAGTGTCTATGCATCAGTGTTTTACAATGGAAGCCGCACCTACATCCAGACGACCGGAAACCTTCAGAGCGAAGAGAAGATGGCCGTCGTCATCCAGAACATCTGCGGCTCTGAACATAACGGACTGTACTATCCTATGATTTCCGGAGTCGGCAGGAGTGTAAATTTCTACCCTATCGGCGGAGAGAGGATGGAAGACGGCATTGTCAATGTAGTGTTCGGCCTTGGCAAATCTGTTGTCGAAGGCGGAAAGACTCTGCGTTTCAGTCCTGAATTCCCTAAAAAGATACTCCAGCTTTCGCAGCCGTATCTTGCTATGCGGGACAGTCAGAAGATGATGTTTGCTTTGGACTTGAGGCCTGGCGCCTTCAAGATTTCAAGAAATGAAGGAGTTAACCTTGCACATATCCCTGTTACTGAGGTGATTCCGGACTATGCCAATTCAAATCTTGTATTCTCCACTTACAGTGCGGTGGACAGCAGGATTGTTCCTGGCGTGGAAGAATCCGGGGCAAGAATCGTCTCTTTCGATGCGATTCTGAAATATGGAAAATATCCGCTTGCCAAGGCATTGTCGGAAATCATGGATATCTGTAGAAAAGAACTGTTGTGTGAGGTGGAGATAGAGTTCGCAGCAGATGTCGCTCCTTCAGGCAAACTCTCGCTCAAGTTTCTGCAAGTCAGGCCGATAAGTTCATATTCCGCTGAGCAGGAAGTGAATTTCGATGAGCTGAAGGCTTCATTGTGGACATTGTTCCTGGAGTCCGGAAAAGCGCTTGGAAACGGATTCGTCAATGATGTTTCGCATATCGTCTATATAGCCCCGGACAAATTCAATTCATTGAGTACAAGAGAAATAGCTGCGGAACTCGCGGAAATAAACAATACTTTCAAATCCAGAAACGAAGGCTATATTCTCATCGGGCCGGGCAGATGGGGCTCTTCAGATCCGAACCTCGGCATTCCAGTCATCTGGAGTGACATATCGGAAGCGAAAATGATCGTCGAGTACAGTATGCCTGGCTTCCAGGTGGAACCGAGCCAGGGAACTCACTTCTTCCAGAACATCACCTCGTTGGGCGTCGGATATCTTTCGATTGACACCGTTGCTGGCGACGGGACCGTGGATTTTGATGCGTTAGGAGAACTGGACAGCGAGCAGGCAATGAAATATGCCGTCGTGCTCCATACAGAGGAACCCATAACGGCATATATTGAACGTAATACGAACCGGGCTTTGGCAGGGATCCGCAAAAACGCCGATTTGCAACATTAAAGCACTGGCTAACAGAGTTTTATAATCGCTCCGTTCATAGCATTGACATGAACACTGATTGGTGAATTGTGGTTCAATTCGCCTGTTTCAGGCATCTTCATCCAGTTGAAGGCGTGTTCCGGAATGGAAATCTTCATGTCTGCATCCACTTTGGAGAAATTGCATACGATCAGTAGAGTTTCGTCCTCGTAGTCGCGCAGAAATGCGAAATGTCTGTCCTGATTGAACCCGTCAGAAGAGGAGTTGCAGTAACACAGGTCATATACGGTGCCTTTGCTGACAGCATCGTCTTCCGATGCGAACCGGAGCGCTTTCCGGTAGAATTCCAATGTTTCCTGTTCGTCATGGCTCAATGCGCCAGTTTCTCCGTGTATATATCTGTAAAGTCTTGTCAATGAAGAAGGTGCCCACCAGTCGAAGATGCTGGTCCTGCCGTCTGTTCCGCTGAAGCCTTCATTGTCCATTCCTCTCTCTCCCACCTCTTCTCCCGCGTACAGCATAAACGGGGCAGTATTCAGAAAGAGTGAAGCGTAAAGCGCTGCGTAAGAATTCTTTACATAGCCTCCGAAGAAGTCGGACGCGAAGCGCTGTTCATCATGGTTTTCGAGGAAATTCAACATATAAGGCTGGAGTTCTCCGAGGGATTGCCAGTTCCAGGTAATCCGTTTCGCCGACTGCCAGTCTTCCACAGGAACACCGCTGTCATTGACATTCTTCTCCACTATCGCCCTGACGGTGTCATAAATGCCGGATTTGTCATACAGAAGGTCGAATCCGATGTCCCGTATATATTTGGAGTACAATGTCTTCTGATATACTTCCGCTATGAAGAGCAGGTTCGGCCTGTCTTTCTTGATTTTCTCTATCAGCCATTTGAAAAATGCAGGAGGAACGAGCTCCACCATATCGCAACGGAATCCGTCAACCCCCTGCTCTGCCCAGAAATTGACGATGTCATACATCTTCTCCCAGGTTTCAGTATGGAAATCGCAGTAGTTCAGTTTGATCGTGTCATACCAGTCATTTACGCCTGGTGATGCTGTATAGGTGTTGCCTGAAGCCATTGCCGGCATTTCCACATAAGTCTGGTTCTTGACCGGCAAGGTGAGCGGAATCTCCGGATAATAGAAGAAGTCATTGGTGTCTTTCCAATGTACAGACTTGTCGTCAGTTGCACCCAATGCGGCCATGCCTGTCGGGGCCGGGTGTTCAGCCGTAAACCTGCCGTAATCCCTGGCTACGTGGTTCGGGACGAAGTCGATGATGACTTTCAGACCGGCTTCATGCGTACGTCTTACCAAATCCCGGAACTCGTCCATTCGCTTGTCCGGCTCATCTGCCAGATATGGATTCACGTCGTAATAGTCTGTGATGGAGTAAGGTGAACCGGCGCGTCCTTTTACCCAGTCGGCTGACGATGGTGTGCATCCGGCCTCATCTTCCGCCGTAGCGTGCCTGATGATGCCTGTGTACCAGACATAAGAGACACCAAGACTCCGAAGATACTCCAGAGAGATGGTGTCAATGCTGCTGAACTTTCCGCACCCGTTATCGTTCAATGTGCCGCTCTTTATGTTTTTGCCTTCGATGTTTCCCCAGAGTCGAGGAAGCATCTGATATATAATGAATTTGCCCATATATGCTATATGTTTTGCATTTTTAACGTTCAATGCCTTACATATATGCACATTTCATGCCCGAAACGATTCGGATTGTTCACATTATCAACAATCCGAGGCGAAACATCGGGAGATACATGGCGATGAGGATAAAGGCTACTATGATGCCTATCGTCAAAATCATCATTGGCTCCACAACATTATTCAGTTGCCGGATTTCGTAATCCAGTTCCGCACTGATAGCTTCCGCCTGACTTCTAAGCATACAGTCCAGGCGGTTAGTCTCCTCGCCGACTTTCAGCAATGTCACAAGATTTCTGCCATATAAGTGCTCATATCGTCCAAGGCTTTCAGAAAAACTTCTTCCACGCTCTATTTCGGAACATATACGCTTGATTGAGCGTTCATAAGGACAGAACCCTATGACGGTCTCTATCATTGCCAATGACTTCAACATCGGGATGCCGGAGCTTGTCAGCAGGTAGCCTAGCTGACAGAACATGGTCTGATAATACTTTCTGATGAGCAAGCCGCAATAAGGCATTGACAGCAAGACAGATGACACAATCATTCTATAACGGTCTGATTTGGCGAATACCTTTCCAATGTATGCCGCAACACAGACCGCCGTTCCGATTCCAGTCCCGATATAGGGCAAAGCCTTCGACAGCTCTATCACAATCAATGTCATGACCGGGAGTTCTCCACCCATACGCTCATATACACTCTGGAACATCGGCACCACCACCGCCAGCATGAATGTCAATACCGCCAGAGCAATACACAATGTTATCGCAGGATAACTCAATGCGCTGACCAGCATTCGCTTCTGATTTTCTTTCCTGGCATAATAGTCTGCAAGAAAATGCAATGCGTATGGCATGCGCCCTGTCTCCTCGCCAATTTTTACGACACCATAGTCTAACGGAGAGAATGTCACAGACCTCTGCATTGCATGCCACAGAGATTGTCCGGACACAACATCATCGAACACTGATGACAGGATTTCAGTATCCTTCTTATCAGCCCCAGATATCGTCAGTCTGAAAGCGCGGCTGAAATCAAGGCCAGATTCCAAAAGCATCTCCAGCTGAGAGAATAGCGACTGCTTCTTTCTGTTATTCAGAATGTAGGCCATAAGAATAAACCTTTTTACGATACTTTACAATAAGGCTGTCCGCCATGCCAGCCCCAGAGAGGACAATCTCATAACCCCTCATTCCGGGAAACAGTTCGGATGGCTTTCCGCCATTATGCCATAAGACCGCATCATTATTGAGCAGCAATGTGTCTTCAGCGTTGTCGCCTGTAAATAACAGTAGCCGGTTTCCATCGTATATGGCACTATCACATTTTCCAGACAACCGCATAATAACAGAATGGCTCCGTAGAGGTTCTCCCAACTGTTCAATATCAGATACTCCGGCCAGCATCCTGCGGAACATTCCTATTCCCTCAAACACTGACAGAATGACTACACCGGAGATAATCATTGTAACAAGCGTTTCCACGAGGGTGCTAGCTCTCATTCTATTACTCCACATAATAATATTTTACTTTATGCCCATTCTTTAGCTGAGCTGTAACCGCGACATCATATAATCCAGGCCACGATGCAGACTCGCTTTTTTCGATGATGACAATCCCCCCCCCATATCTGAATTCCTGTTTTGGTTTTATCATTTTTCTGGTGAGCGTGACCGAGTTCTCCATATCCAGTTCAACTTGTACGAAATCCACTCCGGAATGATATGCCGATAATCGCGTCAATGCGGTTGTCGCAATCATGAAAATGATAAGGAACATTGTAGATGCCACTATTGTCTCAACAAGTGCAGATGCCACAAGCTTCATTTCACCTCCAGTACGAATTGATTTGCCCCATAAATTACAGACATGGTTTCTGAAGAGAAAGCATTTATGCGATACCCTTCAAGTTCCTCACCAAGTCTAAGCATATATGTCTCTCCATGTGCTATAACGAGGCATGCTGCATGTCCATCAGCCAGAATAGTCCCTTTAAAAATCCATGCCGGTGCTGAAACAGGGAGACCTTTCCTCGATGCAATAATTGGTGTGGTTTTTAGTTTTGCCATAGGTCTGACTTCTTCGAGAAAAGGATCTCTATAATCCAGTATCAATTCTTTTCTCGCCTCGGCTATTATCGGTGTTGACACTGTGAGAGATTCTGTTTCTTGAATTGGATGGCTTAGTGTTAAGGCTTTGTATCCTATTATTCCCCATATTGCTACAGCAGTAATCAGCAGCAATGATGTAGTGTATTTGTTATTCATTTCAACATCAGTGTAGTTTTTTTATGGCTTTTCTGCGGTATGGAGCATCCATGAAAAGCGGGTATGCGATGGTATCGTTTCGTGATATATGGGCATCATGAAGGACACCAGGATATGTACTGGAGCCCATGATGTGGAAACAGTCTTTCACATAGACAGCTCCTGAAACGTCACCTTCAAGATTGCAGCTGCCGTCGGCGTAAAGGAGACCGCTTAATGATGCTGAAGAAGACTGCATATAGCATGGATGCGATAAGCTGAAATCTTCAGCCGCACCTTCTACTATAACATAACCGGCCATGCAGCAGCCGTCCTGCAGCTCCACATAGGGAAATCCATTGTTTGACCTGATATATATCCCGGATGGATATTCGAGCACTGCGCCATGTTTAACAATCACTGTATCGCTACACATTATCTGGAGACTTCCACGAAACCCTGAACTCACTGTGACTTTCCTGGCATTGACCAGGATATCATGAACGGAAGACCTTGATGACAGTACAATATCTTCGCCATCTACTATAGCATTGCAGCTAAGCATCAATATGGAATCATTGGCATGCACATGCATGTTCACTTCATCTTCTGGTATGACGAAACCGTCTTTCAGAACCGCTGGAAGTTCTTTTCCGGCAATGCGAAGCTTATTTTCCATAAGCCTATCTCCAATAAACTTATCTTCGCCATATTCCATGTAGTTTATTCCGTTTAGCGGAATATGCACAATACCATCTATCCGCGTGTCACCAGCAAGAGAGAGTGCCCTGTTCCTGTCACATAGCCAGAATGCCGCATGTGTATAACTGTCAGAAGCGGCTCCCACCAGTCGGGAAATGAGATACGGTCCGGATGATGCCGTCATGATTTCGTAGAAGCCCCAACCTTGCCGATAGACATTGACCGGAACTTCACTGAAAAGAAACAGTGACACAGAATCCTCGTCAAACACAGTGCTGTCGCAGCAGCAGATTTTCAGTGCCGAAAACAAATCCATACGCTGTTGCCGTTCCCGATGCCATCCTGCATAAAGTTGCATGTCCATTGACAGATATGTCAATGCAGCAAGCACCAGAATCAGCATGAATACAGATACTACAAGTACCGTCGGAAGAGC
>HF996057.1:80748-128895 GCA_000432515.1 Bacteroides sp. CAG:545
GAAGAGCAGCACCTGTCATTTTTCTGTCAATTCTTATCATATTCAATCAGGGCAAGTTCAATATTCATACGTATAGTGCGTGGTAATCCGTTCATCCTGTCATACAAGACCATTGACACTTTAGGGAAACGCAGGGCCTTATCTGATGATTCCAGCCCATCAAGAATCTTGACAAGTTCTAGAAACCTGCCGGAAAGAGTCAATGATGCTGTAAATAGCTGGACATTCCCATTAGCTTCTTCCGCTCTTGGCGAATACGATATGAGAGAACACCCGGTACTGCTGCATAATGTATCAGCAATGCGGACAATGTCCCCTCCTGAAAGCAGTGGCTTCGACAATATGCAGTCATCCAATGAACTCCCAGGCTTAGGCTCAACTGAAATCTCATGCGACAGCCGTCTGAATTCACCATATTGCTTTACAGTACGGGACAATGCCAACCACCATATTGCAGCAGGAGTCAGAAGAATCAAGGTAAGTAATTTAATTATACCTGTATATTTCATAGCTAGATAGGAATAGAAAGTTCGAATGCATTGGTATCTCGGCTATGCCCCGAACGACCATACGACACTATTGACAATCCCGAAAACCTGGTTTCAGTCTTCAGTGAAGATATGAAAGTCATCAGGTTTTCAGAGGAAGCGGTGCCGCATATCCTCAATGTCACAGGAACTCGTGCCAAAGCGTCTTTCCCATCGCCGGCTGCACGGATTTCCAATAATGTCAGCATTACACCGTCCGGGACCTTGGATGCAATAGCATCCAGAAGTGATGCCCGGCTGAATACCGGAAAGCCCGTCATGCGCCTCATCATATCGTGCTGCTTTTGACTGACTTTTTCCATCTGTCGGAATTGTACAGCAATCCGTTCCGCATCTATTCTGGTCTTCCCTATTTTATGGGATAGGGCCGAATATACAAACCAATTTCCGAGCAGCACCACAAGAAAAGTCACGAGGACCGGCAAACGCAGCCTCATATAGACTGCACTGCAGATGTTGTCAGTTATCACCGGATTTTTGTATAATTTCCTTAAAGTCAGTTCTTTGGAAATTATTTCTCCCATGATTCTGCGGATAGCATCATTGTCTGCGGATTTCATGACACAGGTTCCTACAGCATAAGCACCTGTTGATGTCAGCATTGACATTGCCTTATCAGCCAGGGTCTTTTTAATGAAAGCCACTTCCACATTGCCATCAGGCAGGGGACTCTCACTACGAACAATATCTGTATTCGCACGGATTCTGGCAAGTAGCGGATTGTCTTCAGAGAGTGTCCGTTCCAGAACATCTGCTCCAGTCAATATAATGACTACAGGAGAACCTTTCTGAAGCCTTTTCTGGTTCAGCGACACATCTCCGCCAACGATGACAAATACTGCTGGAGATATTTCTGGAAATAGTCTCATTGCAATGCGGGTTTTATTACGACACTCATCTTATGGTTTGTGCGCTCCTTTACGGATCGGCCGAACAACAATCTGAGCACAGGTACCCTGGCAAGAAACGGAAGTCCACGTGCTGAATCATCTGTGAGATTCTTCTCTATGCCACCGAGAATCACCGCCTCGCCGTTCTTTACCTTGATGATGGAATTGAAGCTGCGCTTGGTTATTCCTGGAGGAACATATAGGTCCGATAACTTGTCATCAGCGAACTCGTCCTGATCTAATTGAATCTGAAGTGTTATTGTGCTGTCGGCGCTCACATAAGGCGTCAGTGTCAATGTGAAGCTGGCTTCCACATTCTTCCAGGTAAATGATTCTGACTGAAGAGGATTCTGTGTGCCTATGATGTTCACTTGGCTCTCCTTGTAGTATTTGACTTCACCACTTTTCAGCACAGCTTTGTGCCCATTCAATGTGGCTAATTTGGGGGTTGATTTCAATGTGATTTTTCCTGCATCTTCCAGACATTCCAGATCTGCATAGAATGTCGGACCTACTTTGCCAAGATTAAAACCAGACATTTTTCCGAATGAAGAAATAAGCCTGTTCGCATTATCTGAATCCAGAGACATGTTTAGCCCAGGACTTATACTGCCGGATTTTCCTGAACGTACTTCACTGCCATACCCGAAAGACAATCCCACTTTTCTGGAAAAGCTTTTGGTGGCGTCCACCATAATCACATCTATAGAAATCAACGGAATACTCTTGTCTATATCATTCAAGAATGTTTGCAACCGTCGTATATCAACAGTGTCGCCACTGACAACCAGACTGTTCTGCTCAAGATATTCCCTTATCTGAAGATTCTTGCTGATGCTTTCAGGAATAATATCCGTAACGCTATCCACAGAACGGAAATTCAGAGGAATGACACGTTCCGCATTTACCGATTCCTGCCTGGTGTCTGGAAACGATGAATAGTCCTGATAAACCGGTGCAGGGACTGGTTCTGGTCTTGGTGGGTCTGGGACTTTATAATCCGTAATCGCAATGATGCCATCAACCACTTTCAGGTCCAGGCTTTTCTGGCTACAGCAGTAGCTGATGACATCCTTGACATGCACTTGCTTCAAGTTACATGTTATCGTCTTGGATGGACTGAAATTCACCTCCATATTCAGGTCATTCGATACGGCAAGTGCCTTCAGAAGTTCATAGACAGAAAACTTCGTCACGGATATGTCCGTAAGGTCGTTCAGATGAGGACGAATAGCAGAGAGTGAATCCAGACTTCGTCTGACAGGCTCCACTCTATCTTGTGCTGACAGTCCAGAATTCAGAACTGTCCACAGAAACATCGTGGAAAACAATATAAATAGGTGCTTCATCTTGGGACTAAGAATTGATCATAGGCAGTATTTCTTCTAGGGAAGTTTCTCCTGCCAGATACAGATTTGTAGCAGAGTCTTTCAAGGATATGATATTCCGTGATTTCATGTGCTCGTCAATATTAGAAACTTCATGTCGGATGGCATCTGCAATTTCATCATCCACCAGAATGACTTCATAAATAGCCTTGCGTCCGGAATATCCTGTATAATAGCATTTCTCGCATCCGCATCGGCGGTACGTCCTGGCCGTTCCTGTTATAATTCCGGCAGACACCTTCTCTGACGAATCTTCTTTCTTGCAGTATGGACAAAGTCGACGTACAAGGCGCTGCGCCACACAAGCTGCAAGCGTTTCGGACAGCATATATGGATGAACTCCCATATCTATCATTCTTGCTACACATCCCCAGGCACTATTGGTATGAAGCGTCGAGAGTACCAGGTGTCCTGTCAATGAGCTTCTTACCGCCATCTCTGCCGTATCTTCATCCCGTATCTCTCCAAGCATAATTATATCCGGGTCCTGTCGCAGGAATGACCGCAGGGCTACAGGAAATGTTAGACCGATTTCTTCTTTCAGTTGTACCTGATTTACGCCTGCGACTGTGTATTCCACCGGGTCCTCAATCGTAAGGATATTGTTATCATCGCGGTTCAGTAATTCCAGGGTTGCATATAAGGTTGTGCTCTTTCCAGAACCGGTAGGCCCGCTGATAAGTATCATTCCGTATGGTCGCGATATAGCTGATTTATAGTTCGCCAGCTGACGTTCTGTGAAACCTAGAGAATCCAGTGCCAATCGTCTGGAATCACGAACCAGAAGCCTCATAACCATTTTCTCTCCAAATACTGTAGGCATAACAGATGTTCTTATATCGAACTTGACACCATTTCTTGAGAACATTATCCTTCCGTCTTGCGGAAGCTGCTTCTCGGAGATATCCAGGTTTGACAAGATTTTTACCCGGTTCACGATTCCGGAATAATCATCTTTCCGAATTATATGACGCTCTACAAGCCGTCCGTCGATTCTGAAACGGACACGAGCGGAGGTTTCAGAAGGTTCAAAATGAATGTCACTGGAGTTCATGGAATAAGCCTCAGAAACGATACATTCCACTATATCGGCTCCGCCGGAAATGCTACCGGATGAAGCATGACCTGATGTCCTGTAGTTTCTGGTTATCAATGCCGAAAGCTCATTCGGTTCTACAGTCTCCATCTCCACATGGTAACCGAACAGAACTTCCACTTCCCGGATAACTTCTGAATAATCTCGTCCGCTTTCTACTGCGCAATGCAGAATATTACCATTCCTGATGGTAAGCGGCATCATTCTGTATGACAAAGCTTCCGCTCCGCTGAAGACTTGAAGAGCTTCAGTGGTTGCCGTTTTTCTAGTATCTGTCATATCCTGATTATTAATCCTTTACTATCTCCACCAGATGCTTATCCTGGTCGATTTCCCATGTATTATAGTCTCCATCCTTATCGAAATCGACTACGGATGTGGCTCTGGCCTTGAATCCGGATTCTGAGACATCGGTTACTTCTATCAGATAGTTTGCATTGCCTCCATCTGTTACGAGTTTCTGCTGTTCGAAACCTATCTCTTCTAAATCATCCGTATATCGGGAATATGTATAGAAATATGTCTGTTCCAGCGAGTGCAGAAAAACCAGCTGCTGCTGAGCTTCAGTACTTTTCGCTCTTGAGATGAGAGGCATCAGATTCGGAAGTGCGATAAGTACAAGAATTCCCATGATTACCAGAACCACCAGAAGTTCGGCAAGGGAGAAAGCCCGCATTTCACGAGCCCTCTCATTCTTGAAAGTAGCAGATCTCATTTTCTTTCAGACTATCAGAATGTCATCTTTAAGGACAATCCAGCTACTGGCTGATATGGCGTTGCAGAGGACGGTGCATAGGTGAAGTATGGCGCCATGTCTATATCCAGACCACTGTGCAGTTTACGCATGTCCCGGATATACAGATTCTTTATCTTAGCTGTACGGACAGCATCCACCACACTCCATGTTTTCAAAAGTAACTGGGCTCCTATAGCAATGCCTGTCAAATAGGTGGCATCGACATCCGTAAGCCTGTTATACCTATCGAATGTATATTCGAAGGATAGCACAAAACCTGCGGTAAGCACTATATCGCTAAAGAAAAAGCCTGCCGCAGCACCCCACTTGTCTGCAATTCCTTGTCCGAGGCCAGGAATAAAGAACGATGCCACGCCGAGTCCGACAGGACTGTATTTGTCGTCAAAATCCTTCACATAATCTTTCGCACGATAGTAATGTCTGTATTGCCGGTACTTCATCCTGCATGTCACTGCCTGGATATTTTCTGATTTATCAGTACGCTCCTGTGCTATGACATTAACCGATGTCATCAGCAAAATAGTCAGTAGAATTAATTTCAGTTTCATTATGTTCGATGTTTAAGTGTTTTCACTTCGAAATTTTCGACATTCCGATAAGAATTAAGCGATGTTGCCTGAAAAAGTGGTGATGACAATTCCACAATCTTATTTACAGACAATCTGCCACTACCGTTTATCTGTATCACGACAATCTCATTGTCGAGACTTACAGGATGAAATGGCTCATTTTTCGAATAAAGAATCCAATTGTCACCTAAAGAGATTACTCGAATTCGCATCTTATCATTTTCGGTCTCAAAAGCATACCAACACCATGATGTTATACCTGATATTTGAGCATAAATTCTCAGCACATTTTTGCTGTTCTTATTTCTTTCAAGAAAAATCTCTTTAGCGAAATATGTCTGCTTTATATTTGCTGTTTGAAGATAGTATTGGTTCAACATTGCTGTCACTTTTTCTGGAAGTGATCCGCTGTAAGTCACTTGTACCATTTTCTCATTCTCATTGTAAGCCACTTTCCAGTAAAGATCGACCTCATCCATTATGTCCAGATATTGAATTGTTGCATCGCCGAAATCTGGAATGGTGTTATGAATTACATGTATCTGTTCAGTAATCATATATGGATCTTTGAGTGTCTCAATGAATGCATCAAGATTAGAAATATAATCATAATCAACATTCATTTTCTTGGAGAACAACTTGTACAAATCCTCGATTGTATGAATTTGCTGGTCAATTATTATCTGTATCATTTTCATGGTTTAAATTTAATAAATGTATGGTAATGAGAATGATTAGGTCCATTTTTACCTGGAGAAGTTGTGGCATCGATTCTTACCATGAATTTGACAAAATTATTGAGAGGAAGATATCAAATGTATCAAGTCAATTACGTCCGAAGGATTTAATAACATTCTTCTCCAATAAACAATTGCAGCATCTAAATCAGGGATGTCATTATTAAAGATATACAAATCACCATCTCCATAAGGGTATCTATCGCAAATGTGGCTTCCATAGTATTTATCAAAAAATCCTTGTCGCCCCCTGTTTCTAAACAAATCCAGGAATGCAATTTTTTTCCCGACAAAAGAAAAATCATTTCGTGCGGATTTAAAGACATGGTTCAGTTCTTCTGCATACATATTATCCAGAAGTTCCGGACTCTGATTTTTAATGTAGGCTATCAAGTCTTCTTTCCGAAAAATATTCACATTCCAATACACAATTGCAGCATCATAGCCTCCAGACTGCACTGTTTGTTTTGCATCAAATATATACAGGTTCCCTTTCTCTAAAGGATACAATGACCTTTTATACAATCCATTATCATAGATACCAAATTTATACAATCCGTTATCATAGATACCAAAGTATTTTCTTTTGTCTAATGAACCATATGGATTGATAAATGCTATCTTTTTATCCTCGAAAGAAAAATCACCTCTCTCGTCTGAAAATAGTTCATTTAGCGCTAGAGTTTCTGAGTTACTCAAATGAAGTGCATCATTACCATTGTCTGCAATAGTGTAAGGGACAATGTCTTTTGATACACGATTATACAACTCGTCGCAGGCTGGCCCCTCTGAAGCAAATTCTAATCGTCCATAGCATGTTCCACGCTCATAATAATATGTTTCCCATCTGCCATCATCGAGCCTTCGAAGATGAGAATCATAACAGACAATTAATTCTTTAGCTTCTAAATGGAGTTTTGGCGTTAAGGCGATTTCCCTTTCTAAAGAAACTTTATGCCTTAAACCGCTTTCCTCATCACATTTCCGTAAAATATTTAAAAAAGTTTGAATTCTCATAGTATTCTACTTTATTATTTTTATATACCCCTTTTCAATATAGTAACTGATGTCATTCTTAAGATAATATTGAGTCCCACCACCAGATGAATTGAACCAATAAAATGGAGCCGCTTGCCCCTCACTGACAGGAAATGGCTTATTTACCATATATCTAGTATATTCTGCTGTTTTAATATAGGAAGGAAGACTCCTGCTTTCAAAATCTGTCCCTTCTGGAGATAAGAAACGACCTTCAGTAGGCTTTCCGTATACTGAAATCAGTGGAATGCTACCGTCTCTTCTGAAAACCAAAAGCCAAGATACAAGAGCTGCACAAGATGAAACTACCAGAAACATGAGATAGTTATGCAGCTGAAAGTAAGGTGCAAGCAGAAACAGGAATACGCAGTCCCCTTCCCCAATCATTCCAGATAGTTTTTTCTTCCGCAGCTTGAAATACAAGGCTAGGAAAAGTGCCATAAGCAGTAGGACTGATGAGTTTAATAGTATATTGAATATTAATATTTTCCATCCCATGCAAAAACATGCAGACAAGACTGCAGCAGCCCCGAAGACAGCGAGCCACAGAACATGTACAGTCCTGTCACGATAATCAGATATGATCATCGGCAGCAGAGGTATCAGCATAATCAATGAAATATTCATCTTGATGTGTGGCGACTCCGCAAAATTAGTGAATTTCTTGTGATTACAAAAAAACAGAATGAGCGAGGCTTGTGGAATAAAAAAATCCGTGGGTGAGCCATGCGGCTGTCCACGGATTATGATATTGTCCGATATGGAATTACCACTCGAGAATCTTCTTGAAGTCGTAAACTGAAGGATCTGCGATACCGAGAGTTTTTACGGCCTCGTAATCCTCTGGTGTTACATAGTGGGCGATGTATTTGTAGTAGTTCTGGGCTGTACCTGCATTGATGTCCACGATTCTCGGAGGAATCTTGCCTGTCTTAGGATCCTGGAGATCAGCAAGGTAGAGCGGAGAAACATTGCCATAAGAATCAACATATACCATGCAGCCTGTCTTGCCTTCGCTGAACAGCTGGTAAACGCCCATAGCAAGCTCTGTGCAGTATGTAAGGTCATAAGCAACAGGGTCCTGGCAACGTACATCGTAACCGATTTCCACCGGACGGCTCTTTACCTTGAGGCCGAGTTTCTTGAACTCTTTCTCGAGAAGTTCATTGAAAAGGACAGCCTTGGAGATCTTGCCGAGTTCCGGATGGCCGTGCTCGTCATATGTGAAGTGTACACCAGCCTCAGCAGCCTCTTTAGCCACCTCGTCATTGTGGAAAAGACCCTCGGCAGCCACTACTGTACCGTAGTTGACGCCCATGATCTTTCTCTTTAGGATAGCGGAGATGGAAAGACGTATGATCTTGTCGAGAGTCATCTGGGTCTTGTTGAACATCTCAGGGATGATGGTCATCGGGCAATGTGTCGCCTCGCCGATACCGAGCGCAAGGCTGCCGCATGTACGGCCCATTGCTGAAATCACAAGCCAGTTTCCTGATGTGCGTGCATCCTCGTAGATGGTTCTTGCAATGTGCGCACCCTCATTCTTTGCGGAGTTGTATCCGAAAGTAGGAGCGTTTGCAGGAAGAGGAAGGTCATTGTCAATGGTCTTAGGACAATGGATGTTTGCAATCGGATAGTTCTTGGCTGCGAGGAATTTGGAAATTCTGTTTGCAGTAGATGCTGTATCGTCGCCACCGATGGTAACGAGAAGTTTGATATTGTTGTCCTTGAAAAGGTCGAGGTTGAAGTTCTTCTCGAAGTCTTCGTCAGTCGGCTTGAAACGGCTCATCTCAAGATAAGAACCGCCTCTGTTGAAGTAACGGTCAGCCTTGAAGAAGTCCAAGTCCTCTGTGCGTGCGTTCTTGCAGAACAGACCTGAATAACCGCCGTGAAGGCCGATTACTCTGTAACCCTTTGAGAGGAAAGTCTTTGCAACACTCATTGAAACTGAGTTCATTCCCGGGGCAGGACCGCCACCGCACAAGATGATGATTGAATCTTTCATAATCAAATAGAAATTTATTTTATAATATCTTGATATTCTACTTTTCCGCGGTGCAAAATTATTACTTTTCAGCCAAATTTCCACAAAAAAATGGCTAAATTTGTAACTTATGATAATTTTATAACGATGGATCGCTCACAAGCAGAAAAAAGAATCATAGAGCTGCGGAAGATACTCTGGGAGAACAGCAGAAAATACTATGTGGACAATGCTCCGGTCATAAGTGACTATGAGTATGACCATCTCATGTATGAATTGGCTGACCTGGAGAAGCAGTTCCCGGAGTTCATCACGCCCGATTCCCCTACCAGAAAGGTCGGAAGTGATCTGGAAAACAGTGATGAACAGGGCAATACGCTTGTGACGGCAAAGAGGGAGTTTGCCCAGTATCCCCATAAGTATCCTATGCTTTCACTTGGCAACACTTATAGTATAGGTGAAGTGGAGGAGTTCACTGCAAGGGCCACCAAGTCCATCGGAAAGCCTTTTACGTATTCCTGTGAGCTGAAATTTGACGGAACGGCCATCTGTCTGACCTATAGGGACGGAAAACTTCTGCGTGCACTTACCCGCGGAGACGGTGTCATAGGTGATGATGTCACGGACAACGTGCGGCATATCAGCAATATACCGGTCCGGCTTCACGGAAGCGGATATCCGGAGGAGTTTGAAATCAGAGGCGAGATCCTGATGCCATACAAGGCGTTCGACGAACTCAATGCAGAGAGGCTGCGCAATGAGGACCAGCCTTTCGCAAATCCGAGAAATGCTGCGTCAGGCTCACTCAAACTGCTTGATCCTGAAGAAGTCGGAAAACGCGGACTGTGGTGTACATTATATCATATACCGAGCCCTAATGTGAATTTCGCGACGCACGACGAAGCCTTGAGTGCAGCGGCGTCCTGGGGACTTCCGGTATCTGACAAACGCAAAATCTGCCACAATATCAATGAGATAGAGGACTATATAAACTACTGGGACAAGGAGCGTAAATTCCTCCCGTACGCGACAGACGGCATTGTCATAAAGATCAATGAACTTCAGATTCAGACTGAACTTGGCTATACGGCGAAGTTCCCGCGTTGGGCAGTGGCATATAAATTCAAGGCGGAACAGGCATTGACTCGAGTCCTTTCCATTGATTATCAGGTCGGTAGAACTGGAGCGGTAACGCCGGTTGCCAATCTTGATCCGGTGCAGCTTTCCGGAACGGTGGTCAAGCGTGCGACATTGAACAACGCAGACATGATGGCGCAGATGGATATCCGCATCGGTGACTATGTCTATGTGGAGAAAGGTGGGGAGATTATCCCTAAAATTACTGGCGTGGAACTCTCCAAGAGAGGTCCCGATGTCAGAAAACCTGATTTCCCTGCTGTCTGTCCTGACTGCGGCACCCCGCTCGTAAGAGAGGAAGAGCAGGCCAAGTTCTTCTGTCCCAATGTGGATGGCTGCCCGACACAGATCAAAGGTCGTCTGGTTCACTTCTTGAGCCGTAAAGCCATGAATGTCATTGCGGGTGACGCTACCATTGACCAGCTTTTCAGTCTCGATATGGTCAGGACTCCAGCAGACCTGTATGATTTGACCAAAAATGACCTGCTCAGGCTGGACGGCTGGAAAGAAAAGTCCGCCAAAAGGTTCCTGGACAGCCTGAAAGACAGCCGGAAAGTATCATTTGAGCACGTTCTGTTCGCGTTAGGAATCAGATATGTGGGCGAATCCACGGCCAAGGAAATAGCGCAGCATTTCAGGAACATTGACAATATAGCGGCTGCGTCCAAAGAACAGCTTCTGGAGGTTCCGGATGTGGGCGAAACCATAGCTGGCAGCGTCTATGACTTCTTCCGTGACGAACGCCACATAGTGGAGATCCAGAGGTTGAAGGCTGCGGGACTGAAGATGTCAGCAGATACTCCTCTGCAGAACCTGTCGGATGCATTGAACGGCAAGACCATAGTCATATCCGGAACCTTCAGCATTTCAAGAGATGAAATGAAGAAACTGATTGAACTTCACGGAGGTAAGAACGGGAGTTCCATCAGCGGAAAGACGTCATTCCTGCTTGCCGGAAACAAGCCGGGACCGGAAAAACTCAGCAAGGCGGAACAGCTCGGAGTGCCGGTGATTGACGAAGACAAATTCAGGTCAATGCTGCCTGAAGGTGCCGTGCCTGAAAAAGAAGAAGAGGAAATAGAGCCGGATTTGTTCGGCGGTATGGTGTAGCGTGAGACAAACAATGAAGATAAAAGAGAAAATACATAGACTTAAAAACTATTTGTCCGACGGAATCTGGAATGAGAATTTCGACGAATTGTCGCGTATGCGCAAGCGTTTCGTAAAGGACTTGAGGGTCATCACCCTGACCGTCAAAACCTTTTCCACACAAAAAATCGGCTTTCAGGCTGTTGCGCTGAGCTTTTTCTGTACAATGGCCGTGGTTCCGTTCATTGCCATAGCCTTCATCATTACCGGTGGACTCGGGCTTGAAGACACATTGAAAGGGATACTTGCATCGAATTTCTCCAATCAGCAGGCGATAGATACGCTGTTCGGTTTTGCTGAAAATGTCATTCATACAGCCCAGTCCAGCCCTGTGGGGCTTGTCAGCGCATTGCTTTTCGCCTGGCTCGTGGTATGGATGATGATGTGTGTGGAGTCAGTGTTCAATAATGTGTGGAAGGTAAACAAATCAAGGAATCTCTTGAAGAGGTTCTCATTCTACCTTCTGATTATCGTGCTCTCCCCTTTCGTGATTCTGCTGTTCTTCGCGGGTTCCATCATCTATTCCAATATCATCGACATCCTGCTCCCGAATCAGGTGCAGTTTTCGGAAAGCATCAGAAGTTTTCTCGGCTGGCTGGTTTTCGCCGCCGTTTCAATACTGACATTTTCGGCAATGTACAAGTTCATCCCGAACTACATTGTAAGATATAAAAACGCGTTGAAAGCTGCCATCTTTTCCGGCCCGCTGTTCACGCTGCTCCAATATTTATTCCTGGAGACCCAGATTTTCGTGACCAGACTGAACTCGATCTACGGCGCTGTGGCCGCTATCCCGCTGTTCATGTTCTGGCTGAATTTCGGATGGTTCATCATATTGCTGGGTGCAGAACTGTCATACGCTTTCCAGAACGTCAACAACTATAACATTGACACAAAATGAGCTTTTCAGAATTTACACAGAAGGACTACGAGGTGATAGCCCGCAATTATGCGGACTTGAAGGAGGCTGCGCGCAAAAGATGCGCCGGTGAACAGGAACTTGCGGTCGTGCAGAAAGCTTTCGATTTCGCCAATGAAGCGCACAAGAACGTACGCAGGCGCTCAGGCGAGCCATATATATTGCATCCGATCGCTGTCGCCAAGATTGTCGTCAATGATATAGGCTTGGGCTACAAGTCGATAGCTGCGGCCCTGCTGCACGATGTGGTGGAGGACACGGATTATACTGTGGACGATATCCGCCATATCTTCGGGGACAAGATAGCCTCTCTGGTAGAAGGACTTACGAAGATCAAGAACGTTCTCGACAACCAGGACAAGAAGAACAAGGATGACGCCAATTCTGAAAGCCTCCAGGCCGAGAATTTCAAACGTATCCTCCTGACTCTCAATGATGATGTACGTGTTGTGCTGATAAAGCTTGCTGACCGTCTGCACAACTGCCGCACCATCGAATTCATGCCCGAGTACAAACGCGACAAGATTCTCAGCGAGACGATGTACATTTTCGTCCCGCTTGCCCACCGCCTGGGTCTGTATGAGGTAAAATCAGAGATGGAGAACATCTGGCTGCGGTACAAGGAACCTGACGCGTACAATGAAATCAGCGCCCAGATCAACCGGGACATGTCCGACAAGGAAAAGAGCATTGACGAGTTCATCAAACCTATCCGGGAAGCACTGCAGAAGGCGGGATTCGATTTCCAGATAAAGAAGCGGGTAAAGACTCCGTATTCCATCTGGCACAAGATGATTACCAAGCAGATCACCTTCGAGCAGGTCTATGACCTCTATGCGGTAAGGATAATTTTCAATCCGGTTTCTGTCAATGTCAATGAAACTGAACGTGACCAGTGCTATCACGTATTCTCCATAATTACAGGACTTTACAGATACAAGCCTGACCGTGTGAGGGACTGGGTCAAGCATCCCAAGAGCAATGGCTACGAGGCGCTTCACTGTACTCTTATGAGCCAGACGGGCATCTGGATTGAGGTTCAGATCAGGACTAAGAGGATGGATGACATCGCGGAGAAAGGTATCGCAGCACATTGGGCATACAAGCAGGATGGCTACATAAGCGAGAATGACAATGAGATGGACAAGTGGCTGTCCAAAGTCAAGGAAATTCTCGTCAGCCCTGATGTCAATGCCCTCGAACTTCTGGACATCATACATAATGACCTGACTACCACGTCAATATCAGTGTTCACTCCAAAGGGCGAACAGAAATCCATACAGAAGGGAGCCACTGCACTGGATTTTGCATTCATGATTCATTCGCAGATCGGATGCAAGGCGATTGCAGCCAAGGTGAATATGAAACTTGTGCCTCTCTCCTATGTGCTCAAGACTGGAGACCAGGTGGAAATCATCTCAGCTGAAGATGAACATCCTAAGACGGAATGGCTGAGCTTCCTTCAGACCAGGCATGCGAAAAACCAGGTTCTGGACTACTTCAGACCACAGAGATCCGCCTTTATAGAGGCCGGCAGGAAAGACC
Source organism: Bacteroides sp. CAG:545 (assembly GCA_000432515.1). Taxonomy (GTDB): domain Bacteria; phylum Bacteroidota; class Bacteroidia; order Bacteroidales; family UBA932; genus Cryptobacteroides. The sequence continues at coordinate 94,506 of HF996057.1, forward strand.
TCGAGGAGAGGTTGACGGCGATGGGCAAAAAGTTCGACGACAATGTTGCCAGGAAAATAGCCGCTGCACTCGAAGTGAACAATGCTGATGAATTCCTGTTCAGATACGGCGTAGGGTATCTGAATTTTGAAAATGTGCTGAGCACTCTCCAGTCGAAAAAGAAAAAACAGGATGAATATGTCATCAATTCTACTGAAGACGGGCATAAATATGTAATTGCTGACTGCTGTAAGCCTATACCCGGCGATGCTGTAGTCGGATTCATGTCCGCTGACGGCACTATTGTTGTCCATAAGAAATCCTGCAGCGTGGCTGAGACATTGGCCACCAAACATGGAGACCGCATTGTCAAGACTCATTGGGAGGCTGATGCCGACCAGTCGTTCCCGGTAAGGATTTCGCTCACCGGCATTGACCGTATAGGTCTGCTCAATGACATTACAGGATATATCTCCCTCGTGATGGGCGTAAACATGCGTCGGCTCGACCTCAATACCGAAGGTGGCATCTTCGACGGATATATAGATATGTATGTGCATGACAGGGATGTGCTCGAGACTATGATAACGAACCTGAAGAACATAAAGGGAGTCCAGAGCGTGATGCGTACAGAGATATGATGCTTATCATCAATCAGTTGGCTAAAATAGAGAATATATTTGAATGAACAAGATATTAGAAAAACTCATACCCGGCATACCGGTCGCTTTAGTTTTGGGGGCAATGATGTTCTCCCATTCCTGCGCGAACACGACTACTCCGCCGAGCGGTGGAGACAAGGACACCATTCCGCCGGTCATAACCGGAATTTATCCGCTTCCGGGGTCTGTCAATGTCCCTTTGCACAACACCCGCATTGTCATTACATTCAATGAATATGTGACGGTTAAGGATGCGAAGAGTATTTTCCTGTCCCCTCCTCTGGAAAAGTCACCGAAATATAGGATCAGAGGCAAGTCGGTCATCGTCTATTTCGAATCGGATCTGGAACCGTCCACCACATATACTCTGGATTTGACCAATGCGATTGCGGACAATAATGAGGGCAACATGTATCCCGGCTATACTCTGATGTTCTCCACAGGACCGGTCATCGACTCTATGGCGATTACGGGAGTTGTCCGTGACTGCAACACATTGCAGCCGATGAAAGGTGTGACAGTGATGCTGTACAAGGATTTGTCAGACTCGGCAGTGTTCAAGCACAGGCCTGATGCGGCTGTGAAGACTGATGACTGGGGCTTCTTTGCAATGCGCAATATCGCAGATACATTGTACCGGCTTTATGCTGTGAAGGATGAGAGTTCCAATAATGTCTATGATCCGGACAATGACCGTATCGCATTCTATGACAGCATTATACGGCCTGTCATCGTGGCTTCCGACGACCTTCCTGAACTTAAGAAATATGATATGAAGGACACGCTTCACTGTATGGAGCGCAAGGCAGAGTACGAGATGGTCATGTTCCGTGAGAAGCCGAGCAAGCAGATGATTGTAAACAAAGTCAGGACACAGCCACGCTCTGCTTACATTACTTTCATGGCATCCGATGCAATAATCGACTCTATGTGGGTGAAAGGTTTCCCTGCAAACCGTCTTATAACCCAGTTCAACATCACAAATGACAGTCTCGAATTCTGGATAAATGACAGAAAGCGTATGCCGGACACGCTGCACGTGTTCGTGGACTACATGAAAACCGATACTCTCGGAAAATTGACCCCGTTCACTGAACATATCCGTATGACAATGGAGAATTCCGGTGGCAAGTCCAAGAGTTCCAAGCGAAATATCAAGCATGAGGACACGACCTGCGTGATGACCGTGAAGGCGGAACCTGAAAGAGTCGAGCAGTATGGATTCGAGATGGAGTTCAATTTCCCTTTGATATACGAGCATTTCGATTCCGTGAAACTTACTTCCATAAATCCTCGTCAGCAGGAAGCGAAAATGAAGTTTTCAGTCACCCGTGATTCCTTGAACTTGAGGAAATATGTGCTGATGCCGGAAGGCAAGCTGATGAGCGGCTATGAGTATAAGCTGAAAGTGCCTCACAGGATGTTCAGGGACATCAACGGGTTCTACAATGACAGCAGCGAGGTGAAGGTTTCCCTGCCTAAAGATGACAAACTCAGTTCATTGACACTTAATCTGACTGGGGTGAACCACAAATACATCGTGGATCTGCTCAATGAACAGCGCGACAAGGTGCTGAGGTCGTATATCATTGAAAAGGATTCTGAACTGTTGTTCCCGTACTTGAAGGAGGGCAAATATTCAGTCAGGATTACAGAAGACCTGAACAGGAACGGAATCGTGGATACAGGTAATCTCCTGGAACATCGCCAGCCTGAGAAAGTGATGTTCTACAAGCTTCGTGACGGGTCTTATGTGCTGAACATCAAAGAGTCCACTGAAATGGTACAGAATATTGACATTGCTAATCTGTTCGCGAAATGATGAAACCGAGACTGACATTTATGGCTGCGGCCCTTTTGGGCTTCTGCATGGCTGCGAACGGACAGAATCTGGTATATTCTGATTCGGTTACCATCGCGGTTCCTGATTCTTTGCATTCGCGCAAACTGCTTGACAAACAGTCTGATACATTGGCATTGAAATCAGATTCATTGACATTCAAACGGGAATTTGAATACTCTGACGAGTATCTCGATACGGTGAAGATTAACCGCAAGTTCACCATCAACGACTATTCTATGATCGGTGTGCAGTACGGTGTCTCGCTGAGCCAGATGATGTTCAATCCTACAAAGAAGCAGGCTATGCAGATCAATCCCGTCAATATCGGCATTGTCTTCACCAAATACGGAAAAATGTTCGGTTATATGCCGTATTTCGGTTTCCAGACCGGTTTTTTCTATGGCAAGGAGGGATATCAGTTCAAGATTGACAAGAAGACCGGAGATTATTCAGAATCCGTGGACGGGGCCACAAAGGCTACCTATACTTATATGGAGGTTCCGCTTCTCGCCCATATGCACATGGATGTATGGCATCTGAAGTTCATTGTCAATGCGGGTCTGTTCGGCGGATACAGGATGAGTGTGGAGCGTGAGGGAACTCTGAAGGACAGCAAATATCTTACTTCCTTCTATGACTATGACAAGCGTTTCGAGTATGGAATCAAGGGCGGTGTCGGTATCGGTCTGTTCTTCGACCCAGTGGAATTCCATCTTCAGGCAGGCGTAAGATATTCATTGGGAAGCCTTTACAAGCCGAATTACAATAGCGAATACTATTATCGTTTCGCCTATCCTTTCGACATAATCATTTCCGGAGGAATACATATACAGCTGACGCGACGTACCGGAAAGACCAGGGCGCAGCTGAAAAAAGAAGCTAAACAATTGGTATATGAAACAGGTACTGAATACGTTGACGGCAAAAGTCGGTAATGTGCTGATAGGCTCTGGACATCCGATTGCGGTCCAGACAATGTGCAATACTCATACTTTCAATGAGGAGGATACCATCGCTCAGTGCGTCAGGATGGCGGATGCTGGGGTGGATATCATCAGGATTACTGTTCCCGGACTGCAGGATGTGCCTCACATCAAGGCTATCAGGGAATCACTCCACGCAAAAGGAATTTTCATCCCTATTGTGGCGGATATCCATTTTTCATCGGAGACGGCCATTGCAGTGGCTCCATTCGTGGATAAGGTCAGGATCAATCCCGGAAATTTCAACAAAGATTTCGATGAGGCATCCCGGCAGCTCTCAAGACTGCTCAAGGTCTGCTCTGAAAACGGCACAGCAATACGTATAGGGCTCAATCACGGTTCGCTCGGCGACAGGATTACCAATCTGTACGGGAACACGCCAAAAGCTATGGCTGAGGCAGCTATGGAATGGCTAAGACTCTGTGTGTCAAATAATTTCTATAACGTTGTCGTGTCGCTTAAGTCAAGTAACACTTATGTTATGGTGGAAGCATACAGGATTCTGGCCAAATATATGGAGGCTGAAGGCACAGTGTTCCCGCTGCATGTAGGCGTTACTGAGGCAGGTAACGGCGACTCAGGCCGAATCAAGTCTTGTGTGGGAATTTCATCGCTTCTGTCAGAAGGGATCGGCAATACCATACGGGTTTCCTTGACTGAGGATCCTGTCAATGAAATTTCTGTAGGAAGGTACCTTCAGATGAGATATGACGGCGAAATCGCATCGACATTGACCTCCGTAAAAATTACCGACAAGGTCGCGGAAGCCGTATATCACTCCCCTTGTAAAGAAAGGCTGATGTACGATTTCTCTTGCGACTTCGGTAAAAGGCTGTTGGATAAGGAGTTGGATGAGGTGCATATCTCCGGAACTTTCTCTGACGGTGAAGGCCAGAGCATATCTATAGTGGAGTCGGGCATGGGAAAATATCTCGAGGATGAACTTATGCAGGCTGCCCGCAGGCGGTTCTATAAGCCTGAATATATCGCATGTCCAGGCTGTGGCCGAACAATGTACAATCTGCAGGAGGCTTTTGAGCAGGTGAAGGCCCGCACGGCGCATCTTAAGAACGTCGTCATCGCTGTTATGGGATGTATTGTCAATGGTCCCGGCGAAATGGCTGATGCGGACTGGGGATATGTCGGAGAAGGAAACGGAAAGGTCTCCATCTACCATAAGAAAGAACCGCTCCTACGTCACGTCCCTGAATCTGAAGCTGTGGACAAGCTCGTAAAACTGATCGAAGAAGACAGCAATTCATAAAATAATAGCCGGAGAGCAATTCCCCGGCTTATTATTTTATTTATGTGATTTATTATTTCAGTTCTGCAACGATTGTCTCAGCTGCTTTGATTTCCTGTCCCAATTTCACCTTGATGTCGGCATCCAGCGGAAGGAAGATGTCGAAGCGGGAACCGAACTTGATGATTCCGCACTGCACTCCCCTCAGCTCCTCTGAACCCTCCTGAGAGTAGCAGACAATCCTTCTGGCAAATGTTCCTGCAATCTGCTTGAAGAAAATTTCCTCCTTGCCTGTGTCGATGGCTGTGGATGAATGCTCATTCTCCTCTGCCGCTTTCGGAAGGAAAGCCAGGAGATAGCGTCCCGGATGATATTTATAATAAGAAACCTTCCCTGTTACAGGCCAGAAATTCGCGTGTACATTGAAAAAGTCCATATATACGGATACCTGCATGCACTCACGCTTCAGGTATTCTTTTTCATAGACTTTTTTTATGATGACAACCTTGCCGTCGGCACCTGAAGTTACGATTCTGTCGCCTTCCGGTGTGTGTCTGACCGGAACTCTGTGAAACCAAGTCACAAATACAGAAAACAATAAAACCAATACGGAGATGGTGTATCCGACTGTATTCATACCTATTGTCTTGAGTATCAGCAAAGTCAGAGCAGTACTGATGAGCCAGGACAATGCTATGGTTCCGTACGAGTTCTTATCTATTTTCATATCAGGTTTAGTATTCTGAAATCAAGTTTCCAATAATTTTCCAAAGATATGAATAAATTATTCAATCTGCAATTGTTAGAATTGCCGTTTGGGGCGTTTTATATTCTTGTTTTGCCTAATTACAGGATATTTGCTACTATCAGATACAGTGCGCCGACAGGAATGGCCATAAGTGAACTGTCGAACCTGTCGAGCATTCCGCCATGTCCGGGAATTATTACTCCGGAATCCTTGATGCTGTAATGGCGCTTCCACTGAGACTCGAACAAATCGCCATAAACGCCTGCCACATGCATCAAGACTGCCAGAATAATCGTATGTGCCAATGTTATCTGGTCCATTGACAAGCTGTATTTCAGCACAACAGCAGCCAATGAAGAGCATATCATGCCGCCCCAGAAGCCTACCCATGTTTTCTTAGGGGAAATCGCCGGGAACAGTTTTTTCGGGAATCTTTTGCCGAACAATGAACCGAATACGAATCCACCGATATCAGAGCACCATATGATGATGAAAAAGCACAGGAGGATAAGTCCGTTGAACTTGCCGTCAAAGAATACTATAAGATTTGACAATGACAGCGGGACACCTATGTATAGGATACCTGTATATATGTCAGAGAACTTTCCGAATTCTGTCTTGTCCCTTACGTATAGTGAATTGATCATCACCACGAGCACCGGCAGAATTGCTATCGACACATACTTCGGCTCCATGTCATAGGCGCTGATGGCGAATATCAGCATAAAAAGAACAAGACAGGCCAGAATCGCCAGCACTCTGGAGAATCTGTACCTGTCGTTCATTGTCAAAGTATAGAATTCGTGTATCATCACGGTCATTATGAACATGATAAGGCCTGCGAACAGGAACTTGCTGATCAATAGGCCGCACAGCATTATGATTATGAACCCTATACCGGATATGGTTCTGACTACAGTATTATTCATTTCAGGTTTTAGTATAAGTTATGGATTAACTGTTTTCAGTTTCAGTCTTTTCTGTCGTTTCTGTCTCATTCTCAGTCTCATCAGCAGGCTTTGCCTTAGGACCGAGAATCTTCTCTACATCTTCTGCGAAGATCACTTCCTTCTCAAGGAGCAATGCCGCCATCTGCAGGAAGCCTTCCTTATGGTCTGACAATATCTTGTAAGTCCTGTCATGAATCATTTTCACGATTTTTCTCACTTCATCATCGATCATTTCAGCGGTTTGCTCACTATATGGCTTCGTAAGGTCGTAACCTCTTGCGCCTGTAGAATCGTAGTACGAAAGTGCACCGACATTGTCACTCATGCCATAGTATTTGACCATTCCGTAGGCCATCTGAGTCAATCTCTCCAAGTCGTTCTGGGCACCGGTAGAAGGTTCTCCGTTTACAATCTCCTCAGCCACGCGTCCGCCTATAAGCGCACACATTTCATCTACCATCTGCGACTTTGTCCAGAGTTTTCTCTCCTCAGGAAGATACCAGGCTGCGCCAAGTGCCTGACCACGAGGAATCAATGTCACCTTGAAAAGAGGATTAGCATATGGAAGCAGCCAGCTTACAGCTGCGTGTCCTGCTTCGTGATGAGCGATGGATTTCTTCTCCGTGTTGGTGATGATGGATGATTTTCGTTCAAGACCACCGACAATTCTGTCCACTGCGTCCAGGAAATCCTGTTTGTCAATGGCAGGCTTGTTTTTTCTTGCCGCAGTCAGCGCTGCTTCGTTGCAGACATTGGCAATATCCGCTCCGGAAAAGCCCGGAGTGTGCTTGGCCATGAAATCCACATCGAAGTCAGTGCTGAGTTTCAGATTCTTGATATGCACCTTGAAAATCTCCTCTCTTTCTTTGAGTTCAGGAAGTTCTACGTGAATCTGTCTGTCGAAACGGCCTGCACGAAGAAGAGCCTTGTCGAGGATATCTGCCCTGTTGGTGGCTGCAAGCACGATTACACCTGAATTCGTGCCGAAGCCGTCCATCTCCGTAAGAAGCTGGTTCAGTGTATTTTCACGCTCGTCATTTGAAGAGAATCCCACATTCTTGCCTCTTGCCCTTCCTACAGCATCGATTTCGTCAATGAATACGATGCATGGTGCCTTTTCCTTAGCCTGTCTGAACAGGTCTCTTACTCTCGAAGCTCCCACTCCGACGAACATTTCCACGAAATCTGAGCCGGAGATGGAGAAGAACGGCACATTTGCCTCTCCTGCAACAGCCTTTGCAAGCAATGTCTTTCCTGTACCCGGAGGGCCAACAAGCAACGCACCCTTTGGAATTTTACCGCCGAGTGCAGTATATTTCTTAGGGTTTTTCAGGAAATCCACGATTTCCATCACCTCTTCCTTGGCTCCGTAAAGACCGGCGACATCCTTGAATGTCACTTTTACGGTATCTTTGTCAGCAAGCCGGCCTGTAGATTTTCCGACACTGAAAATACCGCCCTGCCCACCGGCTCCGCCAGGCCCCATATTCCTGTTGAATCCACGGAACATGAATATCCACATGGCAATCAGGAGGATAGGGAAAAGGAACCAGTCCATTATGTGTCCCCAGACATTATCATCATTCTCCATAATGATTTTTACCTGGCTGTCGGCAGGCAGTTCCGAATTCAGCCGGTCGAATTCAGCCTCTGGGTCAAATTTGTTGGATACGTAAAACCAGAAGTGAGGTGAGGCGGAAGGAACTTTTCCCCCGAAACGCTCACTGTATTTCGCCAGTTTGTCCGGTTTGATCGTGACTTCACCCTTGAAGTCATTTCTGATGAACAGGATGTCCTTCACATCACCGGATGCCACCATCTCCTTCACGTCGCTCCATTCTGCCTTCTGAGGGTTGGATCCACCGGAGAAGAATGCGAGGTAAAGCAATCCGACAAGTAGCGGAATATACAACCAAGACAATCCGATATTGATTCTGATAATCTTGTTTTTCGGATCCTTGTTGTTATTGGTATTGTTTGCCATCTGTTAGTCCGTTTTCTATAAATCTTTGTCAGTTTCACGCTTGCTTACGCGCTTGGCAGAAGCTCTTACTTTGGATGCAGCCTTAGGCTTGGCTCTCTTGCCGGTTTCTTTCTCGATTACAGGCTCATCTGTATATTCGGTTCTCCCGGCATCTGCCCAGAGGTCTTCAAGTCTGTAGAAATCACGGTATTGCGTCAAGAATACGTGGACAACTACATCTCCATAATCCAGGATAATCCAGAAATCATTTTCAAGTCCCTGCATGCGAAGCACCTTTCTTCCGCATTTTTCCTGCATACGAACTATTATATTGTCGGCAATCGCAGCTACAGCCGTAGTAGAGTCTGCATTGCATACTACGAAGTAATCTGAAATAGCTGTACCGATAGGGCTCAGGTCCAGAGACACGACATTCTGACCTTTCTTTTCCAACATCGCGTCAGTTATGACCTTAAGAACATTTTTTTCCATTTAATTGTTTGTTTAAATTTGCATACAAAGATAAAACAAAAATCAGTCCAATGAAAGCGGAAATTCCTATAACGTGGTTTGACAGCATAGATTCCACGAATTCTGAAGCCAGAAGGCGGTTGCCTGCCAATGCCAAAATGTCAGTATATGCAGCGAAATTTCAGACGGCAGGCCGAGGACAGCGTGGAAACAAGTGGTCCAGTGCCGCCGGACAGAATCTCACGTTTTCAGTCCTGTTGAATTTCACTCACCCTCAGATGCCTGATTTGGCTGTCCGGAATCAGTTCCTCCTCTGCATTGTCGCATCATTGTCAGTTTCTGACCTGCTGCAGAAACTCAATATCCGCAACAGCATCAAATGGCCGAACGACATTTACATCGGCCGACGCAAAGTATGCGGAATGCTTATCGAGAATATAGTCGGAAATGCAGGTCTGGAACATTCCATTATCGGTATAGGACTTAATCTGAACCAGACTGAATTTCCACCGGAACTCGTCAATCCGACATCAGTTCTGGTTTCTTCAGGCCTTAGAACCGTTCCTGAAGAAGTGCTGGATGATTTTCTCGACATCTTTTCGGAATACATGCAGTATTTATCTGATGTAGAGGGAATAAACGAAATTAGAAACAAATATGTTTCAAGACTTTTCGGACTTGGAGTAAGCCGTGAATACCACGATTGTCTTAGAAATGTTGATTTTAAAGGCACAATAAAGGGCATCTCCGAAGAAGGTCTGCTTCTTATGGAAATGCCCGATAAAACTGTCTCAAACTATTCCTTCAAGGAGGTAAGTTATATAATCTGAGTTTCTCCTTTCATAGCTATTATCGCATTGGACGGATCCGGTGACTTGAATACTGAGCTGCCGGCCACCAGGATATCGGCGCCTGCTTTCGCCAACTCTGCGGAGTTTGCTTCGCTTACTCCCCCATCCACTTCGATTTCGCAGTCAATGCCAAGTCTGCAGATCTCCTGTCGGAGTGTTTCCACGCGGCTGAAAGTATCTTCAATGAATTTCTGCCCTCCGAAACCTGCAAACACAGACATTATCAATATGAAATCTGCATGTTCAAGATAAGGGAAAACCTTTTCTACAGGGATATCCGGGTTAATGGCCAAGCCTGCCTTGATACCGTATGAACGTATCTGCTCTAAAAGCGCACCGGCATCAACGCCTTCTTTTTCAGCCGCTTCGAGGTGAAAACTCATATATTTCGCACCAGTCTTGGCAAATCTCTCGAAATACCTCTCAGGCTGGACAATCATGAGATGGATATCCATCGGCTTTTCGGCTGCCTTTGCTATGGCTTCTATTACAGGGAATCCATATGACAGATTAGGAACCAGCAGGCCGTCCATTACATCGAGGTGAAAGATATCTGCGCTGCGGTTCACCATTTCCACATCTTTTTCAAGATGCAGAAAGTCCGCGGAAAGCATGGAAGGAGCTATCTTGATCATTTGAAATTTGTTACGACATCAACAAGCAGTTTGACGAATTTCTCGTTGGAAGCAAGATCCAACTTTTCGCCCGGCGCGTGTACGCCTCTAAGCGTAGGACCGAATGAAACCATATCGAGGTACGGGAACTTGAGCAGGAACAATCCGCATTCCAGACCGGCGTGTATAGCCTTCACTTCAGGTTCCTGGCCGAAAAGCTTACGATATGAAGCCACGGTCTCCTTCAATATGTTGGATTCCATATTCGGAGCCCATCCCGGGTAAGGGTCTGTACGGACCACTTCTGCTCCGGCAAGATGGAATGTCGCCTGAACCTTGTCAGCCACAAATTTCTTTCCGGATTCGGAAGAACTTCTCTGGCTTGTCTTGACAATGATTTTTTCCGGTGTGTCCATATTGACGGCAGCAAGGTTTGTAGATGTTTCCACAAGACCTGCGATATCCTGGCTCATTGCGAGCACGCCATGATTGATGGCTACCAATGCCATAATAAATCTCTTGGCAACTTCGCTGTCCACTGCATTGCCGCTGAATTCAGAGCGTTCTGCCGAGAATTTCACATCCGGATCAGTATTATGGAATTCCTTGCGCACATCTGCCGCAAAAGCATTGAATCTGCTTATGAAGCCTTCGATGTCATTCTCCTTTACATAGACAACTGCCTCTGTATCACGGGCGATGGCGTTTTTCTTGTTGCCGCCCTTCATCTTGGCCAACTGGAAGTTTCCGAGTTCTGAGTAGAGGAATCTGGCCATAATCTGGACCGTATTCGCTCTTTCCTTGTTAATGTCATCGCCGCTATGTCCGCCTATTGCATCGAACACTCTGAGTTCTACCGCCTTGAATCCAGGTTTCACAGGCTCAGCTGTGTAGCTGAATGTAGCAGTGGTGTCAAGACCGCCAGCGCAGCCGACAAATATCTGTCCCTCATCCTCGGAATCCAGATTAAGCAATGTCTTGGACTCGATAAAGCCAGGCTCGATGGCATTGGCACCGTCCATTCCGGTCTCCTCCGAGATGGTGAACAGACCTTCGACTTTACCGGTATTCAGGTCGCTTGCGAGCAATGCCAATGTTGCTGCAACACCGATTCCGTCATCAGCGCCGAGGGTGGTTTCTTTGGCAATCATCCATCCGTCTTCGATAACATAGTCGATAGGGTCAGTCTCGAAATTGTGCCTGGATGTGGATGTCTTCTCGCAGACCATATCCTGATGGCTCTGGAGTGCGATGGCAGGCACGTTTTCCTTACCTTTCGAAGCTTCTTTGGTGATTACTACATTACCTGTAGCGTCTGTTCTGCAGCCAAGGCCATGCTCTTTAGCAAAATTCTGAAGAAAGGCTGTCATTTTTTCTTCATGACCGGATTCCCGCGGAATCTTGGTGATCTCGCGGAAAATTTCAAGTACAGAATCGGAATTCATATTCAATTAATTTTTAACCGACAGTTACAAGCATTTTCTCAATGTCTGAAACATACTGCTTGAATGACTTGTCCGTGGACATAAGGTCACTTACAGTGTTGCAGGCGTGAAGAACTGTCGCGTGGTCTTTGCCTCCAAGTTCCGTGCCGATAATCGACAATGAGCAGCCTACAAGTGTACGGCTCATATACATCGCTATCTGACGGGCCTGGACAATCTGTCTTTTTCTGGATTTGGATAGAAGAGTGTCTTTAGTGATGTTGAAGTAATCGCACACTGTTTTCTGGACCTTGTCGATGGTCACTTCCGTCTTTTCTTCGCCTACGATCTTGCCGGTAATCTTTTCGGCAAGTTCGACTGTCATTTCCTTATGGATGAGCGTGGCATGCGCGATGAGTGAAATGAGCGCACCCTCAAGCTCTCTGAAGTTCGATTTGATTCTTGTGGCAAGATATTCCAGCACCTCCTCACTTACTGTCACACCTTCACGGAAACTTCTTGCCTTGAGCATTTCAAGCCTTGTCGCATAAGATGGACGCTGCAACTCTACTGACAATCCCCATTTCAGTCTTGAAAGGAGCCTCTCTTCGAAATTCTTGAGATCAGCAGGAGCCCTGTCGGATGTGAATATCAGCTGCTTGCCGTTCTCGTGCAGATGGTTGAACACGTTGAAGAACGCATTCTGCGTGCCCGGGCCGAGCAGGTCCTGGATATCATCGACAATAAGGACATCGATTTTCATGTAGAATGCCAAGAAGTCGGTAAGCTTGTTCCTGACATTGACAGCATCCATATACTGAGTCTTGAACTCGTTTCCTGTCACGTAGAGAACTACCTGGTCCGGATATTTCTCTTTAATGGCGATACCGATGGCCTGAGACAGGTGCGTCTTGCCGAGTCCCGGTGAGCCGAAAAGGAAAAGAGGATTGAAAGGAGTGTTTCCAGGCGATGAAGATATGCTTTCACCTGCTGTGATACCCATCTTGTTGCACTCGCCTTCCACAAGGTTGCCGAAACAATATACTGGATTCAATCTCGGATTGATGGAGAATTTCCTGAGTCCCGGGTACACGAATGCTCCCGGATTTGCTCCTGCCGGATATGTATTTATGGAGACAGGTTTGTTTACCGGGGAAGTAACGTTTGCTGCAGGGAATGTCATCGGAGGCTGTACGCGGACCGGACGGATCTTGTAAACAAGCTTAGCATCTGGACCTATCACTCTCTTTAATGTCTTTTTCAACATGTCCAGATACACGTCCTCGAGGTATTTTCTGTAGAAATCAGAAGGAACTTCGATGGTAATCGTGGAATCCTGCAAAGAAACCGGCTTGAGAGGCTTGAACCAACTGTTGAACATCTGGGGGTTAATGAGATTCTCAATAATCCTCAAACATTCATTCCATACGTCTATGTGATTCTTCTCTGCCATTTCTTTTACCTCCGTTGAAAAAAGCACCGGAACAGAAAGCTGCCTTTCTCTTCTGATGCTTTGCAAAAGTAGGTGAAAAAAAAGTTATAAAAAAACCAAATTGCTATTGCATATTAAAATTATTTTACTCAACTTGGAGTCTGCTGATTTGCAAAACGGTTTCTCTATAACCATTTCATTTCCAATACCTTATTAAAACCAATGTTCGAATTATGACACTCTGTGATACTTTTCAATATTGAATAGTTCAAATTTAGAACAAACCTCGTTCCGACCGCTGCTTTCCTCATTGCCAATCAAATAGGACAATCAGTACAGCCTAAAAATCAGAATACTTTTATCCTGATATATTTTTTAGGATTCTCCTCTATTTTTTTCACCAGGCTGTCAATATCTTTTAGAACTGTGTCAATCGAATTGTAAACCGCCGGATCTTTTGTGAGTTTCCCGAGCGTGCCGTCAGGATCATTGAGATTGTCCACAAGAGTCCTCAGTGATTTTGCCAGTCCTTCGATGTCAGCCCTTCCCAGTTCGCCAGCTGCAGTCTGGATACCGGTCATTGCGGTATCAGCCTTGACCAGTACGGTGTTCAGTCGCACAGATGTTTCTTTCAGATTTGCTATAAGCGCGTCGAAGTCCTCGGAGTGGTCAGCCAGTGTTCCAGACAGACGTCTCGTATTGTCAAGTGTCTTCTGGAGATGGGACAGGGTTACTTTCAAACTGTTTTCATCCACGCCCCTCAGTACTCTGTCCAATGAGCCGCTTGCCGCTGCAAGACTGTCAAGAGCACCGTTTGCCCTTTCAATCAGCGGACCTATCATGTTAGTCAAGGAACTGACCATATCAGGTGCGTATGACGGTGAGAGTTCCGCTCCGTTCTCCGCGATCTCTTCAGAAGTGCCGAGGTCAATGCGGATGCCCTTTCCGCCCATCAGGTCCACGCTGTAGATGGTCATCTTCGAGTCGATAGGAATGGCTATTTTCTTCAATACGGAACAAGTGACATCGAACTCTTCTGTTTCCGGATTGTAGTTCACCTTGGTCACGCTTCCGGCCTTATATCCCTTGATATAGACCGGATTTGAAGGAACGAGGCCTTCCACATTCTCATAATGGGAGTTTATATCCATCTCCTTGCCGAAGATATCTTCACCTCTGAGATAGTTGATGACGCTGAATGCTGCAAGCAAGACGGCGACTATAAATATGCCTATGCGTGTTTCTCTGCTGATTTTCATATTCAATCCAGTTTAAAATTCCGATTATTTCAATATAGTGACCATATCTCCTTTCACGACCACCATGAAGCAGCCGGAGTAGGACTTGCGGATTTTCGCGTAATTCTCTTTCGCCTTTTCTGTCGTGGAAGCAGTACCTATTATATATTTATATATAGAGCCGGATTTGACTATGGTTACAGGATATCCTTTGAAAAACGGGTCGCTCTTGTCCAACAGTTTGCCAGACGCGAGCACCTGCGTTCCGTAAACAGCTTTCTGTGCAGGAGATGAGACGGCAGACGCAGGGGTATGTGTTTCTGGCTTTGTCGCTTTTGACTGAACCTTGTCCTGTACTGGTGCGGCACTGTCGGCATTGACACTGCCGTCATATCTTTTCTTGAACACACCGAAGGCGACGAAGATATCCTGCGCGATTTTCTCGCGGCCGCTCTCGGACTTGAGAGTCGCCAAATCAGTGGCATTGGACATGAAGCCTACTTCTATCAATGCGGCAGGCATCGCAGTCTTCCACAATACGAAAAACGGGTCCTGCCATATTCCACGGCTGTTTCTCATAGGCCCGGAAGACATTGCCTTTTCCACATCCTGGGCGAAAAGCAGACTCTGTTCGAGGTGCGCGTTCTGCATCAGATTGAAAAAGATGAATGACTCCGGATCGGTAGGGTCAAAGCCCTGATATTTCGTGGAATAGTCGTCTTCAAGCATTATCACGGAGTTCTCGCGTTTGCAGACATCCATATTGTAGGCGAACAAGTCCCGGTTCTTGTTCGAGGACTGTCCGAGCACGTGGATGGAATATCCGTTGGCTGAGGTGGCCGCAGCCATGTTCACGTGAATGGAAATGAAGAGATTTGCGTTGTTCCTGTTCGCTATGTCGGCACGCTCTCCCAGTGTGATGTATTTGTCCGTGGAGCGGGTCATGACCACCTTTACGGTCGGATATGACGCCTTTATTTTCTCTGAAAGCCGCTTTGCAATGTCCAGGGCAATCTTGCTTTCATGTGTCTTTTTATCCTTGCTGACACAGCCCGGGTCGGTCCCGCCGTGGCCTGCATCAATACATACGGTATTGAGCCCCAGTTTGTTGCGGGAGTCATTCCCGGCATTGGCCCGGATGCCTGAAGTAAGCATCAGAAGGGCTGCGATACTCGTAAAGATTATATGTGTTTGCGTATTTTTCAAAATGGTCTTATATTTGTATTCTGCAAAAATAAGAAAATTTGCGATAATTTATACTTTTCAGACATTGGTACGATCTGACAAAAGACGCAATCTCATAAAAGGAAGGCATCTGCTTGGTGTCGGACTTTTGGCTTTATTTATATCGGTGACTGTTCCGGGCATCTCACAAGATGTCAGAAGACAGCGCCGTGGCCAGAAGCAGACATTCAGTCAGGCTGTCGCTTATAACAAGGACAGCATTCCTCCCCTGTCAGATTCACTCAAGGCTCTGAAAGACTCGTTGCATATAGCGGATTCGCTGTTCAAGATCGACTCCGCGGCGCTGCAGAAGAAGAGTTCTCTTGAGCGCCCTGCTTTTTCCACTGCAAAAGATTCGGTCATAGAGGTATTCACAGACGGTCAGCGCAAACTGTATTATTATGGTGACGTGACCGTGAAATACGGCAACATGGAGCTTTCTGCCGACTATATGGAGTACGACATGAAGACCGGTACCGTATATGCACGCGGAACTCTCGATACGCTTAGCGGTGAGGTGAAAGGCCAGCCGGTGATGAAAGAAGGCAATTCGACTTACTCCATGGAGGAGGTCCGGTACAATTTCAATACGCAAAAGGCCAGGATTACCAATATGATTACCCAGCAGGAGGACGGACTTCTTCATGGCAAGAATATCAAGATGCTTCCGGACAGGTCCATCAATATCACTAAAGGCCAATATACGGTCTGCGACCTGGAACATCCGCATTATTATCTGCATCTTACTGCTGCAAAGGTAATTACGAAACCGTCGCAGAAAACGGTTTTCGGTCCTGCCTATCCGGTGATTGAAGATGTTCCTCTGCCTATCGGTCTTCCTTTCGGCTTCATACCGAAGCGTCCTAACCGTGCGACAGGACTTCTGATGCCGACCTTCGGAGAGGAGAATTCCCGAGGTTTCTATCTGAGGGATCTGGGAATGTATTTCGTTTTCGGAAATTATCTTGACCTGTCAGTTACAGGTGACATATATACGCTCGGTTCATGGGCCGTGAATGTAAATTCCAGATATAAAGTGAATTACAAATGCAACGGTAGTTTTTCGATGAACATTTCCAACGACCAGACCGGCGAGCGCGGAAGCACTGATTTCTTCCAGACAAGGAACTTCGGACTCAAATGGTCCCATTCCCAGGACTCCAAGGCGCATCCGGGAACAACGTTCAGTGCATCGGTGAATTTCTCGAGCCCGTCTAACAACAGATATAACTCCACATCTGTTTCCGAAGCTCTGCAGAACCAGGCATCATCATCCATTTCATATACGAAGAACTGGAACGGAAAATTCAACCTTTCCATAAACGCGTTGCACAACCAGAACTCGAGGGACAGTTCGTACTCATTTACATTGCCGAACCTTACTTTTTCTGTGACAAGGTTTTATCCGTTCAAGAGAAAGAACCGTGTGGGCAAGGAGAAATTCTACGAAAAATTCTCTTTGGGATATAGCACCACGCTTCAGAACAGGATCAATTTCAAGGCCTCCGAGTTCATGAAAGACGGCTTTCTGGACAAGTTCCAGAATGGTATGACTCATAATTTCCAGATCGGTCTGCCGAATTTCACCCTCGCAAAGTACTTGAACTTCACCCCGAGCGTAAGTTACGGCCAGAACTGGTATTTCCGCCGTACAGACTATGAATTCAACCCCGAAACAAACCGTGTGGAATCACATGACGGCGGTCAGTTCAGCGCGTTCGGCATAAGCCAGAATTATTCCGGAAGCCTTTCGATGAGTACGAGGCTTTACGGTATGTTCAATTTCGGCAAGGCCCATAAGATACAGGCAATCAGGCACGTGGTCTCCCCTTCCGTATCATTCTCATTCAGTCCGGAAAAAGGAACATACGCCAACGGTTACAGGACAATGACCTACACCGACACTCTTGGCAATGTCAAGACCTACGATTACAACATTTACAGCGGACAGATGTATTCTCCTCCGGGAAAAGGCAAGTCAGCTACCATGAGCCTTTCCATCGGAAACAATCTTGAGGCGAAAGTCCGCGACTTGAGAGATACTACAGGAAAGGGTATAAAGAAAGTGAAGCTGATCGACCAGCTGAGTCTCAGTACAGGATACAATTTCCTCGCCGACTCGCTGAAAATGAGCAATATAGGTATCACAATGTCCACTTCCGTATTCGAGAAGGTGGGTATAAGTGCCAATGCCAACTTCGACCCTTACGCCATAGATGAGAGAGGTAGGAGGATAAACAAGTTCAATGTCCAGACAATGGGATGGAACAAGCCTCTGCGTCTTACCAATGCAAGTGCGTCATTGTCCTATTCACTTTCCGGAAAAGGTGCGATCAATGGAAATGACGGTTCCAAGACTCCAGGTGATTCCGGCAGCGGAGGTTCCGGAGAAAATGCAGCAAACTATTATCGCAGAATATATTACCATCCTATAACCGGAGAATATATTCCAGGCGGATGGTTGTATTATACGAACCCGAATGTGCCTTGGTCTGTAAATATCAATTATTCGTTCTCCTACAGCAAGTCGTACCAGTACACTAACGGCCAGCTGATTACTAACAACAGATTTACGCAGACTCTCGGTCTTTCCGGCAATATCAAGCTTACGCCGAAGATGTCGCTCAATGCTACGACCGGTTTCGACTTGATGGCCATGAAGATGACCACCACGCAGTTGAGCGCAACATATGACTTGCACTGCTTCAACAT
This sequence comes from Bacteroides sp. CAG:545, assembly GCA_000432515.1. Classification (GTDB taxonomy): domain Bacteria; phylum Bacteroidota; class Bacteroidia; order Bacteroidales; family UBA932; genus Cryptobacteroides. Next base: position 112,843 of record HF996057.1, read on the forward strand.
CAGCGTGTCCTGGGTGCCTACAGGAAATTGGCAGTCATGGAGTTTCAGGATCGCTGCGAATGCTGCGGCTCTCTCGGACCTGCTCAAATTCAAGAAGAGTACAAGTTATTGGGACAGATATTGATAGGTATTTGTTCCTGATTGGCAGTTTTTTTGCATATTTGCCAAATACTGCTTATATTTGCAACGTTAAACACGGAATCTATTTCCTATCGCAACTGCCGAGCAGAATGATTTTCGGCGAATCCCCATATAAAATCTTATGTTAGTGGGTATTCCAATTGAACAAGATTAGTTATTACAGTACGATAAAGTACAAAATTTATTACCATTTATGCCACACACTCTGATAGAGTTGAATTCAATGCCTGAACAGCAGATTCGTGCAATCGGCAATGAACTTAAAATCAAAAAGGCGAATGACATGGACCTTATGGACTTGAGCCTTGCCATTTTGGATGAAGAAGCAAGAATAGCCTCAAAGATTCCGGATCCGGAACCTGCCAAGAAAAAAAGAGGCCGTCCACGCAAGAATGAATCAGTCAAGACGGATTCCACTGTAAAGGAAGAAAAGAAAGAAACGAAGAAGCCTGCATCTCAGACTCCTAAGGCAAAGCCTGCTGAAAAAGCAGTTGCTGAGGATAAGGCGAAAGCTGAAACAGTGCAAGATGCTCCGAAAAAACGTGGCAGAAAGCCGAAGAACCAGGCAAAGCCGGCAGAAGAGGTTCCATCTGAAAAGCAGACAGCACAGAATGTCGCTCCTGCCCCGCAGAAGAGACAAGACGCGCCTGCTCACAAAGCCCCTGCCAAGAAACAGGGCTCTCCGGCCGCAAAGCAGGAGCCAGCTGTGAAAGAAACAGAGAAAGCACCTGAAAATCAGGCACCTAAGGCGCTTGCAGAAGCCACTGCTCCGCAGAAGCCTAAGGAAGAGATAGTATATGCGGACAGACACACCATCGTGCTTCCTCCGCTTCCACCGAAGAAAAAGAAATTCAATCCGAACCAGCAGAACGGACAGCCTCAGCAGCAGCGTCCTCAGAATGGAAACCTGCCACAGGAGCAGCAGAGACCTGCACCTAAGCCGAAGTTCGAGTTCGAGGGTACAGTGCGTGCTACCGGTGTGTTGGAAATAATGCCGGACGGATACGGCTTCCTGCGTTCTTCTGATTACAATTATCTGAACTCGCCTGACGACATCTATGTTTCACAGGGACAGATAAAGAACAATGCCCTGAAGAATGGTGACACGGTAACTGGTGAAATCCGTCCTCCTAAAGAAGGCGACAAGTACTTCCCTCTCGTTAAGATCGATTTCATCAACGGACGTACACCTGAGTTTATCAGAGACAGGGTTCCGTTCGATTTTCTGACTCCGCTTTTCCCTGATGAGAAGTTCAATCTTCTTGGACACGGACATGAGCACGATCTTTCATGCCGTATCGTGGACATGTTCACTCCTATCGGAAAAGGACAGCGCGGTCTTATCGTGGCTCAGCCTAAGACAGGTAAGACAATGTTGCTCAAGTCGATAGCAAATGCCATCGCTGACAATCACCCTGAGGTTTACGAAATCGTACTGCTGATCGACGAGCGTCCTGAGGAGGTTACGGACATGAGCCGGAGCGTAAAGGCGGAAGTTGTAGCTTCTACGTTTGACGAGCCCGCCGAAAGGCATGTGAAAGTAGCCAATATGGTGCTCGAAAAGGCACGCAGACTGGTGGAATGCGGTCATGACGTAGTTATTCTTCTCGACTCCATCACTCGTCTTGCCCGTGCATACAATACCGTACAGCCGGCATCAGGCAAGGTGCTTACCGGCGGTGTGGATGCCAATGCTCTCCAGAAACCTAAGAGATTCTTCGGTGCTGCACGTAACATCGAGGGCGGCGGTTCATTGACAATTCTTGCGACAGCATTGACTGAAACAGGTTCCAAGATGGATGATGTCATCTTCGAGGAGTTCAAAGGTACAGGAAACATGGAGCTTCAGCTCGACAGGACATTGTCGAACAGGCGTATTTTCCCTGCTGTCAATGTTATCCTTTCAAGCACTCGCCGTGACGACCTGCTCTACTCTCCAGACCAGGCGCAGCGCATCTGGATTCTCAGGAAACTGCTTGCTGAGATGAATCCGACCGAGGCGATGAACTTCATGATCCAGATTATGGACCAGTATCAGACAAATGAAGAGCTTCTCGACAATATGAACAAGGTGTCGCCTATGGATGCCAAGAATTACGATTATTAGTATTGTCGCCAATAAATATAAATAACCGGTGATAGTCAATCAGATGCTATCACCGGTTGTTTATATTTTTGCCGAAGAGAGGCTTTACTTTCTAAAAGGTATGGTCGCCCGTGACCTTATGAACGGGTGGCAGGCGTAAGCCTGACGGGACGAGGCCGCAGGAAGAGCCTTTTAGAAAGTAAAGCCGATATCAATACTCATCCCAGGACTTGATCTGTATGTCATCCATTGACATTGAACAGAATGCCTTGATAAATGCAGTCGCCAGACGGGCATTGGTAAAGAGCGGAATGTTGCTGTCAATGGCACTGCGACGTATATGGTAACCGTTGCTGAGTTCCTCCTCACTGAAGTTCTTAGGAATGTTTATGACCATATCGACTTCCTTGTTCTTGATCATGTCGAGAGCCGACGGGAAGAGGGATTTCATCGAAGCATTGCTTGCCTCAGACGGCCAGAGCACTCTCTTGCAAGGTATGCTGTTCTCTATGAAGTACTTATATGTGCCACTTGTGGCGTAAAGTTCATAGCCTTTCTCTGCCAGGAGTCTGCAGGCCGTAAGCATATCTGCTTTCTGTAGCGGATCTCCGGTAGAAAGAAGAATTTTCTTCTCCGGAATCGTATTGCCTACAGAAAGAATCGATTTGAGCAACGCCTCATCCAGATTGTCGCCAATACAGCCGACCTCTCCGGTTGATGACATATCCACGCCGAGCATCGGGTCTGCTTCTTCGAGTCTTGCAAACGAGAACTGCGAGGATTTTACGCCCACGTAATCGAGGTCGAATGCGCTCTTCTGAGGTGCGGCAGGATGTTTTCCGAGCATTACCTTGGTTGCGAGTTCTATAAAATTGATTTTCAGCACCTTGGAAACGAACGGGAAACTACGTGACGCACGGAGGTTGCACTCGATGACCTTGATCTTGTTCTCCTTGGCGAGGAACTGGATATTGAACGGTCCGGATATGTGAAGCGCTCCTGCAATCTTGCGGGCGATCTTCTTGATACGGCGCACCGTCTCCACGTAAAGTTTCTGCGGAGGAAACTGGATGGTGGCATCGCCAGAGTGCACACCGGCATACTCAATATGCTCTGATATCGCATATGCAAGGATTTCTCCGCCATCAGCCACCGCATCGAACTCTATTTCCTTGCATCGGTTCATGAACTTGCTGATTACCACAGGGTGTTCCTGGGATACTTCTGAGGCCAATGAGAGGAAGTGTCTGAGCTGTTCCTCATCGTAGCAGACATTCATTGCCGCACCTGAAAGCACGTAGGACGGTCTTACAAGCACAGGGAAGCCGACTTTGCTGATGAACTTGTCCACATCGTCCATTGTGGTAAGCTCACTCCATTCCGGCTGGTCCACTCCGAGCGAATCGACGATGCTGGAGAACTTGTTTCTGTCCTCTGCCTTGTCAATGTCCTTGGCCTTGGTTCCGAGAATCGGGACATTGTTCGCGTCAAGCCTGAGCGCCAGATTGTTAGGAATCTGACCGCCCACTGAAACCACCACGCCGTGAGGAGTCTCCAGTTCAATGATATCCATCACTCTCTCGAATGTGAGTTCATCGAAATAGAGCCTGTCGCACATGTCGTAGTCGGTGGAAACAGTCTCCGGATTATAGTTTATAAGGACTCCACGGTAGCCTTCCTTGCGGATAGTTTCAATGCAGTTCACTGAGCACCAGTCGAATTCGACGGAACTACCGATTCGGTAAGCACCGGAGCCGAGTACAACTACTGATTTGCCGTCATTTTCGAACTTAATGTCATTGAACTTGCCGTTGTATGTAAGGTACAGGTAGTTGGTGGCAGCAGGGAATTCGGCAGCAAGAGTATCAATCTGCTTTACGACAGGAACGATTCCGTGAGCCTTTCGCCATGCCCTGACCTTGTCCTGGCAGGCCTTGCCGTCCAGATTGTCCTTGAATACGGCGCGCTGGATCTGGAAATCCGAAAAGCCCTGGCATTTTGCCTGCTGCAGGAGTTCCAACGGCATTGACTCAATCTCATTGTATGTGTTCATCTCGTTGTAAGTGGAAACGATGTTTTCCAACTTCTCGAGGAACCAGTTGTCGATTTTCGTGAGCTCATGGATCTGATTCACAGTGTAGCCGGCACGCATTGCCTTGGAAATCACGAAGATACGCCTGTCCGTAGGCTCTTTCAGCGCCTCATCCACATCAGCGACCTGGAGTTCCTTGTTGCCGACGAATCCATGTGCGCCCTGGCCTATCATGCGGAGGCCTTTCTGAATGGCTTCTTCAAATGAACGGCCGATTGCCATGACTTCGCCCACGCTCTTCATGCTGGAGCCGATCTTGCGGGAAACGCCATGGAACTTGGAAAGGTCCCAGCGAGGTATCTTGCAGACAATGTAGTCCAAAGCAGGTTCGAAGAATGCAGGAGTCGTTTTGGTGACTGAGTTCTTCAGGTCGAACAGTCCGTATCCGAGTCCGAGTTTCGCTGCGACGAAGGCCAGTGGATAGCCGGTCGCCTTGGAAGCCAATGCTGATGAACGTGAAAGACGGGCATTGACCTCAATCACACGATAGTCCATCGCATCCGGGTCATATGCGTACTGTACGTTGCACTCGCCCACGATGCCGATATGGCGCACGATCCTGATGGAAAGCTCACGCAGGAAATAATAGTCTTTGTTCGACAATGTCTGTGACGGAGCTACCACGATACTCTCTCCGGTATGTATTCCGAGAGGGTCGAAATTCTCCATGTTGCAGACTGTGATGCAGTTGTCGTATTTGTCGCGAACTACCTCATACTCAATCTCTTTCCAACCTTTGAGAGACTTCTCCACGAGAACCTGTGGCGAGAATGAGAAGGCCTTGGAACAGAGTTCTTCGAGCTGCTCGTCATTGTCGCAGAATCCTGAGCCCAGACCGCCGAGAGCATAAGCGGCTCTTACGATAAGCGGATATCCGAGTTCATGTGCAGCTTTGCGTGCCTCTTCCATATTCTCGGCAGGATGAGACTTGATGGTCTTCACGTCTATCTCATCGAGTTTCTGAACGAAGAGCTCGCGGTCCTCCGTATCCATAATTGCCTGGACAGGTGTACCGAGCACTTCAACGCCATATTTTTCGAGAATTTTCTTCTCGTAGAGCTCCACGCCGCAGTTCAATGCCGTCTGACCTCCGAATGAGAGCAGAATGCCCTCAGGACGTTCTTTGGCAATGACTTTTTCCACGAAGAACGGTGTGACCGGCAGGAAGTAGATCTTGTCGGCAACGCCTTCGGACGTCTGGACTGTAGCGATGTTCGGATTTATCAGCACGGTTTCAATGCCCTCTTCGCGAAGAGCCTTGAGCGCCTGGGAACCGGAATAGTCGAATTCTCCGGCCTGTCCGATTTTCAATGCGCCTGAACCAAGAATCAGGACTTTCTTTATATTAGGGTTTTTCATACTGCTCTTACTTTATTTTACTGATAAACTCGTCAAACAGGAATTCCGTATCTGTAGGACCACTTGAGGCTTCAGGGTGGAACTGTACGGAACAGAATGGTTTGGACTTGTGGCGGATACCTTCATTGGTCCCGTCATTCATATTCACGAACCAAGGTTCCCAGTCGCTTCCCAATGCTGATGAATCCACGGCATAACCATGATTCTGAGATGTGATGAAGCACTTGTTGGTACCCAACATGCGGACAGGCTGGTTATGGCTGCGGTGTCCGTATTTGAGCTTGTATGTGGTGGCGCCGGCTGCCCTTGACAGCAACTGGTTGCCCATGCAGATTCCGAAAATCGGCTTGTCCTGCTGCATTGCCTTACGCAGATTGTCCACAGTCTTCTGGCAGAATTCAGGGTTGCCCGGACCATTGGAAATGAAGAGTCCGTCATAATCCAGCGAGAGGAAATCATAGTCCCAAGGTACACGGATGAGTTCCACTCCCCTGTCCACAAAGCATCTTAGAATGTTGTGCTTCACGCCGCAATCCACGAGAACGACTTTCTTGTCGCCCGAACCATAGCGGATTACCTCCTTGCAGCTGACGATGTCGATCTGATTGTCAGTATTAGGATCGTGGATTTCTTCTTTGGCCTGCTCACCTTCAGGGACTATCTGTCCGAGCATTGAACCGTTGTCACGGAGCATCTTGGTGATTTCTCTCGTATCCACGCCGTAGATTCCGGGAATTTTCTGCTCTTTCATCCATTCGTCCAGGCTCTTGACGGCATCCCAGTGGCTATACTGGAATGAATATTCTGATATCACGAGGCCTCTTACCCAGATTTTTTCGGATTCAAAGTTCTTGGATATTCCATACTTGTCAATGCCTTCATCCGGAACGCCGTAGTTTCCGATAAGAGGATAGGTGACACAAAGAATCTGTCCGGAATAGGACGGGTCCGTGAGGCTTTCCGGATAACCTACCATGGCAGTGGAGAATACCACTTCTCCATCGCAAGGCTTGTCATAACCGAAGGACCATCCTTTCAGTTCCATTCCATTCTGAAAACGGAGTGTTGCGCGAAGTCTTTTTTCCATTTCGTGTTTGCGATTTTATATCTGTCTATCTATCAATACGTCAAAAAAAAAAGACCTTCCCGAAACGGGAACGGTCAATTTCAATCAATGCCAATGAAAACGGTGGTTCTGACTTGATAGAACCCTGATGTCTGTATGTAAGCCCCGATATTCATTGTCTGAAATTTTATTTTCATTTCAGAATACAAAATTAAGACTAATTTCCCGATATTGCAACGGAAAATATTGCAAATCCACGTGAAACTGCTAATTTTGCGCCGATTTTAGAGAAAGATATGCGGCACGATGACGGTGCCGGACAATGAATTTAAGACGGACGAAATGACAAACGTAAAAACTTCATGCGGATTGCGCAAATGGATCCCCGTAGTCGGGCTGACCTTTTCGACATTCATATTCAACACTTCGGAATTCATCCCGATAGGACTTCTGACAGACATAGCCTCTGACTTCTCCATTACAGAATCCAAAGCCGGTATCCTGATTACAGTATATGCATGGGTGGTAGCGCTCGCTTCATTGCCCCTGATGATGGCCTTTTCCAAAACTGAGAACAAGAAACTTCTGCTGTCAATCGTGGCATTGTTCACAGCAAGTCACATATTGTCAGGCTTTTCCAGTTCATATTATATGCTTATGGCATCCAGAATCGGAGTCGCCTGCGCACATGCGATATTCTGGTCAATGGTGACTCCATTGGCTGTCCGCGTGGCGCCTGAAGGAAAACGTTCGGTCGCATTGAGTTTTATCATCACCGGTTCATCCGTGGCAATGATAGTTGGCCTTCCATTGGGACGCGCCGTGGGGCTTATGGTAGGCTGGAGGGCCACATTTCTCCTCATTGGCGCGATCTCCGCTCTCATACTCGTGCTGCTGGCTATAGTATTGCCTAAGGCTCCGAGTGACAATGACGTATCACTCAAGTCTTTACCAGCATTGATCAAAAGACCGGTGCTGATCGGGATTTACCTGCTGACAGTCATAACCATCACCGGACATTTCACGGTTTACAGTTACATCGAGCCGTTTCTCGGCCAGGTCGCAGGACTTTCCGGCCAGACCATCACCCTGGTGCTTTCATTGTTCGGAGTAATGGGAATTATCGGCAGTTTCTTGTTTTCAAGGTACTACGACAGGCACCGTTTCCTGTTCATTCGTTTCGCGGTGACTGGAATCTGCGTATTCATATTTTTGCTTGCGGTTGCTGCAGCAACACCTCTTGCGGCCATTGCCGTATGTGTGTTCTGGGGGCTTGCCATCAACTTCTACAATCTTGCATTCCAGTCTGAGATTATACAGAACGTCCCGCACGGAACCTCTATTGCAATGTCCATATATTCAGGCATTTACAATGTCGGTATCGGTGCGGGCGCTCTTGTCGGCGGTACCGTCTGCACTTACCTTGGAGTCAGCTCGGTATGCTATGTAGGTGGAATCATCGGAATTGTTGCCGCATTGTACTGCGCCTTCCGGTTCATCCCCATTCTCAGAAAAACCTCTGTAACAGAATAGTCTTTAGAGGTTTACCACTTCTGATTTATACTTCACCCTGTAGTCGGTGGTGTCAGCGTCGAGAACGAAAATCTGATAGCTGTTTCCGCCGGGATATACTCTTACGACGATATGTCCCCAAGGTTTGAAATTGCTCCAAAGCGCCTCACCAAGTTTCTTTCTCGCCTGATCCACAGTGATATAGTAGTCGCGCTCCCCTCTCCAGACCTGAGGGTCACATATTCTGGTCATTGTAGATGCGACAGGATGGTTTTCACTCCTCGCGTCGATTATGATTACCTGAGGAGAAAGCGTCTGGAGGAAGAATGCGTTGCAGGTATCGAAATAGCCATGGTGATTAGCCTTCATCACAGTTACCTTTCCGCAGACTTTGGCGACAGGTGTCTCAAAATCCCTTTCCTGGGACTTGTAGATGGGCCAGTTTCCGCCAGAGAGGTCACCTCCGTTGTAATACGAAAATTTGCCGTATCTGAGTCTGATGGCGCAAGAGTTCATGTTCTCATCGAAAAGAAGCGGATCTCCGCTGTACATTTTCACAGACTTCTTGCCCTTTCCGGTCCATACTTCTCCGTTAGCCGCCAAGTTCCTGATTTCGAACTGTCCTGCGTATTTCTTCGGATTGTGGACAAGGGTGAACTGCTTCTTGCTCCCAACTTGGAATTTCTGCGCTTCTGTGCCCTGGCTGGCGGTATAGTTCACGAACTTCATATAGTCCTCCATGAAGCCCTTGTCCGCATTAAGCACTTTCTGCCTTGACGGAAAATCGTAGTCAGGATAGCCTCTGTCCACGAAAGTATTGAAATGGATCAGGCTTCCCACCTGGGTGATTCCGGACAGACCGAAACCGTGCTCCCCCGGAATCATGTCCTTGGCAGTTCCGATATGGTCGTTATGCAGATGCGTAACCATGGCATAGTCAAGGTTTTCCTTATCCGGCAGCTGTGACAGGAAATGCTTGATATAGATGGCCTGCCACTCGCCCGGCATTTTGGACGCATCCGGATGTTGGGTATCTTTCGCTTTAGCATTGTCCCCGGCATCAATCATCATGGTCGTACCGTCAGGCATTACTATCAATGCCGCGTCTCCTCTACCTGTAGCGATGGTGTGAATGTCCAGATAACCTTCCTGCCAAGTTGGAAGGTACTCAGGTGTCTGCGCATAAATTCCGACCGCAGACATCATCAATGCAAATGTCAATAATCTTGTTTTCATTTTTATATGGTTTGTATTTCGTTTCGTAAGTGCAAATATAATCAATTAGAGTTTATTGTAAGCCATATATCTGGAAGTAGTATCAAGTCCTGATGCCATTTCGGCGGGGTAACCTCTTTATCTTCGTGGTGCCAGAAAACCTGGACGCGGACTTTGGCGGAGGTCGGGATGTAGCCTTTGGAATCCAAAGCATGGAGTTTTTTGGTGAAGGCCTCGGAAAATTTCACGACACGCACGCAGCCCTTGTAAAGTCCGTCTTCGCCGACATTGAGGGCCCATCCGGAATGAATGGCGGCAAAATCAATGCGCTTGTTTATGAAAGCATTGAGAACCACGTCTTTATGGCCCATTTGGATAAGGATTTCCTCCGGCTGGCCATAGTCGGTTTCGTCCATTGCATAATTGACGGCAGACAGCACATTGCGGTCGAACAATGCAGGATTGTCGTAGTGTACGGAGAGGTTTTTCTTGGCTCGGGTCATGGCTACATAGACGGCCCGCCGCTCCTTGTCAGTAATCACTCGAAGTCCTTTGAGAGAGACATAAACATTGTCAAACTCACGACCTTTGGCCTTGTGGATGGTCGAAACGATGATTTCCGAATCGCCGCCGGGAATGAAAGTCTCCAGCTGCGACTCGCTGAGATAACTCTCGAAATCCGACAAATAAAGATGATTTCCTTCAGATTCGAAGCCGGCAATGCAGTTCAATGCTACCGCAAGATATTGACTGTCAGAATATTGCTCGCAAAGCTCAGCCTTCGCTTTTTCCCATTCAGTTTTGTCAATGTCGATGCATCCCGGTTTCCGCACAAAGGAAAGGAAGAAATGCAGTTCGGCCAGATCTGTCAGGCTGAATCCTTCCTTTGACTGTATAAGACGTGCCTGGCGGCCATTACGGTTCAGCAATGCGGAAAGAATCAGTGCATCATCATTGGTCAATGCCAATACGCAGGTGCGGCCGCCGTAATCATCCGCAACAATTTCATTGACAATGGCTTGCTCGTAATTGGAGGCACGATGGAAACGGACATTGACATTGCCGCGGGAGTCCTGGACGCCCTTTATAGGGACGGCTTTCAGCCGGTACGGGATGCTGGTCACGAAAGCATTGGCGGCAGCTATGACATCGTCTGAACTGCGGAAATTTTCCGTCATGTTGTAGACGGTCGCGCCCATTGAAATCAGCCGCCGCATGTATCCTGAGTCGGAGCCGCGGAACTCGTAGATATTCTGGTCGTCGTCGCCTACAGCGATTACGCGCATGTCTTCGTTTAGATTTATAAGCATTTCCACGAGGGCGAACTCGTCTGCACTCATGTCCTGCGCTTCATCGATGACGAGTATGGATTTGGTGATCTGGCTGCGTTCCACCTTCCCTTCCTTTATCGCGGTTACGGCATCACTTACTACATGGTCCGAATCCTCGACAGTGCCTATTTTTCCGAGCAGGTCGAAGCAATATGAATGGAATGTCTTGATTTCCACGTATTTGGCAGCTCCGCCGATCAGCTGGGCGAGACGCGAGTGAAATTCCGTGGCGGCTGCGCGTGAAAAAGTCAGCATCAGCAGCTGCTCGGATTTTATGTCTTCCATCAATATGAGGGAGGCTAATTTGCGGACCAGCACATAGGTTTTTCCGCTTCCCGGACCTGCCGGTACGACTATGAAACGGGAATTCTTGTCATTGATGATGATGCTCTGCACTCCGGTAAGACTGCCGAAAATCTCATCGTACTTCTTTTTGCTTACGTTGCGGTTGATTTCCTCGGCTTCCTTGCTGTCGAAATAGCGTTTGATGAACGCCTTGAATTCCATAGTGAAGTAGTCGTGGACATATTCCAACGCCTTTTTCTCGTCGGCGACCATCATATTCGCATATTTGCCGACAATGTGAATCTGCTGGATGCGCTGCCGGTAGAAGTCGTCAAGATTCTTGTAATCCTCTTTCTTATAGCGGCTTCTGTTGTCGAAATTCAGGCGCTCAAGTTCAATCTTGTTGTACAGCACCATGAATCCGCCTTCGATGCTTACTATACCAGTCTTCGCCAGAAACAGCAAGGCTTCTTCAATATCCTCAAGGCCAGCCTGTCCGGTCTGGAAAAGGTAGCTGGAATTATATCCTTCGACTAGTTCGGCCAATGAGAAATTCACACTGATGTCATGACCTTCTTCATGAGATTGGGACTTGAACCTGTACAAGATATATCGAGTAACATCCAGTCTCCTATCTGCTTTCAGAGCCAGCCTTTCGCGCGGCATCCTGATGCGGATTTCTATATATTCTTCTGATAAAGACGTCTTTTCTATGTAGTTCCGGATAATCCAGAAATACAATATCGTGCGGATATCTTTTACAGTAGAACTTGATATACCTTCAGCCAATGCCTTCTCGTTCAGTTCCTTGATGCTGAATTTATATTCATTGTCAGACAATGCGTCAATGATGCATTTCTCCAGTTTCCCGTAAAAATCCAGTTTCCTGACCTGGCTTGTCCGGAGATACGCATACATATCATTGTCCTTCGCGAGAATGCCGCTCATCCGCATTTTCTCGACAACGTTTATGACCTTTCTGATTTCTATGCCGAGCATATCGGAGAGGTAGTCGATGCGCGACTCGGCTTCTGCAGTACCAGCCTTCGACCGGCTCCGTTCCGATATCAATGACTTGATGATGCGTCTTGCATTGACCTTGTCTTCCTCCGTAAAATCATTGCAGCCGTCGATTAATCCGGCCGCCTCATCCATTGTCCGCGGTACGATGCTGGTAGCGTAGATTCTCGGGCTGTCCATCCCGCGGCGGATGAACCCGGCATTTTCCAGGGCGGCTATCGCGCTTTTTACCTTGGTTTCGACGTCACGGATTTCATCCCAACCTGCTTTCCGGGCGATTTCAAGCGCGGAAATATTGATTGTGCTGTACCTGGACGTCAGGTTTTTTATTGCACGCCACACCTGATTTATCTCGCTGAGTGTCAGTTTTGTTTGGTTGAGCAATGTAAAGTGGCGGTTCAGGTCGTCGTCATTGTAAAGGACGTAGCAGTCAGCATTGGAATTTACATCTCGCCCCGCCCTGCCTGCTTCCTGTATATAGTTTTCCAGGGAATCCGATATTTCATAGTGGACCACGAGGCTGACATCGCTCTTGTCCACGCCCATTCCAAAAGCAGACGTGGCTACGATAATGCGCACCCGGTTGTTCATAAAATCATCCTGTGACTGGACTTTTTCCTCAATCTCCATCTGGCCGTGGAATGCTTTGGCTTCCAAACCGTCCTGCGTCAGACGCTTGGCGATTTCTTCCGCTTTCTTAGTCCTTGTGACATAGACGATTGCCGGGCCACGGCTATCATACAGAAGGCTTCGCAATGTCGGATATTTCTCGTTGTTGCTGCGATACAGCACCGAATAATGAAGATTGGTCCTGGCTGCATCCGTCGTATAAAGTTTCAGTTCCAGATTCAGCCTGTCCCGGAAATAATCCGTTATGTCGCTGACTACCTTGGGCTTGGCAGTAGCCGTGAAGCAAGATACCGGAATCGGCGAAGACTGTCCTTTTTTCTTCTGCAGCTGGCGTATGAAATCAGCGATATGCATGTATTCTATGCGGAAATCCTGTCCCCAAGCTGAAAAACAATGCGCTTCGTCGATGACTATGCGGACAATCGTCCTTCCCAGCAGGACTTTCTCTATCGTCTTGGACCTCAATGACTCAGGGGCGATATACAAAAGTGATGCTTCACCTGCAACTATTCTGTCAAGCGTATTTTTCCGTTCTATCGGAGACAGCAGGCCATTGATATAGACGGCATCGGCAATGCCTTTCTTTTCCAGATTCTCCACCTGGTCTTTCATGAGTGACTGCAGCGGCGAAATGACGACCGTCAGACCGCGCACCGACTCCCCCGCCATCAGCGCAGGAATCTGGAATGTCAATGATTTTCCGCCTCCCGTGGGAAAGATTGCCAAAATGGATTGCCCTTCCAATGCAGCATTTACGGCATTTTCCTGTAAGGGCTCGCCACCGAATTTCCGGAAATGGTCATACCCGAACCAGCGTTTCAATGCTTTTTCAGGGTTTCTTTTACTTGTGCAATAATGACATCTGCCGCAATTGCATTCCCGCAACTGTCTTGTAATGCGCTCTGTAACAGGATAATTTTTCAGCACCCACGGAGCAGTTATTGAATTTCTGTCGTCAGTGGAAATCAGCGCGACTGCATAAGCGGATGCGACAGCATTGGCCCGAATCGCTCCGGAAACATCCGCATTGTCACAAATCAGGTCGGTCAGGACCTCTTTCACATTGTCCGAAACGGATTTCCGAAGGAAAAACGGACGCCGTTCAGGCGCGTACCCGAGCGCTTCGAAGAAGCCGGTGAAATGAGCGTCGGCGCGCGTGAGCTCATAGTAGATTTGTTGCAGTGGCCGGGCAATGTTCTTGAACGCATTGACCTCATCCTCAAACAGTTCCTTGGCTTTTACGGCATCATTGAGAGGATTGTTGAGCTCGTCGGAAGGAGTTTGTCGTCCTTCAGAAGTTTGTGATACGGCTTTCTGGGAAACAGCAGCGGCGACAGATATAGCGTGTCGATCAGCTTGAAATCCTTGTCCAGAAAGGGTTTCAGGTATTGATAATCGTGTTCGATGATGTTATGGCCGCACAGAAAGTCCGCATCGCTGATGAATTTCACGAATTCCGCAATGCGCGATGTATGGAGTTTTTGTCCGGCCATTACGGCTCCGGCATCCACAATTTTGCCTTTACCGTCAATTTCCAGATCGACAAATGCTATATTGTTATTCATCGGTTATTGTCTTGCTTTGAAGACAAATATAATGAATAATAGCAGATTATCGCATTTTTCGGGAGAGGAAGTAGCTGACGGCGATTAAAATGAAGGTCAGTGCTTCTGATACGGGGAGGGCGAGCCAGATTCCCGGGGTGCCGGCTGATGCGATTCTGTAGCCTGCGGTGTCGGTGCTGAGGAACAGCGCCTCGACGTATTTTACGCCGAATGCGAGTGCGGACGACAGCAGGATTCCGGCCCCTGCGGCGGTGATCAATGCGACTTTACGGGCTTCCACTACCCTGCCTTGCTTTCCTGCGCCTGCGCGCAAACACTGAAGGCCGCAGCCGTCAGCGCAACTGTCAAAAATTTCCGTTTCATATTGTTAGTGATATTAGTCATACAGATCAATGCCTTTGGCGGACAATGTGTCCTGTAGAAGTTTCACGTCGAGCTCACGTGGCGTGCAACCGCTTGCCGCACAGAGCGATGCTGCCACGCCGACTGCTTCACCCATGGCCATACAGATAGACATCACCCGGTAAGATGCGTGTGCACGATGCGTTCCAGAGATACATCTGCCGGCCACATAGAGATTCTCGACTTTTCTTGGGATGAAACAGCGGTATGGCAAGTCATAAGGTTTTACATATTGTATCTTGGCTTCTGCCTGGCCCGCACCTGCAGGATTATGGATATCTACGATGAATTCTGCGTTATGCACGATTACATCCTCAAAGCATTTCCCCTCCGCAAGTTCCTCTGCAGTAATGATATAGTCGCCCATTACGCGGCGTGTTTCACGTACTCCGGTAGTAGTGCCGCTTGATTTGCATTGACAATTCTCATAACCCGGAAGATTATGATGGAAGAAGTCCATAAGCAGTTCCATTTGCCTGCGAAGTTCCAAATCGGCCTTGAATATGGTCTTGACATCAGTAATGTCCACACCATTGACCTGGGTCGTGTTTACCTGTCTTTCTCCTTTATAGACAGTAGGATGAAGGCGTACAGCAGCAAGATTCCCGGGCAGTTTTCCTTCTTCAGCACACCTCTTGCAATAGTCCAGGAAGCGCTCGTTGCCAAGTTTCACGTCATCGACATCGCCTATGCAGATGACACCTTTGTCCTCATCGACACCGTCAACGGTAAATTCCAATGTCACAGGCTGCATAAGTCCATCTTCTCGACCTTTTTCGACATCAGCGCCGGCCAGATATGAAACCACGGCATCTCCGGTCGCATCTATTACTACACTTGCTGTCAAGGCAAACTGCCCTTCGTTAGTCGCAAGTATAAGGCCTCTTACAGCATTGCCCTCCTTGATTACATCATAGACTGCGCTCTGAAGATAGACATCGATATTTTCACGGTCCACGAATTCTGCAAGAACAAGTTTTGCGCGTTCGAAATCGTGAGCCTTGCCGGTCTTGCCGATCATGTCGTTTTCAGGAATTCCGAGCAGATTTACCAGCTCATCCCTCATTGTCCCTTTTCCCACCATTCCGAGCACAGGGCCTACATATCCTGCTGTCAGATTGCCTCCTACCACACCATAGCGTTCCACCAAGGCGACATGGGAGCCGTTACGTGCAGCCGCAACCGCCGCGCAGATACCGGCCGGACCAGAACCTGCAACAATGACATCATAAGATGCTTTTACATTGATCTCTTTCTCATAGTGAATGGTTGTCATGATATATTAGTTTAGTCATCTTCTTCTGTATTTTCTCCAATATCGGCTCAGGGCTATCAGCAGGAAGGTGAAT
>HF996057.1:128995-146208 GCA_000432515.1 Bacteroides sp. CAG:545
GGAATGCGGGAATCAGGAAAACAAAGCCTCTTCCCAATGAGAAAACTGTTGCCGGACGCACCCGTTCAATGCTCTGGAAATATCCGATAATCGTGACATTGACAACATAAAAAACAAATCCTGAAGCCATCAGCGGGATTCCTGCGGAGGCGATTCTATAGGCCTGGGCATCTGCGCTAAGGAAGAGTGCCGTGACATATTTGCTTCCGAAGGCCAATGCCATTGACAGTATTATCCCGGCTCCTATCGCTGCGGCCAATGCCACTTTACGGGCTTCTTTCACGCGGGCGGCACGGCCTGCTCCATAATTATAGCTGATAATCGGCTGGGCGGACTGGGAAATGGCATTGCCTGTCATAAAAATGAAAGGCATTATGTAGCATGCGATGGAGAACGCCGCCACACCATCTTCTCCCAAGTATCTCATAAACACATAGTTGCCTATGAACATCAATACGGATATGCTGCATTCTCCAAGAAAAGCCGAGAAGCCGAGTTTGAACTGGTACCATATATTTCTTGCGAAAAGCATGAGACTTTTCAGTGACCATTTGAGATGGTACAGTTTCATTGATTTGGACAGGAACAGAATGTAGAACAGCACCATGGCGCCACCTGTCCAGAGACCGATGCAAGTGGCGATTGCCACGCCCTCAAGACCTTTGTGCAGGACAAAAAGGAATACATAATCGAGGATGATATTGATAATGGCGGGCAATGATGATGTAAGCATCGCGTATGTCGGAGAGCCGTCCAGTCGGATTATAAGGAGTCCGACTGACTGGAGGAACATGGCACAGAATGCCAACGCGAGCCAGCGCTGATAATCAAGCACATACGGAAGAAGCCGGTCTGAAGAGCCGAGCAAGTACGCAGTCTGCGTGCTGAATACCGAAACGAGAATGGTGATGCTCAATGTCAATGCTGTTCCGAATATCAATGTCTGTGTGAGGTTGATCTGTGCGGCCTTGACATTGTCCTGAGACAAATGGATTGACGAAACGACTGAGCAGCCGATGCCGAGCATAAGTCCCGTGGCTGTCATCAGAAGCCAGAACGGTGAAAAGATATTTACGGCAGCAAGCGCATCGCTTCCTACGCCATGTCCGATGAACACTCCGTCAATAACCGTCATCACTGAAATGCACAGCATCCCCAGCAAGGTCGGCAGAAGCATCTTGCTGAAAAGTTTCGGAATGCTGTCCGAACCGAAATCTATGGCGTCTCTCTGCATACAATCTTCGTTTCAAAAGATGCGAAGTTACGAAAAATAATTCCTATTTTTGATTCTGTATGTTCTGATATATAAAAAATGAGTGGGAAAAGAACCGTCAAGCTCTTCTCCCACCCTTTCTATCGTGTTACTGATTTTAGCCGATCATGTTCTTAGGGTCGAGGGCACTGTCGAGCTGCTCCTTGGTGAGGATGCCGTGCTCGAGGACAATGTCGTAAACTGAACGGTTGGTCTCGAGAGCCTCTTTGGCTACCTTGGTGCTGGCCTTGTAACCGATGATAGGGTTAAGGGCAGTCACGATGCCGATGCTGTTCTTGACCATCTCGTAGCAACGCTCCTTGTTTACGGTGATTCCTTCGATACACTTTTCACGGAGTGTATTCATGGCATTGGTCAGCCAGGTGATGCTTTCCATAATGGACTCGGCGATAACCGGCTCCATTACATTGAGCTGAAGCTGTCCGGCCTCTGCGGCAAATGAAACTGTCATATCGTTGCCGATAACCTTGAAGCAGACCTGGTTGGTAACTTCAGGAATGACAGGATTCACCTTGCCCGGCATGATGGAAGAACCTGGAGCCATAGGAGGAAGATTGATTTCCTTCAAGCCGCAACGAGGTCCGGAAGCCAAGAGCCTCAGGTCATTGCAAATTTTGGAAAGCTTGACAGCCAATCTCTTGAGGGCCCCGGAATAACTTACGTACGCACCAGTATCTGGAGTTGCCTCCACGAGGTCCGGCGCGGCGATGAACTTCTCGCCGGTAAGCTCGGTCAGTTTCTTGGCGCACAGTTCAGCAAAACCAGGCTTCGCGTTAAGACCGGTACCGATGGCCGTACCACCCATATTGATTTCATATAGAAGGTTCACGTTTCTCTCAATGTTCAGAACCTCCTCGCCAAGATTTGTAGCATAAGCGTGGAACTCCTGGCCGGAAGTCATCGGCACTGCATCCTGAAGCTGGGTACGTCCCATCTTGATTACGTCCTTGAACTCCTCTCCCTTCGCCTGGAATGCTGCGATAAGGTCATTGAGCGCCTTCACAAGATTCCTGTTCATGCGGATGAACGCATAACGGAAAGCGGAAGGATAGGCATCGTTGGTGGACTGAGCGCAGTTCACGTGGTCATTCGGAGAGCAGAACTGATATTCACCCTTCTTGTGGCCCATAAGTTCAAGAGCCCTATTGGCAATCACCTCATTGGCATTCATATTTACTGAGGTTCCGGCACCGCCCTGCATCATATCTACAGGGAACTGGTCGTGCAACTTGCCGCCGATGATTTCGCGGCATGCCTCTACGATAGCGTCTGCAATCTTCCCGTCCATCGCGCCGAGTTCCTTGTTCGTCTGTGCGGCAGCCAGTTTGATGCAGGCCATTGCAATGACATACTCAGGGTAGTCGCACATTCTGGTATTGGAAAT
This sequence comes from Bacteroides sp. CAG:545, assembly GCA_000432515.1. GTDB lineage: Bacteria > Bacteroidota > Bacteroidia > Bacteroidales > UBA932 > Cryptobacteroides. The sequence goes on from HF996057.1 coordinate 131,653, forward strand.
CTTGTAGTTGTTGATAGCCCTCTGTGTCTGAACACCGTAATAGGCATCAACCGGAACCTGAAGTTCGCCAAGAAGGTCAGATTCAATTCTGAATTTCTCTTCGCTCATAACGAATCGTTATTATTTACTTAAAAAATGTTTTATTTTCAGTCACACAAAGGTAAGATATAAAACGATTATAAGCAAACTGGCGGAAATATCTTTAAGGCAAGAAGTAAAATACGGCATTGCAAGTTTGCAAAAATTAGACGAAATTTGTGTCATTATTGGTAAGGAAACAAATCTTAGATATCATTGATAATATGAACAGAACATTGAAACTGGTCTGCCTTTGTGCAGGTCTATTGGCCGTGTCAATGAACGGCTATTCTTGGGGACAGAAGGGTCATGATGTGACTTGTGCGATTGCTCAGAAACATCTCACGAAGAAGGCTCAGAAGCAGATTGGCGAAATTCTTGACGGTAAATCCATAGTTTATTGGGCAAACTGGATGGACAATGCCAGTCATACTCTACAATACAAGCACACGAGCACCTGGCACTACAAGAACATTGACGCGGATGAGACTTACGAAAATGCTGAACTGAATGACAAGGGAGACGTTATACGTGCTGTCAATGAGCAGGTTGCAGCTCTCAAAAGCGGAAAATTGAGCAAGGAAGAGAAGGCGCTTTCACTGAAGTTTCTCGTTCACCTGATGGGTGACATGCATTGTCCGATGCATATGGGCCACAAGTCTGACCTCGGCGGAAACCGTTGGCAAGTGAGATATTTCGGGAAAGGTACCAACCTTCACTCAATCTGGGATTCGGGGGTTATCGAGAGCGCGCACAAATGGACTTATTCCGAGTGGGTGGAACAGATTGACACCAACAGCAAGGAAATTGACGCTCAGATGGCACAGGGCACTCCAGAGTCTTGGGGCAAGGAAACCTATGAAATCTGCAAGAAGATCTATGACACCACGCCTGTCGGTTCAAAATTGTCTTATGACTATGTGAGCGAATGGACTGAAACCATTGAAACCCAGCTTCTCCGTGCCGGTCTTCGCCTCGCCCGCGTGCTGAATGAGATTTTCAAATAATTTTTTGTATCTTTGTAGCGAATTTTTAGTTATTAAACAAAAGTCAGGTGGGACGCTCTATCGCGCTGGTCATTGACCAGTGAGGAAAGTCCGGACAGGAAAGGGCACCCTGCTGCGGAAAGCGCAGATGGGAGTAATCTTATGATGCCGTAACAGAAAACAACTGCCGACCGATACCGGAAGGCGAGGGTGAAAACGCGAGGTAAGAGCTCACGACGTCCGTCAGCGATGCCGGACGGGTACGGTTCCAGGGCCTGCAAGACCAAATATACTGACAGATGAGGGCTGCCCGCCCGATGTCAGGGGGTAGGTTGCGCAGATAAATGATAGAGACAATAACAGAAACCGGCTTATGGTCCCGCCTGTTTTTTTAGAATTCCAGAGTTGCCGTAACCGGATAGTGGTCAGAGATATACGGCACATCTGCAAAACTTTCTGTCACAGTTCGGAATTTCGGACATTTGCTGAATCCGCTATAATAGATGTAATCTATCGTCAGACCGTCTGTCGTGGCGAGATCCACGAACTGATCCCCTATCGCAGCCTGTTTGAGAGGTTCCCCGAATGCATTGAAAGAAGGCGTGCTGTCTGTAGTGTCAGCTGTTGCGCGTGCGCTTGACATGATCTTGTTCAGGTCATTGAGGACAGCATCCTGTGGCAGCACATTGAAATCTCCCGTAAGAATCATAGGAAATCCTTGAGGGTTGATACTGTCGATCCTGTCCACTATCAATTTTAGTCCGTTTTTCTCGGCAACGCGGCCTTTATGGTCAAGATGGGTATTTACGTAATAGAACTCTTTCCCGGATTTACGCATTTTGAGCAATGCCCATGTCGCTGTGCGTCTGCAGGCTGCATCCCATCCGAAAGAAGGCACGTCTGGGGTTTCTGACAGCCAGAATGTGCCCCATTTTTCAAGTTCTACTTTCTTGGTGTTGTAGAAAATCATCATTATCTCGCCGGAGGCCTTGCCGTCGTCCCTGCCGACTCCGACTCCGTCATAATCAGGGCATTGTTCCTTTATATATTCTGTCTGAAAATCAAAGGCTTCCTGCACGCCCATAATGTCGGGTGCGAGGGTTTTCACCATCTCTGCTGATGCTGCTTTCCTGTATTCCCAGGAGTTTTCTCCGTCTTTGGCGACGCCCAGTCTGATGTTGAATGACACTACGTTCAGTTCTTCCTGAGCGGGTTTGCACTGTGCAAATGTCATCAGGACTGATACGAGAAGCAGAAGTTTCAATGATATTCTTTTCATGTTCATTATGTGTTTATCATGCAAATATAGTCATTATTTTTGTCAATGTAGTATGGTGATTCGTGGATTTTCTCTAAATTCGTAGCAGTGCAACTGTTTTATTTCATTGACATTGACAATTCTATTATGCTCAAGATATATTTTGCAGGTTCTATCCGTGGCGGGAGAACGGATGCGGAACTCTACAGAAGGATGATCGAATACCTGAAGAAGGATAACATTGTCCTGACTGAACATATCGGAGACCCTTCAATTCTTGCAACTGAGGGTGCGGAGAAAAGCGACATTGACATTTACAGGCAGGATTCTGCCTGGCTGCGGGAGGCGGATATGGTGATTGCGGAGTGCACTTCCCCATCGCTGGGTGTCGGCTATGAGCTCGCCTACGCTGAGAGGTTCGGCAAGCCTGTCCATATTCTCTATAACCGCTCCCGGGCCAATCTTTCGGCTATGCTGACCGGGGACGATTACTTCCACATTTATCCTTATTCGGATGAATGTGAGGTTTTCGCTATCCTGGAAAAGATTGTTTGCCGCTGAACCGGCTACTTGTGGCTGATCAGGTTCAGGAATTCGTTCCTGGTTCTCGCTGATGTCAGAAAGGCGCCCGAGAATGCGGATGTGGTGGTGACAGCGTTTGATTTCTGTATTCCTCTGATCTGCATGCAGGTGTGAGTTGCCTCTATGACGACTGCTACGCCGAGCGGGTTGAGTGATTTCTGAAGGCAGTCACGGATTTCCACGGTAAGGCGTTCCTGTACTTGGAGACGTCTTGCATAAGTCTCCACAACGCGTGCTATCTTGCTGAGTCCGGTGATTTTTCCGTTTGGAATATACGCGACATGTGCTTTCCCCAAGAATGGAAGCATATGGTGCTCGCACATTGAGTAAAGTTCAATATCCTTTACCAACACCATCTGCTGGTATTCTTCTTCGAACAATGCGGATTTGACGATTTCAATGCCGTCCTGCGAGTATCCCTTAGTGAGGAACTGCAACGACTTCGCTACTCTTTCCGGTGTCTTCAGAAGGCCTTCCCTTTCAGGGTTTTCCCCGAGAAGTCTGAGTATTTCCTTTACGTGCACGGCTATCTGCTCTGTGGTTTGCTTGTCGTACAAGTCTTCAGCGATATATCCCATAACGTGATCTATGTGTTCTAAAATTGATTGTGCTCAACCGCTTCCCTACTGCGGGTACGATTTATGCATCCGGACAATTGCGTTTGCTGCTACAAAATTAGACAAAAAAAGTTCATTATATGGATTTTTTATCTATATTTGCCGCCCGAAACGTATTAAAAAACGTTAACCATTGATTTTAAGAGATTTAAAAGATTAAAAGATAGGAGAGAAGAATATGTATTGGACACTTGAACTAGCAAGTAGCCTGGACGATGCTCCATGGCCAGCTTCAAAAGATGAACTTATAGATTACGCCAACCGCTCAGGCGCTCCGGAAGAGGTTATCGAGAACCTCCAGGAACTCGAAGACGACGGCGAAATATATGAAAGCATAGAAGATATTTGGCCGGACTACCCTACCAAGGAAGACTTTTTCTTTAACGAGGAGGAGTATTAAAGGTTTTAATGTGCTGAATATCAGTTAATTACAAAATGACGCTAAGCAGATTTTCTTCTCTTAGTGTCATTTTTTATATGCCTTACAGGCCTCTAAGGGCGTATGGTGGAGTGAAAATCTACCTTAAAATCTACCTTAAAATCTACCTTAAAATCTGCCTAAAGAAAAAAAAGACACTTTTCAAGAATATGCCTTGCAGCATAGTGAGGGGCGGAAAAATGGCGTTTTTGGGAATATAATGGCGCATAGCAAAAGAAAACTCATTGAAGCGTGCTGCAAAATTAGGCAGATTATTGGCATTTCGTGGTATCTCGCGGTATCTCATGGCTTTGCTTTTTTATGCAAAATTAATATATTAACTTTGTGATAATAAGATAGTTATGAGTAACATTGTGATGAAAATTCCGAAGGTTAAGCTTGCAATGCTTAACTCTCCAAACCCTAATGGTGAGAAATGCATCTACATTAGGGTACCATTTTCCGATAGATACTTGAAAAAGTCTACAAATCTATGGATACTTCCCAAGGATTGGGATGAAAAACAACAAATCGTACTTCCATCAAACGAGAATTATGAAGTAATCAATAATAAACTATCTCTGGCGCTAGCTCCAATCCGTTCCAAGATACTAAAGTTGGAACCGCCGATTGCTATCTGTACAATCCAGGAGATTCTGGGGTTAAAGACAACCGACATGGACTCTAGAGACCCGATATTCGTGGAGTATGCGCATAAGGTGAATGACCTCCATTATAAGATGGAAAAATATGGCTATACGGCTTGGTACAATAAAAAGAGAAGTATCATAGCATTTGAGTTCTTTCTGGCCAATTTCACAGATACGCCTTCACCACACATGAGTGAGATGAAACTTTCAATGTTCGATGAATATGTAAATTATCGTGTAAACATAAAGAAGAATACCAGCAAAGAAGGTATAAACAAGACATTGGTCCCTCTGTATCTTGCGCTAGATTACGGAGAAAAGAATGGCATTGTAAAGAAAAGTGTGGTAGCGCCAATTTTAGGTAATTTTCTGATAACCAGGAACACTAAATACCAATCAGAACCGTCTGAGGAAGAAAAGACAAGATATCTTACACCGGAACAGATGAAGTATTTCTATGATTATTGTAAGAAAGTAAAAAGCAAGAATGCAAGAATCATCCTTGACATGTTTTTCTTCTCATATTTTGCCTGCGGACTAAGATTGTCAGATGTGATTACACTTGAGTGGAAGCATATTGACTTCGAAAAAAGATTGCTATCAAAGGTACAGGTAAAGACGAAAAGAAAAGCAGCCGTAGACATACCTCTTAATAGTAGTGCTATGGAGATTCTTGAACGGTGGAAGAATTATAGGCTGAACGACCGTTTTGTGTTCAATCGGCTTCCGGATGACTTTGACTTAAATAACCAGTATAAACTATTTATGACCAGGAATGCTCAAGACAAAGGAGTGAATAGAGTCTTGGCTACTGTCGGCAGGAACGCAAAACTTCCCATAACAGTCACAATGCATGTGGCCAGACATAGTTTCGCGGTCAAGTCTATCAATAAAGGAATGTCCATATATATGCTTTCGAAACTGCTTGGGCACAGCAGTATTGCGGCAACTGAGAAGACATACGCGCAATTCCTTCAAGAGAAGGTTTCCAATGATATACTTGTGATGAATGAGGAATTCTGATATCATATAAATAACATATAAACAACTAAACAAACGACATCCCATCTCCAATCAGGAGAGGGATGTCGTTTGTTCATGAATCCTATCAAAGACCTCTACTATTGCTGATCTCCTTATTTAGTTCCAGAAAATCAAAATGGTTTCGTCTAAGGAACTCATTAATATCATCTCTTGAGTATAGATATATGCTTCCTCTCTGTGTAAATGTCAGTTCCCCGCAATCTCGCCATTTCTTGAGAGTCTTTGTTCCTACAGCGAACATATCCATCAAATCCTGATTTGTATACGCCAGCTTGCTCTCGTGAATTATTCCTTGACGAAGTTGTTTCATTTCTTTTTTTAGTCCTGAAAGACTCTTGAGAATGTCCTCAATTGAGTATTCAAAATACTCATTGTCATTTTTCTTTGCCATAATCCTACCTGATTTATTTAGTTATTTGTTCATTTTGTATTCCGACACAAGACGCATCGCCGTCTCTACGTCAAATATGGCCTTGCGGCCCACATTGGAGACGACGGCTCCGTCAAGGACTCCCAGCCGCCTGAGCTCGGAGACCTTTGACCGTCCGCATCCCAGCCTGTCGGCCAGTTCCCCAAGCCCTCTCGCCGTGGTTCCCGTATCCTGAACCGCCTTCCCCTCATTGAGGATGGCGGCCATAAGTGCGGCGAACTCGCCGACCGTCACCGTCAGCAGCGGCTTGTCATGCGGCAGCTCATATTTGGTGCTCTTCTTCATCTGTCATCTCTTTCCTGCCAGGCTCTTGGCCTTGTTGATGTCATTAGGGCTGACCGTCATCACGAGGTTGCGCTGCCCGCCGTTCTCGTAGAAGTACACCCTCAGCACCTGGTCCTTGGAGAGCGTCATCTTGTCGAACGAATATACCAGCCTTCCCTTCGCCCCGGGTCCTGCGGATATGTTGCCGTACCGGCTCTTCGGGAACACGGTCTGGTCATATGCTACAGTCCTCTTGGACTGCCTGCGGCTTTCGACGACGAACGTCGCGTCAGTCACCTGGTAGCTGATCCCCGACCTGTTGTCGACGGAAAACACCATGTACGTGATGTCCGAGTACGAGTATATGTTCTCACACAGGAGGGTGATCCCGTATCCTGACGTACCGATGTGATACAGCTCCCTTTCCATGCTGCCGACCTCATCGAGCATGGGGGCGTCGCCGCTCTTCCACGTGCTCGCCGTGGCCTGCCTTTCACCGGTGTCCCTCTTCCTTCTTCTTCCCCCGTCCTGCCCTTGTGCGGACGGCTGCACGGGTTCCTCCTTCCCGTGGTTCCTGGTGTCCACGATGAGGCTCCGTGGACTGTCCTCGTACTCCACGATGAACGTCCACATCCTTCCGTTGGACTCGAGAGCCGAGACGGAACAGGGCTCACCGAAGGCCGCGCGTGCCTTCAGGGCGATCATGTTCTTGTTCTGCTCGACGACCTTGGCCGCAATGCTGCGGCTGTCGGACATGTCCGCATACGTTATGTCCGTGGAGAAGATGACGTGGGTGGTGAACCTTGCCGACACCTTCAGCGTGTCCTGCTGCGCATGGGCAAGTGTCGCCCATAGCATTGAAATGATGAACAGTGCTGTCTTTTTCATGTCATTGTATTTTATCGTTGTTTCCTTACTATGAAGAACCGGTATCCTGACGGGACGGACACAGTGACCTCGCCGCTTTTCGACTGGGCCACCGACACCCCCGTCTGGACCGCCTCCGAAGCGAGCCGCGCCATGCGGCCGCCGATGACCTGCCCGATGGCGGAGAACCCCCTGCTCTTGACGCTCCGGCGGGCATCCCCGCCGAGGTCCGGACAGTAGATGCCCTTGCCTCCGTCAGTGTCGTAAGCCTCATATCCCAGCTGGTAGATCTTCGAATTCATCTCCACGCTGGAGACGGTCAGGTTCAGTCTTTCGCTGATGGCGCACATGGCAATCAGGTGTGTGTTCTTCGGGATGAGGGTGCCTCCCACCACCATGTCCTCAAGAAGGCGTACGGATACCCTCGACCCGTTGCGGACCTTCTCTGCCCTCACGAACATGCACTCGAAAGGATACTTCTCGTCGGTCGGCACCTTGTCGTCGTCCGCCGAGAGTGACGAGAACCCCTGCCCGGGATTGCTGTCGAGGGTAGACATGGCGGAGGACCGCCTTACCGGGGCGCTGTCCCCGATGACCGTGGCCGCATCGTCCTGCGGCTGCGGCACGTCTTCCCTTGATGATGCCCTCATGATGCTGTCCTTCACGGCCTCGCCGCGCCTCACGGTCGCATCCGTGTTGTCATAGTACTGCTTCATCCTGTATTCCCGATAGCCTGGGTCTCCGGGGCCAGGCTCTCCTCCCCGGGAGGATGCCCGCGTCTGCGTCGTTTCCCGCTCCGGAGAGCGCCGCGTCTGCGATGTTATGTCTCCGTACATCGCGTCGGCGGTGGTGCCCCTTGCCCTCTGCGTGCTGCTTTCTTCCGCAGACTCGCGGTACGGGTCCTCCTGACTGTCCTGCAGGTCGCTCCACATGCGCTCGGCGTTGCCGTTGGACGAGGACCGGTATGCCTTTATCTTCGACGACTCGGGGGCGACGGTCTCCGGGTCCTGGATCTCGACGCCTGTGGTCTCCGGCCCGGTCCCGGACGGCTTTTTCCTTTTCAGCACCGGGAGTATGGAGACGGACAATATCACCGCCAGCCCTATTATCAGGAGCCCCAGTTTCTGTCTTTCCGTAAGCTTGAGCTTGATGTTCCGTATCATAATCACTTTGTCAGAATGAAGATCAGTTTGGCGAGCGCCACGACGAGGCATCCTCCGGCAAGCGCCGTCGCCAGACGGCTCCCGTTGCCGCGGACGGCATCAATCTTCTCCGAGACGATGCGTGCGAGATTCCTGGTCCGTTTCATCTCAGTTCCTCTTGCGTGTCCCTATCTTCTCGTTCGACTCGATCTTGAACTGCTCGATCATCAGTCCGTGCGGATTGCCCTTCGAACGCCCCACGTCAACGACGCTGCACGACGTGCAGACGTCGTATGCCGTGATGTTGGACTCCCTGAGAAGGTACATCTTCCCGTAGGTCCTGGTCCGGTACGGATAGACGCCCATGTCCGTCACCAGCGAGTCGACTGAGAACTGCTGGCTGATGTTCGCGGAGACGAGCCTCTGGTAGAACCCCTGCTCGGAGAGGTCCTGCCAGTAGTTGTATGCGGAGCGGTCGCTCATGGTGAGTGCCCTGTCGATGTTCGTCCTTATCGCCTCGCTCGACGGCGAGAGGTTGAGCAGGAGCTCGTGGAAGCGGGCCACGTGGTCCTGCACTTCCAGTTCGCGCTGGCTGTCCTCCTCGCCGACGGATGCCGTGAAGGCGCTGCCGTGGTCAAGCACGTAGATGTCCGACAGCCGTGATGCCGTGAAATGAAGCGCCGCCGCTACGGAGCCGACGCAGACCAGCCCGGCGATGCACAGGGCCGCCGTCGTCATCTTCCTCATGTTCTCCGCGCTGGATTTGATCGTAACTAATTCCTTGATTATCTTTTCCATATCTGGTGTTGTTTATTTTATCAGATGTCTTCCCAGGCTCTGGAGCGAGCGCTCGAGGCCGGATTGGGCGTTGTTGGAGCCCGACGAGTTGATGAACCATGACGCTATCTTCGGAATGGACAGCATCATGCCTGTCGTGACCACCAGCAGGCTTGTGCCGATGATGAATATCCCGGCCTCCAGGCCGCCGTTCGTGATGTCCCTGCAGACGGCCCTGAAGTAGGCCGTGAACACTCCTATCAGGAAGTATCCTGTAGGGACCCACATGGATACCTGTATGTATCTCGCCACCCATCCGGTGGCGCCGCCTTTCCAGACTTCCGGAATGGAGAGCGCCACAATGAAGGGACCTAACATCCGTATGAGGGCCAGAATGCCTGCGGCCAACGCCTGTACCCCGAAGAACGCGAGCTCCATGACACATCTTCCGACGAATGCGACGACGGTCAATGTGCTTATCCGTGACGTCTTGAGGAAAGACGACGCGGCGATCCTGACGGCCTCCTTGATTTTCTTCCACAGTCCCCATTCCTCCTGTTCCGCCAGTTCGTCCGTCGCCTTGATCAGGTCGGCCTGCGCCTCGCCGAGACTGCTGAAGGCGTCACCGATGGCGTCGCCGAGGTCCGACAGGCTTGAGTCCGATATCTTGCAGATCTCCCTGGTGAAGATGTTCACGACGCCGTCCATGGCAGAACATACCGTCGAGAAGTTCATCACCAGCAGCAGGATCGTTATCGGACGCATGAGCTGCCATCCGAACCGGCCGTCTCCATGGACATAGTCGACGCTTGTCCTGATGAGTGAAAATGCGGCGAGCATGGCCGCAAGGATGACGGCGAGCGCCTGGATGGAAGACAGGTTCCCGTCCACTATCGCCTCGTTCTCATTCTGGAACAGGCCCCATATCCCGCCCAATGTGGTAAGTATCATTGTATCCGTCATGCTATCAAAGAGTTGAAGAGTTCAAGAAGCATCCAAGTCACAGTGGCTGCGATGAACCACCTTATGAGGGCCATTGCCCCGGTAAACGTGCCCATCTCCTGGCCCCTGAAGATGATGATGAACGCCGAGACGACCAGGAACATGAGCACAATTCCCATTATGACCCTCACGAGCATTATCCACGAGGAGGCTGCGTAGTCCATGCTCCCGAGGGGCCTGTAGTATTCGGCATAGCTCCTGGCGTCCATCGACTTGTCCAGATAGCGTACCGCGTCGGCAATGCCGGCAGCAAATTGGCGGGACTGCTCAATGGAAGCCATCTCCCGGGTGACTGCGATACGCCTCTTGTCCAGTTCCTTGAGCGCCTTCTGCGCCTGTTCCGCCTTGTCTGCATCAGAGGTCTTCAGGTTCCTGAAGTACTCGACGTACTGGTTGAAGAGTTTGATTCCCTGCATCTCGCAGCTGTGGAAATATCTAAGCTGCCTCTCGTACCCGTACAGGTCGCCCTCCGCCGCCCAACTCTTCACCTTCGCCGAGTACTCGTACGTGCGCTTCAGGAGGTCATTGTACGAGTCGGTCATGTCGACGAGGTAGCCGACCTCCCTGAAGCGGTCGGCGACTTCGCCTGCCTTTTCGGCAAGGCCGTACAGGTCGTCGAGCTTGCCGTTCAGGGAGAACATCTCCTCAATCATCGTTATCATCTCCTCCAGCGACGACGCGGTGTTCTCGACCGCTACGCCGATGTGCGTGGGGTCCACGACCACCTCCTGCGCCGCTGCACTGCGGCACAGGAACAGGGAGACGGCGATGCCGAGCAGTATGATGACGTGTCGTTTCATTCAGCCTGATGTGTTACGGCATCATGCCCTTTTCGGTTAACGTGCGGATCGCCCCGAATATGGACCCGGTCTCCGCCGTCAGCTCCATGAGCGGCCGTTTCTTCTGTATGTTGCTCTCGAAGGCCCAGAGCTGCTCGGGACAGGCCTCCACGGTGTAGACACCGGACCGTCCGCCGCCCCACTTGATGAACACGTCGCGGGATTTCTTCTCCTTGCCGGCCATGCTGAAGATCAGGTTCACATCCATCTGTGACAGTCCCAGCGGTCCGCTTATCTTTCCGAAAGTGTTCCTGTTGCCCTCCTGGCTCATGAGTATCTTGATGTCCGAGTTCTGAAGGATGGCCTCCCGAATGACGTCCGACGTCAGTATGTCATCGAGCTCCTGGGTGATGACCATGGCCGAGGTAGACATCTTGCGGGCAGTCTTCCACAGCTCACGAAGGTACGGAGCCATAGTCTGGTTCGATATTGCTTTCCACGCCTCATCGATGGCCATGACTTTGAACCCTTCAATTTCTTTTGACCGCATCTTGATGTCGAATGCGTTGACTATGCAGAGCACGCACAGCGAGTAGAACTTGTCGTTGTTCACGCTGCTCAGCTCACCAACATCGAACACCGTGAAACGGCTCGTGAACAGGTCCTTAGGCTCTTCGGAGTTCAGAAGGAAACCGAACTGCCCGTCCAAGGCGTATGATGACAGCGATTCGACGAACTGTTCGCCGCTGAACGCCCCCGACTCGACACGGATTCCGTTTTTTGTGAGGAACGGACGCATCGTTCCTTTCTTTTCCGGATTGTCATCCCCATATATGAGGAACGCGCGTATCCACCGAACAAAGTCATCGAACAGCGGGAACCGTATCGGATGCTCCTCCTCTAGCCATTCCTCGATGAATGATGTGACCAGATAGACTATGATTGATTCCTCGAAGTCGCCGAGGCGGATTCCCTTCTTGCTGTCAGTTCCCAGTGTCATCAGAAGGGATATGAGGAAATTCAGCGATGGGTCGTCACGTCTCACCATTCCATCGTCCGTAATCCAGCCACGGAATGACTGGAACGGACAGAACGAGAACGGGTGGGCTCTGTCCCAACGGTTATAGATGCCGTCGCGTCCTCCGCTCTCCTCCGCGACGACGGCGCAGACCTGCTCGTACGAACCTCCGATGTCGATGATGAACACGTGTTCGCCGTATGAGTACATGTTGTACAGGAGACTTGACGTGGTGAATGACTTTCCGGTTCCCGACGCTCCGTCGAGGAAGATGTTATAGTTGCTGACGAGGTTGGCCTTCTCCGCCTCCGCCTGCACGTCCAATGTCAGAGGAATATGGCGCAGACGGTCGGTAAGGCGCAGCGCACCTCTCTTCAGGCCGTTGTCGAAGGTCTCGTACTGTGCCAACGCCAGTGCGGCGTGCAGCTCCGTGAGCATGAGGTGCTCGCGGCTCAGCTCCGTCTCCGCCCCGGGCAGGGACGCGTACCACAGGACGGGCGCCGAATGGATGTCCCTCACGGCGTCCACGCCCATCGACGAGAGCGCGGCGCTCACGTCCGAGCGTATGCCTAGACGCTCCTGCTCGCTACGTCCCCAACAGATGACGTTACAGTGGGAATGGACAGCGCAGAGCTGCTCCTTGCCGGAGTCTTCCTTGAACAGGTCGTTCTCGTCGGCGTTGGCCCTGTTGGCTCCGTCAGTGGAGAACTGCCGCATGTATCTCGTCCTTCTGGAAAGGTCGGAGAGGACTCCCTGCTGCGAGTCCTTCACGACATATACGTTGCAGATGTGCGGATACCGCGACAGCATGAGTCCCACCTGCGATGCGAGACAGAGGTCCACTTCCGAGGTAGCTGAACTCATGGAGTCCACGCGGCGCACGCTCGACACCTTCGATGGCAGGCAGTCGCTCTCCGAGAGGATGAACGACACCGTCGTCTCGTCATTCACGCGGACGCTCTCCGGCGTCAGGGCAACGTCAGAGAGCATCCCTGTGCCGAGAGTCATTACCTGTTCGATTAGGCCACCGCGGCCATCGGGACCTATCAGATCCTCATCTGTCAGTCTTCGTGCTCTTGCCAGTCCTCCTGCGGTAGCTACAGCAATAAACTCTTCGCTCCTGGCGCGAAACTCAACCAGGTCTTTAGGTGAGGCAAGATTCCTGGGCATAGAAGTTCCGAAGAGTCCGCTACTGAAGGTGGAGCGAAGTGATGAGGACTTGCCTGCGAATGTAAGGTAGAGGTAATGGCGACCTTCAAGATAATGTCTCCCGTCGAAGTGACGTTCATAGGCGCTATCAAGGAAAGCCGTCCTGTCTTTCGCCTTGTATGTTTTGTCCAGGTATATGTCCTGGCGGTGCACCATGGTCCAGTCCGGCAGCGCCCTTATGGCGGACGCCATCGAGCGGAGCATCGCGTCGTACGATGCCCTGTCCACGGTGAAGGCCGTCGGAAGGGTCAGTTCCCATCCGACGGTCACGTCGCCGCTCCGGGAAAGGATGTATCCGTCATCCACTCCGGCGAGCGGGAAGACGGATTCCAATTCAGCTATTCTTCTGTTGATTTCCATGATCCGATAAGTCTCTGCGGTTTGACTTTGATGTACTGCGGGCATCTTGACATGGCCATTTTCCTGAAGAGGGCCTTCTCACTGATGGAACCCTGAAGGGCAACAACAGCCATGGCAAAGGCGAAAAAGAGTATCAGGAACAGGGCGATTCCGGCAAGCCCGTTGGTCGCCGAGCCTATCATGCACGCCGTTATGAGCGATGTCACGGCTCCGATTCCCATTGGAATAAGAAACCTTCCCTTGATGCCGAAGAACTGGACGCTCCTGTCCAGCGACCTGTAGACCGTAAGTTTCATGGCTGCTACTTGAAGATGAATGTGTTCAACAGCTCCAGTGCTATCAGGCACATGATGAGGATGCAGAACCATCTCACCAGAGAGTCCTTGCTCTGGGACTGCGTCTTTTGCGACTCGATGAATATCATTATCAGGTACACGGCGGCTGCGAGGCCGATGATCATGGCTATGATGTCAAATCCATTGGCGCCAAGACCTGAAATCTTGTCCTGTGCCGCCTTCAGGAACGAGTCTGTCGACCCGATTCTGGCTGCCGCGGGCAGGATGCCGGCAGTCAGCGCCGCTGCAGCTGCGCATATTCTTCTCGTAAGGTTCTTCATGATTCTTCCTCCTTTATTTTGAATTCTCTGTCGAGCTTGCCCATCGCACCCTTGAACTTGCCTGACTTGCGTCCTGTCCTCTTTTTCTGCTGTGCCGGCTCGAGATCGGTCGCCGAAGTCTTCTCGCCGTCCGCGATGACCCTCTCGATGCATCCCCTGGAATCCATGATGTCCTCAATCGACAGGGGCATTCCGTCCTGACCCACCACGGTCATTCCCGACTTCATCAGCGAAACCAGCGCGTCGCGCATGACCCCGTCACTGCATCCGTTTCCGACGGCCGTCTCTAAGTCGGACTCTCCGTCGTCAAGCGGACGGCTGCCTGGAGACTCGATGAACGGGACGGCATCCTCCAGCTCCTCCGGCGCGGGGTTGTAATAGATCTTGACGTCGGAACCGCTGATCTCCACCATTCGGCAGACGGGGCCGCCCTTGTCGACCGCCACTGTCGTTCCGCCA
>HF996057.1:146246-164228 GCA_000432515.1 Bacteroides sp. CAG:545
TTCTGAACCGCTCCGAAAAGAGGAGTGTCACTCCTACGACCACTGCCGCTGTCAGGCATACCCCCAACAGACAGGCGACAAAAAAAGTTGCCATTGTTTTCTTGCTTTGAGATAATTGTTTCAATACGCAAAGATAGGCAAAAGATAATTAAAACAATACTTTATTAAATAAAATGATAATTATTTAAATACAAATTGATGGTATGTGACGGCATCCGGCATCCGAATCACGCCGCGAAGGTGGCCCCGGTGCGGAATCCACAAAACGCTGCGGAAAGGGACACGCCGCGGCGTCGCGTCATTTCCGCAGCTGTCCTTTTGTGCCTGTCCGCCCCTTTCCGGGCCAATGTATGCTGTGTGATTCCGGAAGCCGGGACGCCGGACAGACTGGCGTGCGGCAAGTCCGGCAAAAGACTGCATAAAATGAGATACATATTTCTGAAAACATATCCCGAAGGCGGGACGAACAGGCTCAGGGCGCTTCCCGGCCAGAGATTCCAGGACGGCACCGAGATTCCGGAGAACCTGAACATTCAGGCGGACTCAAAGATAAGGGCAAGGTGTCCTATTGGGACTGTTTTCTGCACGCCGGCGTTGGAACTGCGTCAGTCGCGCTCACGTTCAAACGGAGATGGCCTTGCCCCGTTCATGGCAGCCATCGGCGGAATCTTTCCTATGGATTGTCCTGAAGACCCGTTGCAGCCATCGGAGGAGATGATTTCGGATTGGGAGGAATACAAACAGAATAATGTCTCCGTATTGGAGGGCCTTTTCGCGCAGCCTGTGGAAACTAACGCTCCATCCAGGAGCAAAACCCTTCTTGAGAGGATACGCACGGAGAAGGCGTGGTCGAAGCCGTCTATCTCTACTGATGGCTTTTCAATAGATAGCCGCCGGTGGGAGATGGCGATGACATTCATCCACAACCATGACAACCTGCTTCTCACGGGCCCGTCCGGAACAGGAAAGACGGAGCTGGTATTGCTCGCATGCAAGCGGCTCGGCCTGGAATGCCGCAAGTACAACATGGGTACGATGTCGGACCCGATGTCGGCCTTGTTGGGCGTTCACCGCATCAAGGACGGCAAGTCGGTATTTGAGCCGGCCCAGTTTCTTGAGGACATACAAAGACCTGGGGTCGTCCTTCTCGACGAGATAAACCGCGCTCCGCTGAACGCCCTCAATTACCTTATGTCCTGCCTTGACGGCACGAGGGAGATGCGCAACGACTACGTTTCTCCGGTCCAGATGGTGAAGGTTCATCCAGAATGCGTCTTTGTGGCCACTGCCAATATCGGGGCGGAGTTCGTGGGAACAAATATGCTCGACCCGGCATTGAGTTCCCGTTTCTTCCGTCTTCAGATGGAGTATCCGACGGTGGACGATGAAACGGCAGTTCTCGTTTCCAGATATGGGATTCAGAAGACGGATGCCATAAACATCTGCAAGGTGGCGAAGGACATACGTGACAGCTACTCTAAGGGTGAACTCTCGACTGCTGTGACGGTAAGGCAGACGCTCATGGCGGCCAAGCTGGTCAGCTGCGGGTACAGTGCACTCGAGGCACTCACGCAGATATTCCTGCCGTACTTCGAAGGCACTCCTTCGGAGGGAGAGATGGGAATCGTCAACAAGATGTTCTGCGCGAGATAGATATCGTGGAAGATTAAGAAATAGGCAATATCCGTTAAAATTTAACGGATATTGTAGAAGTATATTTGAATTGTGGCAGAAATAATATACCTTTGCGTATATTAACCGTTAAGATTTGTTATATGCTATTGAGGGTTATCTTTGAGAATTTTTTCTCTTTCAAAGAACAGACGGAGTTTAATCTGTTTCCTAGCAGCCGTTCTCAGCAACTGCCGGGCCATATTGTACGTCAGGATCATACTAAGGTTGTCAGGTTGAGTGCAATATATGGTGCCAATGGTGCCGGGAAAAGCAATCTCATCAAGGCGATATCCATCCTGCGTGACATCGTGCATGACGGGACTGTTGAAAACATCTCTTCCAGTTTTTACAAAATTCCCTTCTTGCTAAATGAAGACACAAAGAACTCTCCTGTTTCAATAGCTGTCGAGTTCTATCATGATGGAGTCATATATTATTATACACTTTCCTTCGTCAGGGACAGCATAGTTAAAGAGGAACTATACATTTCCAGGGAAAGAGATGACGAACTCGTCTTCTCCAGAAGTAATGAGAAGGGTATTCAGAAGATAGAATTCTACAAAGGATATCTGGAGCAGAACTCATCAAACGCAGTATTTGCCGATGCTCTTACGGATAAGATACTGGGAAAGACCGACCTGCTTCTTTCATTCATGGGCGAGAAATACCCTGAAGACATACAGGCAATATCAAAGGCCTATGACTGGCTCTTCAATAACATAACGATTGTCAAGCCTAACGGAATGAGCGGGATAACTGCACATCAGCTTGACAAGAATCCGGAAATGCTTCAACTTCTCAACAGACTCCTTCCTGAGATGAATACCGGCATATCCAAAATTGTAATCAGAACGACTATCCTTCAGGAGAATGACGACACTTTGTCCCCCAGCCTGCGCAGACGGATGCAGATAGCCAAGGAAACCCCAGGTGTGGCAATCCCCGCTGAAAACAGGTTCGATTCACGCGTCTATGCGTCAGTTGTATATGAGCACGGAGAATGTCTTCTCAAAATGATGCAGCCTATACATGTTGACATCTCCGGGAATGATTGTCAGATGCCGCTGGAAAGTGAATCTGACGGAACAATAAGGATTATTGATTACATTCCGTTCATTTACAGCATCTTCATCGAGGATAAGACATATTTCATTGACGAGATTGAGAGGAGTGTACATCCTGTAATGATTAAGGTAATCATATCCAAGATTTCTGAAAAGGAGTCCTGTCGGGGACAATTGATATTCACGACGCATGAGTCATGCCTCCTTGATCAGAAGATATTGAGGGCAGATGAGATATGGCTTACTCAGAAGGATAGCAGTCAGGCAACGCAGATATACCCTCTGAGCGATTTTAATATCCACAAGACTGCCAATATCGAACACGGATATTTAAATGGCCGCTACGGCGGAATACCTTTCCTCTCCAATTTGAAAGACCTAAACTGGTAGGTGCGATGATTCAGCGAAGAAGAATATATGAGAAGGCTTTGCCTTCCAAGGATGCGCAGAAAATTTATGTGTTCTGCGAGGGTGATGACCGAGAAAAGAATTATTTCGATTTCTTCAGTGGGTTGTCTTCCAATCTTGAAGTTATCGCTATCACACCATACAATCATAGGTCTTCTCCAAATAATCTGATGATGCGTGCTGAAGAATTGTTTGAAGGAGAGACACCGGTTTACACCCTTGATTACGATCAAAAGGATATCATCTGGTTTGTAGTTGATACTGACGAATGGGAAGAACAAGGCCTGATTAAACGTCTGCGTACATTCTGTGCAGAAAAGAATACCGGAAAGAATTACATCGCTTGGAATGTTGCGCAAAGTAATCCTTCCTTCGAGATATGGCTATATTATCATATCTACGGGACCAAGCCAAATGATGAGGATGTCTCATCTTACACCTCGTTCAAGGAATATGTTAACAGCAAGATCTCAGGAGGATTTGACAGCGGGCTAATGCCTATTTATATCGAGGACGCCATCCGAAACTCTAAGGCCAATTTCACGAGGAATGGAGACAGCCCTGCGAAGTATAGCACTGAGGCGTACCTTCTCGGTAATGATATCGTCAAATACGCCGGAAAAGACTTGCAATTAAAGAAAAGGCGACTGATCTAAGAAAAACGGTTCGGCTCCAACATTCTTCGCTCACTCTGCAAAGGTAGAGCATATCTTCTCGTTCAAAAGACCGGTTCAACAAAAACCTAATATGCTGAAATGGCACACACTGCGTGCATCAATTTCAGCATATTTCTTTTTCACTCGCTAGCAATGCTCTTTTAAAGCATCGTAAGCATCTGCTGTTGGATGCGTAATCTATTATGTTATGAAATCTAAATGTATTAACTGTGTCGAGCTTCGGGGAGCCGTCGGCACAGTACGGATTAACGAAACGGGAGAAGGACGGATTGCCCGGTTCTCCCTTGCCACCAATTACGTCTACAGGGCGTCCGACGGGATGCCGGTCATCGAGACCACCTGGCACAGCTGCATCGCATTTGAGGGCGGGCACGTCAGCGGCCTTGACAGGATAGCGAAAGGAACGGCGGTCCATCTGACGGGACGCATCAGATGCCGCAGGTTCGTGGACATCAACAACGCCGAGATTAATGCGACCGAAATTGTGGCGGACAGCCTTGAAGTGTTATGAGGGCGCTCGATTCAATCAGGAAGGACACCATCCTTCTGAGGAATGAGATCATCCGCCTCACCATGGGCGGATGGACTCTCGACCTGTCCGACAAGGTCTTCGGATATGTGTTCAATCCATGCAGCGACTCGATACAGGAGATGGAGGTCAGACGGCTTGAGGTCATTGACGGCGACCTGTACGTGTTCATGACCTGCGACGGCGACATGAACGACTATTCAAGGGACGAGGCCATGGAATACATGGCAAAGGAATCATACATTCCCGGCTGGTTCGTCATTGACGAAGGGTTCTACGGGCTTCAGCTGCCTACGCTCATTTCAATAGCGGAGGCATTGAAATGCAATTGATACGACAACCTGCAAATGAACTTGTTATGGATAAGATAAATATAGGAGACACCATCCTCATCGTCAGGATGGATGACGACGGAGGCAAGGACCTCCAGGCGAAAAGCTATGACGGAAGGACTGGTGTCGTTGAGTCCATCGACTCCCTTGGACAGATCCACGGCACCTGGGGCGGACTTTCAGTAATACCTAAAGTGGACAAATACATGAATTTATCCACTTGACAATTGTTATAGGTTTGGTATTTATGGCGATGCAATGGAGAAAGTGACGGTTTAATAGATTGTCTTTTGTGAATATTTTGTATTTTTGCGATATAAATAATTGGTTTGAATGAAAAGTCTAAAGCAGTTGTCTTTGAGAAATTTTCGTCTATTTGGCGAGGATGAACAAATATTGAAATTTAGCTCCGACAAAAATGTAACTATTCTTGTCGGGAATAATGGCAGTGGAAAATCGTCTATTCTGGATGCTATTGCGATTTCAATCAGCACGTTTACATCAAACTTCCCTGGACAGGCCATTAAGCAATACACTGATTCGGATATTCATATTACTGAAAACGAGGAATATGGAGATTACCTGCAGGTTGAATCCCTATTTGATACGTATTACAATGGAGACATTGATATCTTAAGATACAGGCAGGGAAAGTCCAAGTCTCCAGAAGGGATCCTCAAAAATGTTAATTCCTATGCTGATTTATTGATGTCAAAAATCAATAATAAGGAAGAGTGTAATCTTCCTGTTGTTGCATATTATGGAACTGGACGAGGTCAAATAAAGGCACCTGAAAGAAAAAGGGATTTCAAGAAAGCGTTTACTCGATGGGATTCCTATACTGGTGCGCTTGAGGCCAGCGCTAATTTTAGGCAGTTCATTGAATGGTTCGATTTGATGGAGGACGAGGAACGAAGAGAGAGAGAAGACCATCGTGACTGGGATTACAAAAGCAAACCTCTTGAAACTGTAAGAAAAGCATTGTCTATTTTTGTTGGAGAAAAATTCTCAAATCCAAGAATGATGATTCATCCGCTGCGGTTTGTTATGGATGAAAGAGTGGGTGACGGCAAATACAGACAACTACGAATAGAACAAATGAGTGACGGCTACAAAATCGTGACGGCAATGGTGGCGGATATCGCCTCACGTATGGCTGAGGCTAATCCTGACATGGAGAATCCTCTAATGTCTAACGGTATAGTCTTGATAGATGAGATTGATCTTCATCTTCATCCGAAGTGGCAGCGCACAATTATAGGCAGTCTGTCTAAGACATTCCCAAATATACAGTTCATTGTTTCCACACACAGCCCGGTAATACTTTCTGGCGCCATGGACACTGCGCAAGTCATAGTGTTGGGTGAGGATGGAATCGTTGATGCAGATGCAAAAGGATACGAAACTTATGATATAAGCCAACTTCTGTTGAGTGAATTATTTGGACTCCAAAGTTCCCGTTCTCCTCAATGGGATAATATATTGTCTGAGCAAAAATCATTACTTGAGAAGAATAACCGAACTTCAGATGAAGACTTGCGTCTCAAGGAACTTGACAAAGAACTTTCACGGCTGTCTTTTGGCGATTCCATTGAGCAACTGAAATCAAGAGACCTGCTTTATAAGATAGCGAAAAGTCTCAACATAGAGTAGAGACATATGAATAAGATATCGAAAAGTACTCCAGTTCCAGATATACTTCTCACTAGAGGAGAAGAACTGAAGGCGAAACTGATAGAACAAGCGGATAACGGCGAGACGAATTTCTCATTCAGCAGTGAGGTTTATGCCGATTCGACAGTAAAAGATAGACTGAAGTCTGACCAACATAACAAATGTTCGTATTGCGAGCGTTACCTGAATGGGGATTTTGGAGACGTTGAGCACTTCAGACCGAAAAAAGCCTATCAGCAGTCTTTCGGTTCTGCAATGAATCGGCCTGGTTATTATTGGCTAGCATACAATTGGGATAACTTACTTCTGAGCTGCTCTGAATGCAATCGTTCTTTCAAGAAGAATCTTTTTCCATTGGAGGATGAACATAAAAGAGACGTTCCACATAGAAATGTAACGCAAGAGGTATCTTTGCTGATCAATCCCACATCTGAAGACCCAGGACGGTTTGTTTGCTTTGAAGAGCATATCGTTAAAGCACGGGTAATTGACGGAGCGGAGAGTTCAAAAGGTAAAGCGACAATAGATATTCTCAAACTGAATGATCGTGCGGATTTGGTGGAGGCGAGGCGGAGAAAATGGAATGAGTATCAAACGATAAAGAAATCTATCGCGGTGATTAGATCCATGCTTCATAACGTAAATATGAGTGATTATGCGGAAGATATGAGAGATGCTATTTTGTCTCAACAGAGGTGTTTGGAAGAGATTTCATCGAATATGTCCGAGTTTACGGGCATGTTTAAACATCAAAAGGATTGAAGAGTATAACATTATACTATATTATAATTAGAGGGTGACTAAATAGTCGCTCTCTTTGTCTTTTTGCGGTTTTATCAATGGGTTCTATGATAGAATTAAAATTCATGAATTATCTGATAGGTATGTTGCATGTTTCCCGAGTCATCCTATAGGTGGACTTGATTTTTGCTTGTACTTATTTCTATTCCCGCTTCGTTGAATCCTTTCCGCAAAGTTATGGCCGGTCCCTGTCCGCAAGGGCCGGCTTCGCCTTTCATACGTCGGAACGGACACAGGCGCATCAGTTCCGACGACACCCTTGCCTCTGTCCCGTCCATGCGGCAGCGTCAGGATTCCCCGACAAGGGAAGCCCAATAATCTTTAATCTTTTATCTATTATGGAACTTTTATCAGACATCGTCTACTGGGCACTCTATGCCTTCTTCTTCGGAGGCTGCATACGGATTCTTGGTGCGCAGCTCATCAGGGACACCATTGAACTAGCGAGGGATTTCCACGACGTGAACCGTGAAGGGACAGATGAGGAGGAGCAGGTATGACAACCGAACAGATAATCGAAGTTCTGGAGAAGGACATCCTCCAGAGGACCGGCCGGTATTTTACCAGTGTCAGGACAAACGGAAGGCTCGGACAGGAGGACGCATCTGTGTCAGGTGCGGTATACTCCGCCGCGATGCTTTCACCTAAGGACAGCGCAGACCTTCACAGGATGGCATACGGTCACGCAAGGGACATGATCGTTGCGATGAACACTCCGTTCAGGGTCAGGATCGCGCTTACTCCCGATGTCTCATGCACTGACGGCCGCGTCGTGAGCGTCGCTACCGACATGTTCGACAATCCGGACTTGTCAGCCGCGCAGAAGATAGACATCTTCACGGGGCTTGCAGTCCATGAAGGCAGTCATCTGCTTTATACGGACTTCAACATGATGTCCCGGTCCGGAAACCGTGTGGTGGCTGACCTCTTCAACATCATCGAGGACGAGCGCATAGAGATGCTCACCGGAGAAGAGCGCCCCGGACTGGCGGGTTTCCTCGGATGCGCCAAATACTACTACTTTGACAGGCATTCTGCCAGGATGCGGAGCCGTTCCGGAAGCATCGGACTGAGCCGTCCGGTCAGGCTCATGAACTCCATACTGGCTATGGTGCGCTATCCCGAGGCGCTTGACATGGATGACGCACGTGAGTTCGCCGACACCCTTTACGATGTCCGCGAGGCTGTCCTTCCATTCCCGAAGTCCTGCCGGGACGTGCTGGATGCAGCCGAACGCATATACGAACTGATAAAGGCTTTCTTCGAGAAGGAGAACAAGTCTGGGCACAATCCGCAGCAGGGCGGAAAGGCCGGCAGTCCTTTGGATTCTGAAGTTGAGAAGGCATTGGAGAAGGTCCTTGAATCGCTTGAGGAGGATGTCATACAGGTTCCTTCTGACGGAAAGACTCCTTCACGGCTGGACGACAGCCGCATGTCGGCAGAAATCATGAAGGACGGGAACCGGCTCGGCCGTGCCCTGGAAGGAGAACTTGAAATGAGCTCGACGGACAGGGTGAACATACACCGTCCGGATGCGGACAGGTCCCGTTATGAAGAGTCGTTGTCAAGAGTCAGACGGTTCGTTCCTGCGATGGCTAACGCATTGAGAGGCAACGGCACTGACAGGAGTCTTGACCTGCGTGGGCTGAGGAGCGGGAGTCTGGATACCTGCAAGCTGGCCGAGGCAGTTCAGGGCGTCGAGAACATCTACCGTCAGGAGAGGACTGTCAGGGCTGACCGGATGGCCGTGTGCGTCCTCGTTGACGAGAGCGGCTCGATGGAGGGAGAGAAAATCGAGGCTGCAAGGGATACGGCAGTGCTCCTGAACGAGGCCATGTCCGGCATAAGGAACGTGGACCTGTATATCTACGGCCACACGACGGAAAACGGCCAGTTCGTCAAGCTTAACGCCTACAGGGAAGGAAAGGCACCGAAGGACAAGCATGTCCTCGGCAGCATTGATGCGGACTGGAGCAACAGCGACTCAAGGGCCATCCGTGAGGCCGCGTCAAGGGTAAGGGCTCGGACACGGGAAAAGTGCCTCTTGTTCGTGGTCTCAGACGGCGCCCCATGCGAACCGGTAGAGAACGTCAGGAAAGCGGTGAAGGAACTCTCCAGAGACGGATTCTCCTTCGTGAGCATCGGCATCGACTTCGAGTACGACCCTTCGGCTATGTATGACCACCACGTCAGCATGACGGACATGTCGGGACTGGCTCCCGAACTGGGAAAGATGATCAAGAAAGCAATTATGGACAACTCAAAAAGACAATGGAAATGAAAAGATTAAGCTATAGATACACAAAGGATAACGATGAAGAACTGAATAAGATTGCTAAATATCTCGCTGACAGCAAGCCTCTCCAGGCAGCAGCTGAAATCTATTCCGACATTGAAGAAATGAAAAACCTAATGGTAGATGGAATGTGCCACTTTGTATTCACTAAAGTGAATGGAGAACATCGTGACGCATACGGCACGAGAGCATCGGACATTATTGAACGTCATGAGAATAAAGAGAAAGCCCCGTCAAAACGCAAGCCTGCGTTCAATGGGACCTTCTCATATTTCGACCTTGAGCGCCGGGACTGGCGCTGCTTCAGGGTTGATACACTTGTGGAACTGGACAGGGACTATGTGGTGTAAATTAAAAAATATACTCCTTGATTTTTTTCCAATAACAATGTTGTTGATAACAAAAATGAGCAATTTTGTCGGATAAGCGGCCTTTTTCAGGGTAATTTTGTCGATTAAGACTAAAAGCGAAGTATATAGTCTTCACCTTCCTTAAATGCGTTGCATTTTTCAAGATAAGTCTTTGTTGCGATGAAATTATCACCTATAAGATTAGCGCTGAACTCGCGTGCTCTGGACATGGCTCTGATAAACACGGACGGGTCACAGCGTCTTGTCAACCGTCTTAAAGAGTTAAGATAGTCTTCGCGGAATACGGTAGGTATGATAATCTTAGACTGATCAGCACTGACCATCTCAGCATTCATCATGATACGCGATATGCGTCCGTTACCATCATTGAAAGGATGAACTTCACTTACCATAAAGAGCATGAAAAGAGCTCTTGAGAAAGGAGATTCAAGAGTCCGGTAATATTCATATCCTTTCGTCAGGGTGCCACGCACCAGTCCATAGTCCACGAAATGCGTATCTCCAGCATGATTGTTCTTCATCTTGAACATTCCCGGATCACGATCAGGCCTAGCGGCCATCATGATTCGATGTCTTTCCTGCAGTATCTCTATCAATTCCTCTGCAGAGCGTGGAGTACGTCGCATTTCACGTCGGCTAGATACAATCTGAAATGTGCCCAACACGTCATGAGAATCTGCATTTCTTGCCGGCATTGGCTGACCTGTATCAATTATTGCTCTGGCTTCCTCGATTTCGAATTCAGTGCCCTCAATATAGTTGGAGAAATAACTTTCGAAGAAAGCGAAGTTCCTGAATTCAGAATTTGTCTGATTCGGTTCATCAATAACCGGGAATATCTCATTGTGTAAAGCTTCAAACAGGACTTCGAACAACTTCACCCTGTCACCATCGTAAGGAAGCCCAGCCGCACGGGCTATTGCGTTGTCTGACGTGAGAATAGCAGATGGCTTAGTGGACAGCAAGGCGCCGATTATTCCATTCAAGGTTTCGAACTCTTCCGTCATTCCCAGCAGTATCGATGTAGATCGCGCCTTGTCTCTGAACTCATTGATTCCGGCTTCGCCATTTACTTGAAGCATCTTTTCAAGGCTGTTTTCAATGATCTCACGAGGTAGGCACTTTGAATCACTGCCATTTCTGGCACGACCTTTTTGGAGATTCTCAAGAATGCGTCTTTCATTGCTTGCCACAAACAGATTTCCAATGAAAGGTCTGTCATATTCAGTTCCGGCAGGTCCTTCAATCAGATGAACCTTAATCCCAGGCAAAGAAACAATCTTAGAGTATTTATATGTCAAATATATATCTCCATTTTCTGTGGGCTTGAACTCGAATGCTGATCTATGGCTTATCACCGCATTTGGATACAATTGACCAAGTATATAGAATAGATTCCTTTTCACTATTATTATAGGATCTTCATCCATATTTGTAGTATAAACCTTAGGCGCTATTTTTCTAAGTTTGCCATTCTTTATCAAATTGGTCTTCTTTGCTGTCTCCGTTTTATCGGAAGTCGCCATGATTATCTCGTGAATATTGATCATGTTCCGTAAATTTTTCCAATAACAATGTTATTGATAACAAAAATAAGCAATTTTGTCGGATAAGAGGCCTTTTTTAGGGTAATTTTGTCGATTAAGAGGATTTTTTTGTCCTTGTTCCCTTGTCAGTCCACCTGTTCCGCAAAGTTTGGACGCGTCCGTCCGGCGGCAAGGGACAGTTCCTTCGTTCCGGGAAACAGACACCTTTCAGGCATCGGTTTCCGTGGCCCGCCCTTGCCTTTCTCTTCCGTCCGTATCCTTTCAATGCATCACAGGCAGCCCGTCAAGGGAAAGGAAAAACAATGCCTGAGGCAGAGAAAGTACAACTTAAAATCAACTGCAATATGGAACTGAAAAATGCGGACAACCTGCATATCTTCAAGCAGGTGCAGAGCGTCCCGGAAGACGCGCAGAAGCCGTTCGAGTCGCCTTGGGGAAAGCGCCTTACCGAGATTGACCCCATGTGGAGAATAGAGCAGCTCACTAGGCTGTTCGGCCCAGCGGGAGAAGGATGGTTCACGGAAGTTACCCGTCAGGAACAGGTAGCCCTTCAGAACGGAGAGATCTGCGTATTCACAGACCTCAATCTTTACATCAAGGACTCAAAGACCGGCAAGTGGAGTAAGCCAATACGTGGAACCGGTGGCAACCGTCTGGTACTGAAGACGGACGAAGGACTCTTCGTTGATGACGAGGCTTACAAGAAGGCTTATACGGATGCTTTGGGAGTGGCCTGCAAGTCGCTCGGCTTTGGAGCGGATATCTATCGTGGTCGTAACGATAGTAAGTACGCGAGTCAGACGTCAACAGTGGCAATCCCGTCCGAGAAGGAAACGACTGCACCTGTCTGTGCGCCTACATTGCCGGAGCAGCCGAAAGGATTGCCTGAATTAAGTCCTCAGCATCCGAGGTGGAACGCCTTCATAAGTTGGGCTGCCAAGAAACCGAAGGATAAGCCGTCGTGGACACTCAAGAGCGCCATCCGCAAGCAATGGAACATCACGGATGAGAATTTCAACGAACTGATGAAACTCTCCGGAAGACAAACGTCAAACAACTAAAACCTACAGATTATGCCAAACTGGGCCTGCACAAACTACATCGCCACCGGCGACATGGACGAACTCCAGGAGTTCGCCAGCACACTCAACACAATGCCGAACCTTCTGGAAGGAAAGCCTTTCAGCTTCGGACGCTACTGGATGGGAAACCTCCTGGCCGCCTTCGGAATGACGAGGGAGGAGATTGACGAAAGCCCTATCTACTGCCGAGGGACATTCGACCCGAACTTCCACGCCGTAGCATGCTTCTGCGGGCCGGACGTTGACGAGAAGGAAGAGTTCTCCGTCGACGCTGACGGAAGGCTGAGGTTCTCAACCGTCTCTGCGTGGGGCAAGTCGGACGACATGGAGGAGTTCATCAGGGGCAAGTTCCCGTCGATAGAGTTCGCCTGGTCATCCACCGACGAGTTCGGCAACTTCCACAATACATGCAATCCGGAAGGGTTCACCGACCTGCCGGCATTCGTCCTTGACGGTTACCTTTACACCGAGGACGAGATCCCGCAGATGCGGGAACACGCCGGAGAATACATTGATCTGCCGCCCGGTGCAGACGCGGCGTTCTTCCGCTCGCAGGAGTTCCGCGACATGGTTGACATGTACAACAACAGCCTTGATGATGACGGCAACCGCATCGGCTTCGCAGTGTTCAGGGACTGTTAGGTTATCAACTGGGCCGCTTCCGCAGCGGCCCGCAAATCAAATCACATATGGGTTACAGGGCACATGTATGCACGACATACCGGGTACAGTACGGTACCGGATGCTTTTCGGCCGGCGCGTGCGACGCGGTCAACCGTCTGCTTGAGAATTATGAATATCCGGACGGAGACGGCGGCAGGAAGAGCCTCGTGGAATACTGCGACGCCGAGGAGACCGTGATGGAGCTGAGCCGCGAAGGGCTTGGGTCGCTGGTGGCCTCGCTGGAGAACGGAGAGGCACCGGAAGAGACGGACGCCGTCCTCGACGCCGGATACACAAGGGAGGACCTCATTTCCGTATTCAGGGAATGGCTGGATTCCTCGGACAAGTCAAACGGCTTCATAAGGATAGAGTGGTTTTAAACAACAGATGCTATGGGATATTATACACAATTTGTATTCACCCTTGAGGAGGGTCCGGAAGAACAGTACCGGAGCATGACAAGGGAGATCGACGGGATTCTCTCATGCGACGACCTGTCGCTGTACGAGTCCGTCTACGCAAAATGGTATGACTACGAGGAGGACATGGAGCGGCTGTCGAGGGCGTATCCGGAAATCACGGTCCGCGTCAACGGGGACGGAGAGGATTCAGACGACCTGTGGCAGGACTTCTGGCACAACGGAAAGCGGTTCTGCGAGCGTGTCAGGTTCGCGGACTACAAGGACATAAAGGACAAGTTAAACTGAAAACAGACAAAGAAATGAGTTACAGAGTCATAAGACCGGCCACCCACGAGGAGTGGCTTGAAGAGAGAAAGAGGGGCATCGGGTCGTCCGACGCCGGAACAATAATGGGCGCGAGCCCGTTCCAGACACCGTACGGGCTGTACCTGCTGAAGACGGGACGGGCCGAACCCGTCAAGGAGAGCGACGCCATGTTCAACGGTCATATACTTGAGCCTGCCGTGGCGGAATGGTTCTCCGGAAAGACCGGCTCGATCGTCGACATCACGTCCGAGGGAGACTGGATGGCGGTGGATACTGAAAGGGACTATCTCCGCGTAAGCCCCGACCGCCTCTACTGGCCGAAAGGGACTCCGGCGGCGGAGCAGACGATGAGGGACGCGAGGGTGCTTGAGATAAAGTCCACGTCAAAGACTGTCGACAAGGATGACCTGCCCGACTACTGGTACTGCCAGATACAGTACCAGATGGGCATCCTGGGAGCCGACGCCGGCACGCTCTGCTGGATCACGGGCTCCCCGACGCTGCATTTCGACTATGCGGAAGTCCCGTTCAACCGGCCGTTCTTCGATGCGCTTATAGAAAGGATCGACCGCTTCTGGAACGAGAATATAGGGAAGGATATCCCGCCGGCAGACACCAATGCCGCGGATACGCTGAGGCGCTATCCCAAGTCCAGGAAAGGACTCACGGCGGATGCCGACAAGGCCATATTCGAACTGTGGAAGTCACTCAAGGACTGTCGGACAGAACTCAAGGAACTCGAGGAACGCGAGACTAATCTTACAGATGCGCTGAAGATGGCTACGGGAGAGGCCGAAACTCTCTCCTACACTGACACCGACACCGGAGAGGTAAGGATGCTGGCCACATGGAAGAGCAGCCTCAAGGAGGTGTTCGACGAGAAGGCCTTCCAGAAGGAGTTCCCCGAGAAGTGGATGAAGTACGGCAAACCTGAGACGACGGTTACCCTCGACAGGAAGTCACTTGAGAAGGACGAGCCTGAGATATACGCAAGATTCTCTTCGAAAGTGAGCGGAAGTGGAAAATTCCTCATTAAATAGTATCTAAATAATAATCTTAAAGTATTTATTCTTATATTTGCCGTGACCTGGCGGACTAACCGCTCCGGCAGGTCGGGCAAGATACAATACCAACATAAAACCACAAGAAAATGGCAAACAACCAGTCACTGGTCGGCAATATCGACCTCTCGGCGCTCAACGGGGCGCGTCTTGAGACGACGGCGGGCGGGAACCAGACCGTCGTCATTCCCGTGTCGGGGAATCCTTCCATATTCGTAGGCTCGAAGGAGAAGGGCGGACACATCTACATGGACATCGAGGTGCGCGAGGTGCCCGACAACAGATACGGCAACACGCACTTCGTCAAGCTCTCGGTCGGCAGGAAGAAGCGTGAGGAGATGGGGCTGACGCAGGACAGCGTCAAGCAGTATACCCCGATAATCGGCAACCTGAAGCCACTCGCAAAGAGGAGTCGGGATGAGGATATGCCGGAGGGATAGCAGAATGGTGCTTATTTATATCAGTTTTTAAGTTCTAACGGCAAGCCTGTACGTACGGGCGGCGTCGTCACGATGTGAATCGCGGCGGCGCCTTTCTCTTTTGGATAATGAACTACCGTAAATACGCGTCAGGATACCTCTTGTCCGGTAAAATACGTATTTGTTTCGAATAATTACGAACAACGGCTGGGGTGAACTATCTTTGCAACCTTTTCGCTTTTCAGCAGGTATAGTGTCAGAATAGAGTCGTGATGAAGATATACGGACAAGGAATCATCCATAGGAGACAAGATTACTATCGTGGGCAGAATCCGTGACGTCGTGATTCTGTCCGCAGTTTTCATACATCAAGGCCTTTGGAGGAAACGGGTCATTACCTGTCCGTACAGATAAACCTCCGGGCCTTCTTCAGACGCGCGTGCCCATATCCGGACACGGATCCCGCGCAAATCCGAAAACACCGCTAGAGAACCAGCTTTCACTTTTCATGCGGCTCCGTCCATTCCGGAGTCCCGATGGCCGCAGCCCACGGCAGTCTGCCTGCGCGGATCAGCCGTATCTATCCCAAGTGCGTCCATTACTGGAGTACAAAAACAATATCCAAGAGATGACTGTACAGATTGCGGCAGGTTCATGGAGAACGTTTCTCCGGCGGCGACTGCGCCAGTGAAGGGAAGGACGCGGTGTCCATCCCGATAACCAATCAATCTAATAATACATATGAGAAAAAATGTATTACTTGAAGCGGCTGCCGTACGGGGAGCCGCCTGCCATCAATCTATCTGCCGTGCCAGAAGGCTGCTGTCGGCGTACACACAACCAAATGTCATCAATGAACTGGACGAGACCATCCGCTGCCTGGAGACCTCCGTTGCCGAGGTCGAGGACGTGCTGCGTGCAGCAGCCTCCATCGAGGACTGCCGGCATAGTTGCACGGCCTATCTGGAGAGCCTGCGGCAGGCAATGAGAGACATGGAAGAACTTGACCGGATTGAGCTTGGTACGCTCAGGGATGCCGAGTCCTACGCAGAGACCGCGCAGGAGCACCTCGGATTCCTGGTATCGGGGTACCGATGCTCGTCAACTGAAGACTGATGGTCGTACCTTCAACCCCAAAGACGGCGGCCGCAGATGCGGTCGCCTTAATTGTATCGCCCCTCTTAACCTATTGTTAGTCTAAAATTAACATAAAGTATCGTTATAATTTTGTAGAGTAGATGAATAATACTATATTTGTATTGTTTTTATAATCTTATGGACGCGGGCGGACAGAAGCGGACACTTTTTCAGCTTTCCGCCGTCCACAAGGACACATTGACGCTTGTTATGGATAGAAAAGAAGAAAAGGACAAGGACGCCATCGGCAGGGCTCTGGCGGCAGGATACAGGGCCAGCAGGATCGTCGGCACCGCACACAGGAGGGCTTCGGAAGAGACGGCGCCTGCCGTGCTCAATGAGCTTTCCAGGGCCAGGACGAGTCTGGAGGAGGCCCTTTTCTGTCTTGAGGAAGTCAAGGGAGTCGAAGGCTCCATCGACGGAAGCATCTCCTCGTGCCGGGAATTCGTCAGGGAATATGCCAGGGCCATTGATGCCGGGTTGTTCGACAACTGTACGGCAGGCACGCTCAGATGCGGAATGGACGAGGCAGCGGACGCGGCGGAATGCCTGAAGGGCCTTGTTGACGGTTATAGAAGTCTTGGTCAGAAAAACAATAAATAACACTATAGGAGGGATTTGTGATGAGAAATTTACTTTCCGGACTGTTCAAGTTCGTTTTCGGTACGGTGAAGTTCACCCTGGCCGTATTCCTGATTCTTGCGGGATTCATCATCGGGCAGATGCCGGACTGAGGAAGACGGTGAAGACAATATCAACATTTAAAACAACCATTCAATGAGATCGAGATTTGGAATCGTGGCGACCGCCACCGCCGCATTCATCGCGGCAATCGCAGGCACATCCTGCAACAAGGAGGAGCAGAACACTGGGTTCAAGGAAAATACAGCAATATCCTGGACACCGTCCGAGGAAAGCTACACCATCCATGTCGGTGAGACAGCAAAGGTCGAAGGCACTCTTCTCTACGACGACGGCCAGGCAGTTACGCTTGAGGCGTTCTGCACTTCCGACAGCCCGGAGGTCGTCAAGGCGGACAGAGGACTCGGCGTCCTCGGCATCGCCCCGGGAACAGCCACCGTCAACGCACAGGTACGGCTCTACAGGAACGGCAACCTTTCTGCACCGCCGACCGTGTTCGAGAAGCCTGTCACGTTCACCGTCAAGGCGGAGGACAAGCAGATGATGTCCCTGGAGGTGTCACCTTCGGAGGTGACGCTTGAAAGGGGCGGGTCCGTGCGCCTCAAGGTCTTTGCCGTTTATCCGGACGGAGGCCGGAAGGAGATTGCGCCTTCGCTTTGCAGTTGGTCTGTCGAGGATGACGGGGTGCAGCACGTTACCTACGGAAGCGACGGCGTGGTTACGGCTTGCCAGTACAGCGGATGGACGATTATCACTGCATCATACACTGAGTCAGGTGAGACCGTTTCGGCCAGTTCGTGCATTACGACCGTCGACTGATCCGGCATGGAATTAAAGAGAGGCTGACCCAAAAGGGTTGGTCTCTTTTTTTATATAG